>CATPBO010000001.1 GCA_955652835.1 Candidatus Dormiibacterota bacterium
CTCCGCAGGAAGCGGTCGACTATGGACTGATCGACGGGATCATCCAGCAGACCGCGGTGCCGGTCCCCGCCTTAGCCCAAAGCTAAAGCCGGCTGCCCGAAGGCACACCCACCCGGTAGTCAGCACCCCCACCACGGCAGGAACCGGCACGGGCGCCAAGGCCGCAATCGCCGCGCCGATCGACACCAGCACCCAGTCGTGCCACCGGGCCTCGCCCCAGATAGCGAGCGCTGCGGCGACCAGCACGAGGTCGGTCGGCAGCGCGTGGGGGGCCACCAGGATCCCGCCGGCGACCAGGACGGCAGCAGCCGGGCGAAATGCGTTCCCTGGCCGCCTGGCCAGCGCCAGCACGGCGAGCAGCGCCAGGAGCGACAGGATCGCCACGCCGTAGCCCTGATAAGCGCTGGGGAGCACTGTGCCGAAGTGAGCAAGATCGACCTCGCGACTGCCAGGACGCACAGGGCCGTTGAGCGCCGGGAGCCACTGGAAGACCCACCGCGGGTTGAGCAGCGCCGCCGCCCCCGACAGCAAGACGCCTGCCGTGGCCCAGCCGGCGAGGACCCGCCATCGCCTGGTCGCAAGCAGCGCCGCGCCGAGAGGCAGCATGAGCTGGGGTTTGACCAGGGTCAGCCCGAGGCAAAGACCCGCCAGGTACTGTCGAGACCACAGCGAGATGGCGGCGCCGATCCCCAGCACGACGATGCCGTCGAGCTGAGCATTGAGCAGCAGCAGCGCGGTCGGCACTGACGCGAACGCGGGCAGAACTGACGCGAACGCGGGCAGAACTGACGCGAACGCGGGCAGAACTGACGCGAACGCGGGCAGAATGGTCGCATTGGCCGGCAAGGCGGCGGGGGCGCGCGGCCGCACTCCCAGGTAGAGACCGAGGGCGAGGCACGCCAGCCCGAAGAGGATCCACAGCCGGCCGCCGAGGTTGGTCCCCAGCAGCTCGAACGGAACCGGGAAGAATGCGACGTAGGCCGGCGCGACGAACGGCAGGATCCCGTTGATGCCGAGCGTGATCAGCGTCCGTCCACCGGTGACCTCGAGCTCGACGCGGCGCTGGACGTCGAAGTCGTAGAGATGGCCTGGATCGCTGACCATGATTCGAGCCCCGGTCGCAAAGGCCGGCCAGTCCGAGTTGATCACGTCGTTCTCGCCTTCGACCAGCGGGTAGATGACGAAGGCGACCGCAACCGCGAGCAAGGCGACGGATCCGCGCCATCGCCAACGGGTCAACTCGTGGCCTCGATGTGTAGTGCACGCGTAATCGGCGCCATCAACGCGCCTTGCACGAGCAGCGACAGCAGCACGACTCCGTAGGCGACGACCGAGACGCGGCTGTCGACACCGTTGAGGCCGGCGACAGACAGCGCCAATGCAACGGACAGCGCGCCCCTTAAGCCCGCCCACCAGGTGACGTGGCGCCACCGCCACGGAATGGGTGGGCCGCGAAAAGCCGCGAGCGAGAGAAGGGCGTACACCGGCACGGCGCGGGTCACCAGCATGATCACGAACCCGACCAACACGAGCCCAATCACCGGCAGCAGCGTGGTGGCCGGCAGTGCAGCGCCCACGAGGATGAACAGCATCGCGTTGAAAACGAACGCAAGCAGGTTCCAGAAGCCAAGCAGCTGAGGGCCGTGCAGCCGCCCGATTCGCGCGCCGTAGCGTGCGACCACGATGCCGGCGACTACGACGGCCACGATGCCAGAGGCGTGAACCACGTCTGCCGCGAGGTAGCTGCCGTAAGCAATCACAAGCGTTGCCAGAATCTCAAGCGGCGCGTCCTCGGCGAACCGGAGCAGGGCCAGGCCGACGAACCCGACGGCAAGGCCGATCGCGGTTCCTCCCAAGGTGATGGCGAAGAATCGGATGGTGCCGTCGCCGAAAGATGGCGCTCCGCTCAAGATCGTGGCTAGCACGGCGGAGAAAACAGCTACGCCGGTGCCGTCGTTGAAGAGGCTCTCGCCTTCCAGGATCGCCGCCAGGCCCGGCGGCGCTTTCAGCCTTCGCAGCAGCGCGATGACTGCGATGGGATCGGTCGCGGCCAGGATCGCGCCCAGCAGGAAGGCGCTTGCCCAACCGAACCCCAGGACCAGATGGATGAGGACGCCGATTAGAAGGACCGTCGACGCCACGCCGACGGTGGCCAGGAGCCCTACCGGGAGGAGCCGTTGCCTCAACTCGGCCAGGTCAAGGGTGAGCGCGGCCTCGAACACCAGGCCCGGCACGAAAGCGAGCAGCATGAGGTTGCCCCCAATGCGCGGAAATTGGCCGCCGGGCAGCAGGCCGACCGCGACGCCCGCCGCGGCAAGCACCACGGGATAGGGCAGCAGGCGCGCGCGCTTAGAAACCAGGCCCAGGACAGTCGCCAGCGCTCCGACAAGGATGAGAAGAAGCAGAAAACGTTGTTCCGCCGTCATGTCACGAGGGCGCTCAGAGTTCGAGGGTCATGCCGTCGCGCGCGGCCTTGACCTCGGTTCCTATGCGCTGGGTCATGTCGGCCGCGAGCTCCCACGGGTGCGCGCGCCAGACCGTCATGCCGTAATGGGTGAGGATGGCGAGGCGCGGCTTGGCCTCACGGATGATCCGCTCCGCATCGTCGAGGCAGAGGTGGGGCAGCTCGGCGCGGCACTGCATGAGCACAACGTGGATCACCATCACGTCCGCCTTGTGCTGCTCCGCGATGCCGTCGTAGTAGGCGGAGTCGGTCACCCAGCCGAGGCGGTCGCCGAACCGGAAGCCGTAAGTCTCCACCTGGTGTACGTGACGCGGGCTCGTCGTGAAGGTGATGTCCTTCACCGAATATGTCGTCTCGGGCTCGAGCCTGACCACCTCCTGCGGGAAGCGCCGTAGGTAGTTCAGGACGACTGGGTCCACATCAAGTGCGTCAGATGGGCAGAACAAACGGCCGCGGTGCTGGAAGCCGCCCTCGGTCATTGCCTCGACCATCACGTTCACATCGCCTGAGTGGTCGAGGTGGCGGTGGCTGATCACGATCGCGTCGAGCTTCGTCAGGTCGACCTTGCGCTTGGCGTACTGCACGATCGCGCCGGGGCCGGGGTCGAGGCTGAAGCGCGTGTTGCCTTCTTCGAGGTAAAGGCCGCCGGAGGCGGCCAGCTGCTTGGCGACCATGAATCGCGCCCCTGCGGTCCCCATGAATGTCAACTTCATGGTTTGGTACTCACC
>CATPBO010000002.1 GCA_955652835.1 Candidatus Dormiibacterota bacterium
CCCCCTATCGCCCCCGGCGAATACGAACTCGGTGCCTCCTGCCGGGAGGCCCATACATTCCACCGCGAGCTCGGCGATCTCCCGCACGGTGATGTAGTCACCCGTAGCGACATTGTAGGTACGGAACCGTTGGGCGCCCGGGACGGCTGCCGCCAGCAGCACCGCGTCGATGACGTCGCTGACGTGGATGTACGACTTGCTCTGGGTGCCGTCGCCAAGGATGCGCAAGCGCTTGGGAGATGCCTGCAGCTGCCGCAGGAAGTCGAAGCCGACGCCGTGCGTCTGGCGTTCTCCGACCACGTTGGCGAATCGATAGACGCAGCCCTGCAGCCCGAACATGTGGCAGTAAGCGGAGATCAGCGCCTCGCCGGCGAGCTTGCTCGCGCCATATGTTGAGATAGGGACCATCGGACCGTAGTCCTCCTGGGCCTCGAGCTCGCCCAGGTCGCCGTACACGCCGCTGCCCGACGCGTAGAGGATCTGACGTGTTCCCGTCATCCGCATCGCCTCGACCACGTTGTGCGTCAGGTACGTGCCCTGGTCGAAGTCGATCGCCGGCTCGGTGGCCGCCCTCGCGATGTCGGGGTTCGACGCGAGGTGGATGACGACGTCGTGGTTCTCCATCGCCGCGCTAAGAGTCGGGAGGTCGGACGCATCGCCGCGCACGACGCGCAGCAAGGGTGAGCCAAGGTGGCCCTCGAGGTGCCACTCGCGGCCGGAGCTGAAGTTGTCGTAGACGGTCACCTGAGCCCTTCGCGCCATCAGGCGGTCGACGAAATGGCCGCCGATGAACCCCGCGCCGCCGACCAGGAAATAGCGCTGCGCTTCGGTCAAGGCGCCGCTGGCTTGGAGACGGACTCCCACTTGGTGGTCGCGCGCTGCAGCGACGGATGGCTCACCAGCAAATGCCACATCACCGCGCAGATGCCTTCCGTGTGAGGCGTGACCCGCTCCGCGATCAGCGGTGGGATGACGATGCAGGCGTCCGCGGCCTTGCGAGTCGCGCCGCCGTCCCGCCCGACGACGCCGAAGATCTGCGCGCCAACCTCTTCGGCCAGCTCGATCGCCTTGACCAGGTTGCCGGAGATGTTCTTCTCCCGGTCGCCACCGCCCACCGAGAAGATGAGCAGCGCATCGT
Organism: Candidatus Dormiibacterota bacterium; assembly: GCA_955652835.1. Classification (GTDB taxonomy): domain Bacteria; phylum Chloroflexota; class Dormibacteria; order Dormibacterales; family Dormibacteraceae; genus Palsa-870. The sequence continues at coordinate 1,139 of CATPBO010000002.1, forward strand.
GCTTGCCAAGCCGCGAGCCGCGAAGCCACTCCGAAAAGCTCGTGTCCCAGCCTTCGTCGTTGATTCGCGCGGTGAGCTCGGACACGTTGTCGGTCGGCGTGTAGGCCTCGAAACCACAGATCTTCCGATAGTCGTTCACCGCGTGGCTGGCGTGCCCCGCCGAACCGCCGATTCCAAGCAGGAACAGCCGGCCACCAGCGTCACGCACGCCGGTGAGGCCCTGGGCGACGAGCTCGATCTCGGTCCGGTCGATCGCATCCAGGATGGTCTTCGCCTCGGTGAGGTATTCGTCCACGAAAGCGGTCACTTCTTCTCCTTGGCGGGTGCCGCGCTCGCGCAGACGGCGAACGTGTTGAGGCCGAACTTATGGCGGAAGCACCGGATGTCGCGAGGCCTGAAGCCCGCCTTCACCAGCAGCGGCCAGAGGTCGCGAGGGTCGTAGTACATCTTGTGGTCGTTCATCTCGGCGGCCGGGCTCTTGCCCAGCCGAAACGCGGACAGCTCGAGAAAGTACTTGCCACGCCACGACGGCACGTTGATCAGGGCCAGTCCGCCCGGGGCGAGGATGCGGTGGAACTCGGTCAGCGTGCCCGCCGGGTCCCACAGGTGCTCCAGCACGGAGTTGCAGATGAGGACGTCGGTCTCACCGGTGGCGATCGACGACAGAGCGTCTGGGATGACGCCTTCGATCGCGGTCACGCGTGGGTCCGCCTTGAGCGCTGGGTCGAGGGCGACGTCGAGGAGGGTCAAGTGCTGGACGCGGTCGAGGAGAGTGCGCGCGAACCTCGCGTGGTAGCCACAGCCGATGTCGGCGACGCGCTTGCCCGCGAACGTCGGCACGTGACGGTTGATCTGCAGCGACGAGAGCCAGACTCCGAACTGGTCGACCTTCGTAGGGGCCTGGTCCTGGCCGTATGCGCGGTCCCTGGGCTGCCTACCGATCAGATCCATAAATGGACTCGGCCCGCAATGCCGCGGCTTGGATTAGTAGGACGAAGGTGAAGGTCATGAAGCTCGCCACGAGCATGAGCAGGCCGAGCGCACCTAGATACGGGATGCGATCGGATGAGCCGAGAGAAAGGCCGGACCGCACGTAGTCGACGGCGAGCGCCGCGGTGAGCACCAGGCCGATGCCGAACACCGCCGCGCTGGCGAGGACGGTCCGGGTGTACGGAAAGATGCGCAGCCACCGCCTGCGGGCGTCGCCGGAGTAGTCGTGCAGGACCTGGGCCAGGCAGCCCATGTAAAAGCTCTGGAGACCCAGGAGCGTCAGCGTCATTCCGAGCAGCATCCAGTAGAGGGAGAAATGAATCGGCCCAACCTGGAACGGCCCGAGGCTCAAGGGCAGGGTCAGCACCAGGCCGACCGCAAGCAGCGCCAGGCCGGGCCTGAAGGCGAAGAAGTCCGCACCGTAGACGAACATCGCGCGCAGGTTGATCCACGCCGCCTGGAAGGGCGACCACCAACCGGCACGCTTGTGGTGGCTCATCCTGCCTTCGCGATCCTTCAAAAAGCGCACCGGCACCTCGGCCGTGCGCAGCCGCATATGCACGGACTTCAGCACCATCTCCGATGCGTATTCCCACGACTGAGACTGCAGGCCCATGCGGCGCAGCGCGCCCACCGTCATGCCGCGCATACCGCAGTGGATGTCGGAGAAGTGGCTGCCGTACACCACGTTGAGGATCCAGGTCGTGACCGGCGTGCCGAGGTAGCGATGCAGGCCCGGCATCGACCCGGGCTCGATGGTGCCCAACCAACGCGAGCCCATGACGAACTCGTAGCCCTCGTGAAACTTCGCCAGGAACGCGGTCAGCTGGCGGAAGTCGTAGGTGCAGTCGGCGTCGCCCATGAGGACGTACGTGCCGCGAATGAAAGGAAGCGCGTCGATGTAGGCACGGCCGAGTCCGCGACGCGGAGTCCTCAACACGCGTGCTCCGTGTTCGAGTGCGAGCTCGGTCGTGCGGTCGGTCCCGCTGTCGACGATCACGACCTCGCCCTTCACGCCCGCGCCGGCCAGGCCCTCCCGGCACCAATCGACGAAGTCGGCCACCGTCGTCTCTTCATTCAGGGCCGGGATGACGATCGAGACTTCGGGATCGGCCACATCGTCGTCGGGCACGAG
>CATPBO010000003.1 GCA_955652835.1 Candidatus Dormiibacterota bacterium
AGATCGTGACCGGGATGAAGTGAGCACCGCCCTTGGTATCGAAGGGAGTATCGGTCCCGAACATAACGTGATCGGGCCCGAAGAAATCGACCACGCATTCCACGCCGTGCTGCGAGCCGAACATCGCGGTGTCCACGTAAATCATCTTGAAATACTCGATCGGTTTCTAATCCCGTCAACCTGCCGTCTTGAGACAGACCTTCTATTTAGGTAACTTCCGGTGGGATTCACCCGGCTGGCGCCAAACGTGCGCATCGCGCGGTTGCAAAGGAGCGGCTGGCGCCAGACGTGCGGAATTGAGGGAGAGGTCGTGGAGCCCACGCCCGGATTCGAACCGGGGACCTTTTCCTTACCAAGGAAATGCTCTGCCACCTGAGCTACGTGGGCGCGTGGGGCCAGTCGCAGCCCAAAGATTACTAAAGGCCTGAGACGAGCTTCCCTGTGTCGGTGAGGATCTCTGCCCGGCCCCGGATCTTGATCGCAGCCGTCAGCTCCGTGAACTGAGCCACCAGCACCTCGCCTGCATCGAGCCGTTCCGAATGGTGCGATCGCGTGTCCTTGCCCCTGGTCAGACCCATGATCACGACGCCGTCCTCGAGCGCCTTCACCACGATGTAGCGCCCGGTCGCAGTTCCCTCGAGCTCGGTCATCGTCTCCCTCGTCCGTTGCCGTTGGACTGCACCTTCGGCCGCACCGTCTCCAGCCTGGTCGCGGTTTGACCGACCAGGTCGTCGATCTCAGCCGTGAGCGCCGGACCGGCGAGCACATGATAGCGATCGGCATTCACGACCACCTCTCGACTACCGACCACCACGTGGAGGACAACCTGGTCGGTTCCCGGGTGCCGCGCGAGCACTGCTTCGAGGCGCTCCGCCAGTCCCGCGTCGCCGTTCGGGATGTGCACGTGGACCAACTGGCGCCGAGCCACCGGCAGGCACTCTGGGTCATCCCACAGCCAGGCCATGTCGGCGACCACCGATGCCGTCTCCACCTCAGGTTCCATATCAGGCTCGGCCGGCGGAGCGCCGGCAGCGCCGGTCGCGCGCGTGCTGCCGGCGCGAGCGTCCACCTTGCCCTGGACGACGACCACCTTGTCCGGTTCGAACAGCAGACGAACCTGCTCGAAGATCCGCGGGAACAGAACCACGTCGACCGTCCCGGTGAGATCTTCGAGCGACGCGTAGGCCATGATCTGACCCTTGCGTGTGACGACCCTGCGGACCTCCCGTACCAACCCCGCGACGCGCACCTCCGTCTCCTGCAGCGCGCTCGTGACCTCGACGGCCTGGGTGTCTGAAAGCCTGGCCAGCTCGGCCGAGATCCGGCGCAGCGGGTGGTCGCTCAGGTACAGGCCTAGCAGCTCCTTCTCGAGCCGCAGCTTCTCCTCCCCAGGCATCGGCGCGACGTCGATCAACAACCCGTAGTCATCGGCCTGCGTCTCGGGCGAGCCGACCATGTCGAGCAGCGACGTCTGACCCGACTCACGGTCGCGGCGCGCGCGCTCGGCCCGGCTGACCGCGTGGTCGAGCACCGCCAGCAGTCGCGCCCGCTCGCCCAGCGAATCGCACGCGCCTGACTGGACCAGCGACTCGAGCACGCGGCGGTTCACGTCCTGGATGGCTGCGGTGCGATCGCACAGGTCTTCAAGCGACTTGAACGGCCCGTCGGCGTCGCGCAGCCCGACGATGCTCTCCACAGCGTGCTGCCCGACGTTCTTGATCGCGGCGAGGCCAAACAAGATGCGGCCATCGCTCATGGAGAAGTCGGCGCGCGAGCGATTGATGTCAGGCGCCAGCACGTCGATGCCGCGGATCCGGCAATCGACGATCGCGGTCGCCACCCGGTCAGCGCTGCCCTCCATGTGGATCAGCAGCGCAGTCATGTACTCCAGCGGGTAGCTCACCTTGAGATAGGCGGTCTGGTAGGCGATCACGCCATAAGCCGCTGAGTGCGCGCGGTTGAAACCGTATTCCGCAAACTTCGCGATGCTGTCAAACAGCGCCTCCGCCGTCGACTTCGAGATTCCTCGCTCGACAGTTCCGTCGATGAACTTCGTGCGCAGCTTCGCCATCTTCACCTTGTCCTTCTTGCCCATCGCGGCGCGAAGGATGTCGGCCTCGCTCATCGTGAACCCCGCCAGCTCGCGGGCGGCCATCATCACCTGCTCCTGATAAATCATCACGCCGTACGTCTCGCGCAGGATCGGCTCGAGTCGTTCGTGCATGTACTCGATGGGCTCTCGTCCCTGCTTGCGCGCGACGTAGGCGGGGATGTTCACCATTGGGCCCGGCCGGAACAGAGCGACCGCCGCCGAGACGTCGGCGAAGTTCTGAGGTCGCATGTCTAGCAGCATTCGACGCATGCCCGCACCTTCGAACTGGAACACGCCATGCGTGTCCCCGTTGGCGATGAGCTCATACGTCTTGGCGTCGTCGAACGGAATGGCCTCGATGTCGATCTCGAGGCCGCGGTGCTCCTTGAGCAGCCGGAGGCACGTGGCGATGATGTCGAGGTTCTGCAAGCCGAGGAAGTCGATCTTCAGCAAGCCGATGTCGCCGACCGCCTTCATGTCGTACTGCGTCACCACCGCCTCACGCCCCGGGCCGTACTGCAGCGGCGTGTAATGCACCAGCGGCTCCGGAGCGATGACGACACCCGCGGCGTGCGTGCTGACATTGCGTGAGACGCCCTCCAGGGTGCGGGCGACGTCGATGAGGCGCTTCTGCTCCTCGTTCGACTCGTACGCCTCGCGAAACTCCGGGACCTCCTTCATCGTGTCGTCGAGAGTCTTGGAGCGTCCCTGCCAAACCGGCACGAGCTTGGCCAGGCGGTCGGTGTCGCGAAGCGGCACCTCAAGTACGCGGCCGACGTCGCGGATCGCAGCTTTCGACGCCATCGTCGTGAACGTGATGATCTGGGCGACGCGCTCCGAACCGTACTTCTCTGAGACATAGCGGATGACCTTTTCGCGGCCTTCGACAGAGAAGTCGCAGTCGATGTCGGGCATGGACACCCGGTCGATGTTGAGGAAGCGTTCGAAGATCAGGCCGTGATGCAGGGGATCGAGGTTGGTGATGCCGAGGCAGTACGAGACGAGGCTGCCCGCGGCGCTTCCGCG
>CATPBO010000004.1 GCA_955652835.1 Candidatus Dormiibacterota bacterium
CTTAGCTCAGATTCAGGAACCGGATCACATCCCTCTCATCCGCCTTCAGGGCGGAGGCGGCTGACCGAGTAAGCCGCCCGAACGGCTTCAGCACTACACTGCCCGCGCGAATCGACCAGGTGGCGGCGGCGCGGCCGCGGACCAGGGCAAAAGGTCGAAAAGTGCCACCGGAGACGATCGCCGGCCCGTTGGCGCCAAGAATGACGTCCCGGGACGTCCAACCGAAGAGCACCGGATCAAACGGCCCCAGCAAGCGTGGTTTCGGCAGCGCCCGGCTCGCTCTGGCGCTTGTGAAGGTCACCAGGCCATCTCCTCTCTCGGTGATTTCCGAGCCGATGGCCCTCAGACCGGCCCGCGCGTCGCGCAGCGGCACCCCGGACCAGTAGGCCAGGTCGTGGTCGGTCGCCGGACCGTGACCGGCCAGGAACCGCCGAGCGAGCTCAGCCAGGGCGCGATCGCGAACTACCGGTTTCGGCGGGCCGAGCCAATCTCTGGTCAACACGAACGCCTGCTGACCGTCGACTAGCGGCCCGCGCACGATCAGGCCGCGCAGCGACGCGAGCAGAAGCAGGTGGACGAGTGCCTGGCCGTCCACCCGAATCCGTGCGGCCGCCAGGCGTTGGCCGAGCTCCTGGCGGGTCAGCGGCCCGTCGTCGGCCAGAGACCGCCGGATGAGCGCCACGCCGCGTTCCGCGGCCGGCGGAGTCACTCCTTCTTCACGCAGGCGGCGGGCGTTGACGCTATGAAGTGGCGGGGTGGTCAGCGCGTGCAACCACGCGTAGTCCTCGCTGCGGACGAGATGCAGCGTGCCTCGGTTGAGCCAGCTGATCACCATCGATCGGTCTTCGGCGAGGGCGCGATCGACGTCGTCCGATGACAGGCCCTTGGTCCGGGCGCGGATCGCCAACCTCGCACTACGCAGGTCCTGGCCCTGTATCGCCAGCAGCCTCTCCGCCACGGCCAGAGGGTCACCAGCCGGACTTCCGGCCAGCAGCTGGGCGGTGAAGCGCTCGGCGAATATTCCGGCTGCGTTAGGAATCGGCATCGGCGTGGGTAGATTGAAACCGGTATGGGATCTGATTGGCCGCTCGGGTCGGTGGAGCTGAAAGTTCTCGACCTTGAGCGCGAAGCCGCTTTCTACGAATGGTTCGGCCTCACCCGGATCGCCGGCGGGACAGAGTCTGTCACGCTGGGAGCGGCCGGCTCACCGCTGCTTCGCCTCAAAGCGCTGGCCGGCGGACGCGAGCGTCCGCGACACACCGCCGGTCTCTACCACTTTGCGATCTTGCTGCCGCGCGAAGAGGAGCTTGGCGGTTTCCTGAGGCGCTCGCTCGAGGAGCGCCTGCCGCTGACGGGCACGGCGGACCACTTCGTCAGCCAGGCCCTCTATTTCGATGACCCGGAGGGAAACGGCATCGAGGTGTACGCCGACCGGCCGCGCAGCGAATGGCAATACCCGAACGGTCGGTTGAACATCGGTATCGACCACCTGGATTTCGAACGACTCATGAGAATCGCCGGCAAGACGGAGAAGAAATTCTCAAGCGGCACCGTGCTTGGTCACATGCACTTGAACGTCGCCGACCTTGACAGCTCGCAGGCCTTCTACGAGTCAATGGGAATGGAGCTGATGGCTGAAGCCGGTCGGGTCATGCGCTTTCTGAGCTGGGACGGCTACCACCATCACCTCGGCATCAACCTGCTGGAGGGTTCGGGCGCCGCCCTGGTCGAAGCCGGCGTGCGAGGCCTTCAGGGCTTCGAGGTCGGGAGTCTGGAGGCCGCTCGGACGGATCCTAACGGCATCGAGGTCACTCCGGCGGCCTGACTCTCGCCACGTCCTTCTGGCACCACGCGTAGAGGGCGTCGTAGAGGGGAGTTTCGAGGGCGATCTTCAAGTGGTCCTTCTCGCCGTGGACGATGGCGAACCCGTGAGCGATCGCCTTGAGGCCTGCCGCCTCGGGTGTCTTGTCGACGTCGGCCGTGACGTCGGCGCCATGCACGATCTGGGCCAGCCGGTCGAGGGCGGGGTCCTGAAGCCCATATTTGAGGATGATCGACTCAAAGCTGCACCTGCCCTCGACGTGACCCAGCTCGACGCCACCCACGTCGTACGGGATGGCGCCCTCGCGCTCAGCCACGCTTGCAACATCTGGGGCCGGCACATAGAGGAACTCGGCCTCGGGGTCGATGAATCGCTTCACGAGCCACGGGCAAGCGATCCGGTCGACGCTGGCGTTCTTTCGGGTTACCCACTTCATCCTCAATGCTCCTGTCGTCGAAATGTCTTCAATTAGGCTAAGCTCGGCCACGATGACCGATCTCCTATTGGTCCTCCAGCTTGCCATCGAGGTCGCCTTTGGGCTGCTTGCAGTCAGGACCGCCGTCAGCTGGATCCGGTCGCCGGACCGGCGGCACGGTTACCTGGCGCTCGCCCTGACCTCGCTGGCCCTGCTCATCTTGATCGCTCCAGCGCTGGGCGGATCCGGTGCCGGTGCCCAGGCCCTGACGGATCTGGCGCTCGTCTTGTTCCTGTTCTCCGGTTACGCCCTGGTCATGTTCCGGGACACATTCGTGCCCATTTCCACCAATTCGCGTCGATGGATCACAGCGGGCATCGTGCTGGTCGGCGCATTTGGGATTGCCGCGCAGCTCCCAGCCGACACCCAGCGCTTGCACGGGCCGCTGCAGTCAACCGCCGTGGCGGCGGTGCTCGTCGCCTGGACGCTCTGCATTCTCGAGCCGATCAGCCGCTTCTGGATCGCCGCCAGCGGCCGGCGTGCGGTCGAGGCGGCACGGCTGCGTGCGCTCAGCCTCGGCTATGCCGGCATCTACTTCGTGGTGATGATCGGCACGTTTGGCGTCAGCCTTGGGCAGGTCGGGACGTTGGTCACCGACCTGATCACCCTGGCCGTCGTTCCGATCCTTTATGTCAGCTTCGCGCCGCCCGCGTGGTTGAGACGCTTCTGGCGACAACCCGAAGAGGACCAGTTTCGAAGTGCTCTGCACGACCTGCTCCTGCACAGCCCAGACCGCCAGACCCTCGCGCATCGAGCGATCGGTTGGGCCCAGCGCCTTGTCGGTGGCGAAAGCGCTTTTGTCATCGATTCGGACCGGTCCATCCTCGCGGCGCGGGGAGTGGCCGCGGACGAAGCAGAGCAGATCGCGACGCGTAATGACTTCCTGTCGGTGGCCGGACAGGGACATCAGCCGTGGCGCAAGGACCACATGCTCATCGTCCCGCTGGATCTCGAGAAGGGTCGCGGTGCCATCGTCATCGTTTCTGGACGCCTGACGCCGATCTTTGGTGACGACGAGCTCAACCGGCTCGTCCAGTACGCGATCAGCATCACGGCCAGCCTTGACCGGGTCAGCTTGAACTCGCGGATCCAGGCGCTTGAAAGGGCCAAGAGCGACTTCCTCAACGTCGCCTCGCACGAGCTGCGCGGACCGATGACGATCATCAAGGGATACCTGACGATGTTCGAGGCCGGTTCCCTGGGGGAGCTGTCGCCGATGGCAAATTCGGTCCTGCCGCTGCTGATCGCGAAGTCAGACGAGATCAACTGGATGCTCGAGCAGATGCTTGAAACATCGCGCCTCGAGGAAGGCCGGCTCGAGCTGAACAAGAGGCGCCGCGACGTTGTCGAGATCACGGACATGGCGATCGATGGCGTGAAGATGCTGCTGCGGGGTCACGAACTCAAGGTCGATGAGCCTGCCGAACCGCTGGAGGCGGAGGTCGACACGGATCGCTTCCAGATCGTGATCAGAAACCTGCTGACCAACGCGGCCAAATACTCACCGGCGGGTTCGGACATCACGGTGAGCATCGGACGCAAGGAGGGCATGGCCACCGTTTCCGTCATCGATCATGGTGCGGGTATCAGCCTGCAAGACCAGGCCAACCTGTTCACTCGGTTCGGCCGCATCCAGAACGCCCAGAATGTCCAGGGGACCGGCCTTGGCCTCTGGCTCTCGAGAGAGATCGCTCGGATGCACGATGGAGACTTGACCGTCGAGTCCGAAGTCGGAAGCGGCAGCACGTTCGTCCTGGCGGTGCCGCTCAAGCAGTAGCCTGCTCACCGTGGAACCGCACGTGCGGACGTCATTTGAGGTGAGCCGGCCTCTCGACCTGTTCTCAACCCTGGCCCCGATCGGGCTCGGTCACTCGCTGCGGATCGACAGAACCGACGCGTGGCGTGCCACCTGCACGCCGGAGGGCCCGGCGACGGTCCATCTCCGCATCGGGACGGGAACCATCACCGTGGAGGCGTGGGGGCCGGGGGCGGAGTGGGCGTCACAGCGAGCCGCGTCGCTGTGCGGCGAAGAGGACGACGCCGGCGATTTTCGGCCGCAGCACCGCCTGATCGCCGACCTGCACCGCCGAAACCCCGGCTTGCGACTGCCGAGAACACACGCTGTGTTCGAGGCGCTCGTCCCTGCCGTATTGGGGCAGAAGGTCACCACCATCGAGGCGAAAGCCGGGTATCGGGCGCTCGTCGAAGCGCTCGGCGAGCCGGCGCCGGGGCCGGTGCGGTTGAAGATTCCCCCGTCGTCGCAAGTGCTCGCGCGAACGCCGTACTGGGCGTTCCACCGCTTTGGCGTCGAGCGCCGGCGCGCGGAGGTCATCATCCGCGCCGCGAGGAGCGCCAGCCGGCTCGAGGAGACCATCACGATGGACATGCCAAGCGCCCATCGCCGGCTCGAAGCGTTTCCAGGCGTCGGCCCGTGGACCGCGGCGAAGGTCGCGCTCGTCGCCCTGGGGGATTCAGACGCGGTTCCGGTCGGCGACTACCATCTGCCTCACGCGATCGGCTATGCCCTGGAGGGAACGCCGCGCTCGACCGACGAGCGCATGTTGGAGCTCCTCGAGCCCTACCGCGGACAGCGGGGCCGCGTGATCCGGCTCCTGACGATCTCTGGAATCGGGGCGCCGCGTTTCGGTCCCAAGAAACCGCTGCGCGACATCATGGACAATTGACGTAGAGGCTAGTTGTCTAGCTTCCCCAGTTCCTCCTCCACCAGCTTGATCAGCCCGCGCATTCCGGCGCTGTCGAAGATCAGCCGCGCCCCGGCGGCCTTTAACAGCTGCGGCAAGGGTTCAGTCGCCCCCAACGCGAGCGCGTCGCGGTATCGGCGCACAGCCTCACCGCCGTCTCGAAGACTGTTGCGCCACACCTGGAGTGCTCCGAGCTGCGCGATCCCGTACTCGATGTAGTAGAAGGGACTGGCGAAGAAATGCGGCTGCTGGTACCAGCGCGCGATACGCTCTGCGTCGAGGCCGCTCCAATCGACGGATCGACCTTCGAACCGCCGGCGCAGCTCGAGCCATTTTCGGTCGCGGGCATCGGCGTCGTGTCCGTCTTTGTCCAGGTAGATCCAATGCTGTAACGCGTCGACGGACGCGCAGTGAGCGAAGAACAGAATGATTCCTTCGAGCAGCTCGGCTCGTGACCTTCGAGCATCCTCCTCGCTGTAGTAGCCGCCACTGTCTCGACCGATGAAAGGCGCGGCCAGCAGCTCCATCGACATCGACGCGACTTCGGCCATCTCGGATCCCGGATGACGCTGAAAGAGCAGCGGCAGTCTCGATGCTTCGAAGGAATGGAACGCATGGCCTGACTCGTGCAACAGCGTGCGCACGTCGTCGTCGATGCCGACCGCATTCATGAAGATAAGGGGCATCTTTCTGAACGCGAGCGTCTGGCAGTAGCCGCCCGGCGCCTTGCCCTTGCGGTTGTCCAGGTCCAGCAGGTGATCGTCGGCCATGCGGCGAAAGTAGGTCTGGAAGTCAGTGTCGACGTGGGCTAAGACGTCGTCCGTCCGGTCGATCAACGTCGCAACGTCCTCGAAGGGTTTCAGCGGCTGCCGGCCTTTGGGATCTGTGGTGATGTCCCACGGCCGAAGCGCGTCGAGGCCCATGGCGGCGCGCCGCCGCCGCATGAGACGCTCAACGGCCGGCTGCACGGCCGCCTCGACCGCTTCGTGGAAACGCATGCAGTCATCCGGCGTGTAGTCGAAGCGATTTTTTTCGCGATGCGCGTAGTCGCGGAAGTTGTCGAAGCCGGCATTCTTGGCGACCTGTTGACGCAGGTCGTACATGCGATCAAAGATGCCCGCCAACACGCCGCGCTGCTCGATATAAGGCTTGGCCCGCAGCCTGAAGGCGCGCTCGCGCACCATGCGGTCGGTCGACTCGAGGAACGGCAGCAGCTGCGGAGGCGTCTTCTCTTCACCATCCCAGTCGACGGTCATCGCACCGTTGACCTTTGACCATTCCGTCTCGAGCTTGGAAAGCCCCGCGAAAAGGGGCACGTTGGCCTCGCTGAACAGCTCCATCTGATTGCGGAAGCGCTGCACGGTCGTTTCGAGACCCGGCCTTACGTAGTCGAGCTCTACCAGGCGCTCCTGCAGCCGCACGCGCTGCTGACGAGCTTTCGGTGAGATCTTGGTGCCGAACCGTAGCTGGGCTGCCTCGCGAGCGGGGTCAGAAGTGTCGCATGAATAGGCGAAGCTCGCGAGCGCACCGGCTTCGGACAGCAGCGACTCGAAACGAGACCAATCGGCAAGCCACGCCTCAACGTTGGAACGATCGAGCTGCCGCGAAGCCAGCTCCTGGTAGTAGGGAAGAACGTCCTCCCACGTCGCGTCCTTGAAGGCGTCCGGAGATTCCGGAAGACCCACCACCACACTCACCCCTCGAAATACGACCTGCCTCGACGGCCCGACACATGGTACAGAGGACGCTTCATGGAATCGTCATCGGCCACGCTACGGCTTCCGCGGCGGGTGCGATCGGCGGCGCTGGCCGCGATTGGAGGAACGCAGCTCGAGCCTGAGCTGGCGTGGATGAGCTGGGCGGGCACGGTGTGGCGGCTGGCCGGCGCATCAGGGGCCGTCTTCGTCAAGCGGGCGGCGGACCTGGGCGGTGAGCGCGACCGTCTGGCCTGGCTCCGCGGTCGTCTTCCGGTACCCGAGTTGGTCGGCTTCTACCATGCCGCCGGCGACGACTGGCTCGTGACTCGTGAAATTGTTGGGGTTCCGCTATACCACCCTTCGGTCGGGTGGTCGCCCGAGCTCGTCGCTCGCGCATTCGGTGAAATCTTGCGTGCCATTCACCAGACCGATGCCATGGATTGTCCGTTCGGTGTTTCGAAGCGTGGGCACGTCCTGATCCATGGTGACTATTGCCTGCCGAACGTACTCGTCAGCGCCGGACGGCTGACCGGGTTGATCGACGTCGGCGGTACCGGTCTTGGTGATCCGCGCCAGGACCTTGCTGCCGGCGTCTGGACCCTCCAGTACAACTTCGGCACAGGCTTTGCGCGTCATTTTCTGGACGCCTACGGGGTGCCGTCGATGACCGACCAGGAGATCGAGCGCCTTCGCCGAAAGTACGGCCGCTAGGGGCGCACGTCTAAACCGGCAGCACTGTGTCCACCGCGCGCCAGCAATACCACGCAGCGATCGTCCGGTATGGGCGAAAGCGATCGCCCTCAGCCTTGAGGGCGCGGGGGCTGATCAGGTCTTTGAGCTTGTGAGCGTAGGTCCAGCCTTTGCGCACGCCGTAGTCATCCACGGGCCACACGTCAAGCCGGCGCAGCTGGAAGATGAGGAACATCTCCGCCGTCCATGGACCTATGCCTCGCACCTGGGTCAGCCGCGCAACCAGGTCGTCGTCGGAGAGAGATTCGACGTCGTGAAGCGGCACCGTGCCGTCAGTCACCTTGTGTGCGAGGTCTGCGATGGCCGCAGCTTTCGACCCGCTGAGTCCAGCCGACCGCATGGCGCCCTCAGGCAGTACCAGCACCGCGGCGGGAGACAGGCCGTCCGCGAACAGCTTCAAGAATCGCCCGTGGATGGCAGTCGCGGCAGCGCCTGCCAGCTGCTGATACATGATCGAGCGCACGAGCGCGGCGAAGCTGTCGTCCAGGGGATCGCGCAGCTCGATCGCGCCGGCAGCCTTGATCAGGCGGGCCATCGCCGGGTCGCGGCGCGCGACCAGCCGGGTCCCGCGCAGCAGCTCCTGTGGTGTTGCCGGCGGGTCGGCCCTGCCGGGGCTCAGGCGAACTCGGACATGAACTGGGTGAACTGATCACGAGTGGGCCGCAGCTCTGCGTCACCCAGGTCCTTGAGTGGGCGCTCGGGAATGTGCTCTGTGGTGGCAAAGTCCGCCATGGTCGTGTCGAGGTAGAGCAGGCCTGTCACCAGGTGACCGGCCGCACGTCCCTCCTCGATCACCCGCATCGCGGCGTGGCGGTCTGATGGATCGTGATCCTCGCCGAGCTTCCTGAGGAGGATGTGAGATCCGTCGTGGAGCTCCACGTCGCGGATGGTCCCGGGCTCGTAGTCGACGTGGACCTCTTCGAAGTACGGGATGAAAGACACATCCGCAATCGATTCCTCGTGGTCCTTGACCCAGCTGTAGCTCTTGGTCGAGCCGTCATGGTCGTTGAACGTCACACAGGGCGAGATGATGTCGATGATGGCCGTGCCGCGATGGGCGATCGCGGCCTTGATGAGCGGCACCACCTGCTTGCCGTCGCCGCTGAAGGACCGCGCTACGAATGAGCAGCCCAGGGTGATGGCGACCGCGCACGGATCGATGGGCTGGAAGGTGTTCACCGCGCCTTTCTTCTGAACCGAACCGAGGTCCGCGGTCGCGGAGAACTGGCCTTTGGTCAGCCCGTAGGTGCCGTTGTCTTCGATGATGTATGTGCAGTCCACATTGCGCCGGATCATGTGCATGAACTGGCCCAGGCCGATTGACGCAGTGTCCCCGTCGCCCGAGACACCGAGCATGATCAACTGCCGGTTGGCGATTTGGGCACCGGTCGTCAGCGCCGGCATCCGGCCGTGCACGCCGTTGAACCCGTGTGCGGACTCGACGAAGTAGGCCGGCGTCTTCGACGAGCAGCCGATGCCAGACATTTTGGCCAGCCGGTGCGGCTCGACTCCGAGCTCGTAGAGCGCCTTGGTCATGTGGTTGGTGATCGAGTTGTGGCCACATCCGGCGCATAGGGTCGTCGCGGCTCCCTTATACGCGTCGCGAGGCAATCCGACGCGATTCAGCGTCGTGCTCATGCGGTCACGGCCTCCTTTGGCAGCAGTGGTTCGGTGATGGCCGCGGCCGGGATGGGCTGGCCGTTGTAGTGGCGGATCGAGTGCAGCCGTTCGACGAGCTGCGCCGGTAGCGCGAGCCGGACCAGGTCGTAAACCTGTCCGTCGCGGTTCTGCTCGACGACGTAAACGCGCTCGTGTCGCGATACGAAGGCGGCCACCTCGTCTGACAGCGGCAGGGCACGCAGGCGGAGGTAGTCGACCGGACTGCCGGCCGCGGCCAGCGCCTCTCGCGCCTCGAGGATGGCGGCGTGCGTCGAACCGAACGCGATCACACCCACACTGGACTTCGTGCTCTCGTCCACCACAGGCGCGGGCAGGGTTGGGCGGGCAGTTTCCAGCTTTCGCACCAGGCGATCCATGTTCCGTGCGTAAGCGTCGGCGCTTTCCGTGTAGCGCGCGGATTCGTCGTGGCCTGAACCGCGTGTGAAGTAGCCGGCAGCGGGGTGGTCGGTGCCCGGCAGGGTGCGGTACGGCACGCCGTCGCCATCGACGTCGCGGTAGCGTCCCCAATCGCCCGCCATCCGCTCGAGGTCTTCCTTCGAAAGCACCTTGCCGCGGTCGATGGGCTTCTCCGGGTACTTGAACTCGGGCGTCATCCAGAGGTTCATCCCCAGGTCGAGGTCAGACAACACGAAGACCGGGGTCTGGAAGCGGTCCGCGTAGTCGAATGCGTCTCGCGCGAACTCGTAGCACTCCTCGACCGTCCCGGGAAGCAGCACGATGTGCCTGGTGTCGCCGTGCGACAGGGTGAACGCGAAAGCGACATCCGCCTGCGACGTGCGCGTCGGCAGGCCGGTCGATGGGCCGATGCGCTGGATGTCGAAGATCACGACGGGGACCTCGGCGTAATACGCCAGCCCTGCGAACTCGGCCATCAGTGAGATGCCCGGGCCTGACGTCGAGGTCATCGAGCGGGCGCCCGCCCAGCCGGCGCCGATTGCCATCCCGACCGCCGCGAGCTCGTCCTCGGCCTGCACGATCGAGATGAGCTTCTCGCCTGTCTTCGGGTCTGTGCGGAAGCGTTCGGAGTAGGCGATGAGGTTCTCGCACAAAGACGAGGATGGTGTGATCGGATACCAGGCGGCGACGGTGACGCCTCCCATGATCGCCCCGAGGGCAGCCGCCTGGTTGCCCTCGACGAGCACCTTGCCTTCGACTGCCCCCGTCATCGGTTCAAGACGGTAGGGGTCGGTCTTCGAGAAGTTGTCCTGCCAGTAGTCGTAGCCGACCTTGATCGCGTCAACGTTCACCTGCACTGCCTTCGGCTTGGACAGGAACTGCCGCTTCACACCGTGCTCGAGGGCCTCGAGAGGGATGCCGAGCACCCCCGCGACGACCCCGACGTAGATCATGTTGGCCAGCTGCTTGCGCAGAGTGTCGTTCTGGATCTTCGACTTGGCGAGCTTCGAAAACGGCACCGGGTAGTAGGTGACGTCAGAGCGGACTTCCGCCTTTGAGAAAACCTCTTCGTGGATCACCACGCCACCCGGACGCACCGTGTCCAGGTCCTGGTGCCAGGTCGCTGGGTTGAATGCGACCAGGATGTCGACCTTGTCGGAGCGAGCCATGTGTCCTTCAGGCGTGACCCGGAGCTGGTACCACGTGGGGAGGCCTTCGATGTTGGACGGGAAGACGTTCTTGGGGGCGACCGGGATGCCCATGTGGAAGATCGCCCTGGTCAAAACCAGGTTGGCCGTCTGGCTTCCCGAACCGTTGACCGTGGCGGACTGGATGGTGAGGTCGTTGATGATGTGCTGCGTCAATTTGTCTCTTATCTGCCGCGGATTAACGATTTTACGCGTCTGCAGCAACAAGGCTGTATTCCTTAGAGTGCTCGGTCTGTGAGGGTCGCCATCCCGAAAGAGACAGCCGCGGACGAACGCCGGGTGGCTCTCGTCCCCGACACGGCGGCCAAGTTGAGCGCGGCGGGGCTCCAGGTCAGCGTGGAGTCCGGAGCTGGCGCCGACGCGTATCTCCCCGATGAGGTCTTCAAGGCGGTAGGCGTAACAGTCGTCAAGGGCGCCGCGGCTTTGCTCAAAGATGCCGACGCCGTGCTCAAGGTCCAGGCCCCTGCGGTCAACGAGGTCGACCTGCTGCAGAGCGGATCGGTCTTGATCAGCTTCCTTCAGCCAGCCACGCAGGGGGAGATCGTCAAGGCGCTGGCAAAGCGCGGAGTGACGGCGTTCAGCCTCGAGCTAGTGCCCCGCATCTCACGTGCCCAGTCGATGGACGCGCTTTCGTCCCAAGCCTCGGCGGCCGGATACAAGGCGGTGCTGATTGCCGCCGGACGCCTCGGCAAGTTCTTTCCCATGATGATGACCGCAGCCGGGACAGTCGCTCCCGCGCGGGTGCTGGTCATGGGCGCCGGCGTGGCGGGCCTTCAGGCGATCGCCACGGCCCGCAGGCTCGGGGCAGTCGTTTCCGCCTACGACGTGCGGCCGGCGGTGAAGGAGGAGGTTCACTCGCTCGGAGCGACCTTCATCGAGCTGGCCCTCGAGACCCAGGAAGGCGAGGGCGGCTACGCGCGCGAACAGTCCGAGGAATTTCTCCGCAAGCAGAGGGAGCTGATCGGCGAGCACGTGGCGAAGTCGGACGTGGTCATCACCACGGCCGCCGTGCCCGGCCGCAGGGCGCCGCTGCTCGTCACCGCCGAGATGGTCAAGGGCATGCGCCCGGGGTCGGTCATCGTCGACCTCGCTGCAGACACCGGAGGCAACGTTGAGCTAACCGAGGCGGGAAAGGATGTCGACGTCGCGGGCGTCACGATCATCGGCACGCGCAACGTGCCTTCGACCATGCCTCTGCACGCGAGTCAGCTGTTCGCGCGCAACGTCATGAACCTTTTGCTGCACCTGGTCAAGGACGGGGCGATCACGCTTGACTTCCAGGACGAGATCACTAAGGGCAGCTGCGTCACGCACGGCGGTGAGATCGTCAACGAGCGCGCCAAGCAGCTGCTCGCAACTGCCTCATGAGCAACGAGCTGCTGAACGAGGTGACATTCTTCGTGCTGTCGATCTTTGTCGGCATCGAGGTCATCTCCAAGGTGCCGACCATCCTGCATACGCCGCTGATGTCGGGGACGAACGCCATCCACGGCATCATCGTGGTGGGCGCGATCGTCATCGCGGCCGGGGCGAACTCGCCGGTCACGATCATCCTCGGTCTCGTCGCAGTGACCCTTGCGACCACCAACGTGGTCGGCGGGTTCGTGGTCACGGACCGGATGCTGGAGATGTTCAAAGGCCGCCAATCGCCTAAACCAGCCACGCCCGTGACACCCACTAAATGACGACGCTCATCCAGATCGCGTACCTGGTGGCCGCCGTGCTGTTCATCCTCGGCCTGAAGCAGCTCAGCTCACCGAAAGGCGCCCGCAACGGGAACTTCATCGCGGCGGTGGGCATGGTGATAGCGCTCGCTGCCACAGTGCCGCTGCTCCATTTCACGACGGCCGGGGTGATCATCATCGCGATCGGGGTCGTGATCGGTGCTGCCGTCGGCGCCATCGGCGCGCGAATGGTGAAGATGACCGCCATCCCGCAGATGGTCGCCCTCTTCAACGGGGTTGGCGGTGGCGCCGCGGCGCTGGTTGCGGTGGCCGAGCTTCTCCGGTTCGGCCAGCACCCCTCTTTCACAGAAGCGTTCCCCAGCGTGTTCAGCATCGTGATCGGGTCCGTCTCCTTCGCCGGAAGCATGGTGGCCTTCGCCAAGCTCCAGGAGCTGATGACCGGGACGCCCATCACCTACCCCGGCCAGCAAATCGTCAACGGGATCCTGGCCGCCCTGATCCTTGGCTTCGTGATCGCTGTTCTCGCGGTGGCATCAATACCGTTTTCCTTCATCTCCTTGATGGTCCTGGCCCTCGTGCTGGGGGTCGCTTTCGTGCTGCCAATCGGCGGCGCGGACATGCCTGTCGTGATCTCGCTGCTCAACGCGTTCACGGGCCTGGCTGTCGCCGCCAGCGGCTTCACCCTCAACAACTTCGCCCTGATCGTCGCCGGGACGCTCGTCGGGGCATCAGGCAGCCTCCTCACCAAGCTCATGAGCGATGCCATGGGCCGCTCGCTCGCAAACGTGCTGTTCGGCGCGTTCGGCCAGACCCGCACCGGCGCTGCCGCGACGGCGGGCATCGAGGGCCGCAGCGTCAGGTCGGGGTCGGCCGAAGACATCGGAACTCTGCTCGCCTACTCCCAGCGCGTGATCATCGTGCCGGGCTACGGACTTGCGGTTGCTCAGGCACAGCATGCGGCGCGCGAGCTGGCCGAGCTGCTGGAGAAGCGGGGAGTCGAGGTGAGCTATGCCATTCACCCCGTAGCGGGCCGGATGCCCGGCCACATGAATGTTCTGCTCGCCGAGGCAAACGTCCCGTATGAACAGCTCAAAGAGATGGACGAGGTCAACGACGAGTTCAAAAACGCGGACGTCGCGCTGATCGTAGGCGCCAACGACGTGGTCAATCCCTCTGCGCGCAATGCACCCGGCAGCCCGATTTACGGCATGCCGATACTCAATGCCGACCAGGCGAAGAACATCGTCTTCATGAAGCGCTCGATGCGACCGGGCTTTGCGGGGATAGACAACGACCTCATGTACGACCCCAAGACGCTGATGTTCTTCGGCGACGCGAAGGACTCGCTGACCAAACTGGTGGCCGCTGTCAAAGCGGCCTAACAGTCAATTAATGCCATGTGGAGCTTCAGGCCGGATTTACTCCGGCCGGCACCTATGCGTGCCACTTACCAAACACAACTCAGCGACGCTGGGGAGAGGAGGGGTTCGGTAGGGGAGGACATCTGTCCTCCCATGCGACCCAATTCGTTGTTGATACGGAGTGGAGCCCTAGGCCGGATTAACTCCGGCCGGCACCTATGCGTGCCACTTACCAAACACAACTCAGCGACGCTGAGGAGAGGAGGGGTTCCGTAGGGGAGGACATCTGTCCTCCCATGCGACTTAAATGACACGAGCCTCCTGCCGTACGGTAGGAGGCTCGCGCCGCGAAGAGGGTGTGGTGTCACGAATCCTAGGCCGCGCCATTACAGTTCGTTAGTGATCGGTCCACAAATCCCGGCCCCACTCGTTGTGCTCCCTACAATGCCGGGGGTGGATGGACCGGCCCTCCTAGTGCTCACGGTGGCGCTGATCACCGTGTACACGGTGGGCATCGGCGGCACGAC
>CATPBO010000005.1 GCA_955652835.1 Candidatus Dormiibacterota bacterium
GATGTATACGGGCTTGCCGAGTCCCTTCAGCTCGCTCAGAACCAGGCGCATCCACCGCGGGTCGGCGCTCCAGCCCATGTCGCTCACCTGCGCGCCGGGTACGTTGAATCGCCTGGTGAACTGGTCCTGGGGCCGGCGGGGATCGAACGCCACGTGCTGCACGTGGTAATGCGCGATGCCTATGTAGTCGGAGGTCGCTTCGACGATCCTTCGCAGCCGGCCTGGGCTGACAGGCCAGCTGTCCATCACCAGCTGAGCAGCCCGTGCGGCCAATCGATCCCGGCGCCTCGGCGTCGCCGGCATGAAGAGGAACTTGTGATGTGACAGGCCAACCGGGGAGTCAGGCCAGCGACGCTTGATTGCGAGGTACGCGAGCTCGTGCGCGCGCCGCATGTTGCTCGCCACCCTGTAGACCGCCACGACGTCGCCGGTGTGGCCGGGCGGGAACTCGCCGGTGAGCCACCCTTGGGCCGCGTAGATGCTGGGCTCATTGATCGTGCACCACATCGGCACGAGGTCACCCAGCTCATCGATCATGCGATGCACGAAGGGGAGGAACGCGTGAGCAGCTCCTGAAACCCGCCACCCGCCCTTGCGCGTGAACCAGAGCGGGCTAGTGAAGTGATGGAGGGTGACCATCGGCAGGATCCCCTGCTCGCGCAGCTCGCCGAGCACGTCGCGGTAGTGCCGGATCTGGCGCGCATCGAATTCCCCCTCAGAGGGCTCGATGCGAGACCACTCCACCGAGAGGCGGTGCGCGTTCTGGTTCATTTCGCGGAGCAGTGAAAAGTCCTCGCGATATCGGTGGTAGTGGTCGCACGCGACCTCGGACGTATCGCCATTGGCGATCCGGCCCGGCTGCTGCTCGAACTCCCACCAGTCGTTGTTGCGGTCGTCGCCCTCGACCTGGTGTGCTGCGCTTGAGGTTCCCCACAGGAAACCATCTGGAAATTGCTTCTCGGACAAGATTCAGGCCGCGGCGCTGGCCGGCTTGGCGACCTCGGGCGGCGGGATGTACTCCCACGACGCAGGCGTCTCGCCCTCCATCTCGAGCCGCAGCATGCCTGCCTTGTCGACCGTCTTGCGATACATCTCGCGCTCGTTGTGCGATCGGCCATCGAGGAGGATCCAGGCGGCGTTGAGCGGGTCGGCGTGGCTGATGATGGCCGCGGTCTCGCCAGGGTGGTCACGCGCGAGCCTCCGAGCCACCGCCAGAATGCGTCCGCCCATTCGATCGATCGACTCGTCGCCAGGGACGATTCCGCGCTTTGCCTTGTGCACGAACCAGAGGGGCCGCAGAAGCGGCACCTGCCAGTAAGGCAAGCCCTGGAGGTAGCGACTGAACTCGGCCTCTCTGAGCTCCGGATCGCTCTCCAGAATCGCGGGCCGGGCCAGCTTCTCGTTGATGATCTCAGCCGTCTCCACGGCACGAGCCAGCGGACTGTGCACGATCCGGCGAATGTCTTCGGAGCGAAGTCGCTCGCCGACCGCCGCGGCTTGTACGCGGCCGAGCGCGCTGAGCTGGAAGCCGTCGAGGTGCCCATAAAGCACCCGGTGCGGGTTTTCCACGTCGGCGTGGCGGATCAGGTACAGGCGCGTGTGGGCCACGAGTAAAGAGTGAGGCTTGTCAGTTTCGGTATGCGACGACCGAGGTGCGGTTGGTGCCGGCCGAGCGACCTGTCTCGAGCGCCTGGAATGCCTCATGCACCAGGTTGCCGGTGTACTCGCGCCGGTTCATGAGTCCGGCCTCCTCGTAGTTCTTGGCCAGCACGCCGATGGTCGCCGCGCCGCAGCTCACCGTGATGCGCTGCCAGTTTCCCGTTGTCGAGAAATCGTGGGACGCGATCGAGCGGCGGATCTTGTCGGCCGCCAGCGTGGCACCGCGATCGTCGGTCTCAGGAAGCACGATGGCGAAATGCGGCGGTCCCTCGGCGTCCAGGAACGCGACGGTGTCGGTATCGCGGATGGACTGGCCAAGGCGTTCGGCAATCTCTCGCAGCAAGCCCTCGACCTGGATCTGCTCGAGCTCCTTGTGGATGTGCTCGGCATGGTCGAGCTCGACTACCAGGACTGAGAGCGGCCGGTGGTAGCGCACCGCCCGGTTTGCCTCCTGGCCGACCAGGGCGTTGATGAACTTCGAGTTCCAGACGCCGGTTACGGGATCGACTACCCCGAAAAGAGGGCTGGATGACCGATCGGTCTGGCTGTGACCGCAGGTTGGGCAGTACTGGGAGCTCTCGGGCAGCTCCGAATTGCAGTACCAGCAGGAGACCATGGCGGCATTCTAGGCAAGAGGCCCCTAAACCGCGCCATACGGTTAAGGGGGCATGCCGGACTGTTTTCGCCTTACCTCGGTCGGCTTCACAATTCGCATATGGCAGGCCAGGGTGACTTTTTCGATGCCGGCCCAGCCGCGCCCGCGGGGCCGGAGCCAAACGCACCGCTGGCGACCCGGATGCGACCCAGGACGTTTGACGACTTGATCGGCCAGCGCCAGGTGGTTGACGTTTTGAGGCAACTGACGCGCTCGGGCCACCTGCCCAGCATCGTCTTGTGGGGCCCGCCGGGCAGCGGCAAGACGACCCTGGCAGGGCTGCTCGCGACTGAGACGAGCGCCCGGATGATGTCGATGTCGGCCGTGACTGCAGGGGTCGCCGACCTGCGCAAGGTCGTGGCCGAGGCCAGGATCCACCGACGGGCCGGCATTCGCACCGTGCTGTTCATCGACGAGATCCACCGATTCAACAAAGCCCAGCAGGATGCGATCCTGCCGCACGTCGAAGACGGCACCGTCACCTTGATCGGAGCCACAACGGAGAACCCTTCGTTCGAGGTAATCGCGCCGCTCCTCTCGCGCAGTCGCGTGTTCCGCCTCGAGCCACTGGAGCGGGACGAGCTCAAGCAGGTCGTGCAGCGCGGGCTAGCCGAGCTCGACGCACGTATTGACGACCAGGCGATGGACGTGCTGCTCGAGGTCTCGCGCGGTGACGCCCGGGTTGCGCTCAACGGTCTCGAGGCTTCGGCCGCACTGGCCGGTGAGAAGGCGATCTCGGTAGAGCATATCGAGCAGGCGCTGCAGCAGCGCCACCTGCTGTACGACCGCGCGGGCGACCAGCACTACGACATCGTCTCGGCCTTGATCAAGAGCGTCCGCGGCAGCGACCCGGACGCTGCCGTTTACTGGATGGCTCGCATGCTCGAAGCGGGCGAGGACCCGCTGTTCGTCGCCCGCCGGCTCGTCATCCTCGCTGCCGAGGACGTCGGCCTGGCCGACCCGCAGGCGTTGCCCGTGGCGATGGCCGCCCAGCAGGCGGCGCACTTTGTCGGCATGCCGGAGGCCGTGCTCCCTCTCACCGAGGCGGCGCTCTACCTCGCGCTGGCGCCCAAGTCGAATTCCGCGCTCACCTCGTACGGCGCGGCGCGCGAGCTCATCCAGGAAACCGGCAACGAGCCCGTCCCGATGCATCTGCGCAACGCACCCACCGGGCTGATGAAGTCGATGGGCTATGGCAAGGGCTATCGGTACGCGCACGACTACCAGGGCGGCGTGGCACCGCAGGTTCATATGCCGGAGAAGCTCAAAGGTCGCAAGGTCTACAAGCCCAATCCCCGCGACAAGCAGCAAGGGAAATAGACTTCTCGCTTCGTGGCTGACGCCCTCCTCATCTTCAAACCCGACGCCACCTACCGGCTCGCCGTTCGCGCGGCGCTGTGGAGCTGGCTCGCCTCAGAGCGGGACTGGAAGGTCGAATCGCTCGCCTGGTTCCAACCGCCGGTCCCGCTGATCGAGAGTCACTACGACTTCCTGCAGGGCCGGCCGTTCTTTCCCTGGCTCGTCGACTTTATGACCGCGCTCCCCCTCGTCGTCGGGCGAGTCACGGCGTCGGCCGATGCGCTCAAGCTGATGCGCTACGACCTCGGTGAGACGCGCATCGCGCAGTCGCGCCCGGGCTCGTTGCGCGAACGCTACGGGATCTTCGGCGGCCTCAACTGCCTACACCTTTCCGACGCCCCGGAGACCGGAGCGGCCGAGGTCGAGAAATGGTCGAAGGTCGTGCAGCTCGACAAGGTCGCTGTCGAGCTGGAGACACAGTCGGACAAGCCCGACCACACCTATCGATTGCGATCACTCGCTACACAGCTCGCTGCGGGCTTCCATGTCGAGCTTGCTTCACGCGCGATCCGCGAGCTGCTGGCCGAGGAATCGGCGATCGAGGAAAAATCGCGCGAAGCACTCTACCGGGTCATCCTGGGGGCGCTGAGCTAGATTCAGATTTGGTCTCTGCGGCTCGTTCGACCGCGCGAACGTGCACCGTCACCGCCTTATTGAAGAGCTCTGAGTTCGGCACCACCAACAGGTCACCCGAGTCTGTCTTCAACAAAGTGACCCTCAATTTGATCTCGGTCACAGTGCCGGAACCGACGCTTTCCATGGAGATGCGGTCGCCCACCCTGATGTGGCGCTCGAGCAGCACGTAGTAGCCCGAAACGTAGTCCTTGAGCAGGTCCTGCACGCCGAAGCTGGCGACGATGGTGGCCAGCAGGATGCCGGCGAGGGTGAAGTTCTGGCTCTGGAAAGCAAACCCGATCGCGAACCAGATCCCCAGCGCGATCAGGACAACGGTGACGACACGGCCGCCGATCTGGACCATGTCCGAGCGCATGTTTCGCCGGCGAAGCGCCGCGACCACCCTGTTGGAGATGAACCGGGACCCGGCGACGAATACCAGGAAGACGACCAGGCCGACGCCGAAGTATTCGAGGTTCGAATCAGAGACGAAAGGAAGTACCGAGGTCGCCAGCGGCGG
Organism: Candidatus Dormiibacterota bacterium; assembly: GCA_955652835.1. Classification (GTDB taxonomy): domain Bacteria; phylum Chloroflexota; class Dormibacteria; order Dormibacterales; family Dormibacteraceae; genus Palsa-870. The sequence goes on from CATPBO010000005.1 coordinate 4,809, forward strand.
CGACGTCATTCCTTGGTCTCGGCAGCTTCCTCCGCGCCGGCTTCACCCTCGGCAACGGGCTCGCCCTCGACAGCCACCACGGCTTCCGCTGCCGGGACTTCCTCTTCGACCTTCATCTCGCGCTTGTGCACGATCTTGACCACGAGCTCTTCCGGGTCCAGGAGCACAGTCACGCCCTTGGGCACGCTGAGATCGGACACGCGAAGCTCAGACTCGATCTCCTCTAGCGGAGTCAGGTCCACCTCGAAGGCCGCAGGAATGTCGGACGGCAGGCACTCGACCCGCAGCACGTGGATCGGCTGAAGCACGTCCGCGTCGCCGCGCTTGACCGCGGCCGACTCGCCCACGAGATGCACGGGCACCTCAACTGTGATCTTCTCTTCGAGGTTGACCTGATAGAAGTCAACGTGGATGGGGCCCAGCCGCCGAGGGTGCGTCTGGATCTCGCGCACGAGGACCTTTTCGGTCCGGCCACCGTCCACGACGAGGTCGACCAGATGTGTTCTCCCAGACTTCACGAACACCTTCTGGAACTCGAGCCGGTCGAGGGTCAGCGGCGTCGGTTTGGTGTTGTGCCCGTACACGACCGCGGCGAGCTTGCCCTGGCCGTGAAGCCGGCGCGAGCGCTTGCCGAGTAGTTCGCGGGTTGAAGCTTTGAGCTGCATTCAGTAAGTCTTATCCTGCAAGGGCTTTGCGCCCCATGGTTCGACCTCGGGGTTGAGAGGCGTCGTTATGATACGGCAATAGGCCGATGGCCCTGCGGCGAGCCGCCGTGCGGGTCCAACCGAATATTCCAGGAGGGTCCGAAGGTATGCAGAACCCACCGCCTCCGCCACCGCCGTCCGGCGGCCAGCCGCCAATGATGCCTCCACCGCCCCCACCCCCTGGAGCAGGCCAACCGCCGATGATGCCGCCGGGTGGCGGCGGGTACGCGATGGCCACTCCGGGCAATCTGGCCAGCCCAGGCTTGCGGATCGTCGGCGGCCTGATCGACGTCGTCATCATCCTGGTTGTTTTCGGCATCGTCGACGTGGTCCTCAAGGATGCCCGCGGATTCGCAGGCCTCATCAACCTGATCCTCGTTGTGGGTTACTTCGGCTACTTCTGGAGCTCGCGCGGCGCGTCGATCGGGATGATGCCCTTCGGCTTCAAGGTGCGCGACATTGCCACCGGGCAGTACCCGACGATGGGCAAAGCAGCTCTGCGAGGGTTCATCTGGTGGCTGGAGGTCGCCTTGACGATCTGCATCATCGGCGCCGTCGGGTGGCTGTGGCAGCTGTGGGACCCGCGGAAGCAGGCCATCCACGACAAGATCGCGGGGACGATCGTCACCACGAATTGAGCGCGTCGGGCTAGCGACTCTCCTCGGGGAAGCGCTTGCGCAGCCAGTCGACGATCTCCTGGAGCGGCGTGCCAGGCGTGAAGAGCTGCTCGACGCCCTGCTTTTTCAACGCTGCGACGTCGTCGTCCGGGATGATCCCTCCCCCGAACACCACAATGTCGGTGGCCTTGCGGCGCTTGAGCTCCTGGACGACGGCGGGGAAGAGCGTCATGTGGGCGCCTGAATGGATGGACAGCCCGATGACCTGGGCGTCCTCCTGCAGCGCCGCGTCCACCACCATCTCTGGGGTTTGCCGCAGCCCGGTGTAGATGACCTCGTAGCCGGCATCGCGGAGTGCGCGGGCGACCACTTTGACGCCACGGTCGTGGCCGTCGAGCCCGACCTTGGCGACGATGATCCGGACCGGACGCACGGCGGTTGGACTCACTTCTCTAGACCACCGCCTGTTCCGTGTAGATACCGAAGACCTCGATCAACGTGTTCATGATCTCGCCTTCGGTGGCGTACGCACGAACAGCCTCGAGGATGTACGGCATCAGGTTGTCTGAGCCTGCGGCCGCTTTCCGCAAGCCGGTTAGCGCATTGGAGCACCGCGCGTTGTCTCGCTTTCTACGCACCTCGCGAACCCGGGCGATCTGCTGGCTTTCCAGCTTCGGATCGATGCGCAGGATTTCGATCGGGACCTCTTCATCGACGGTGAAGTCATTGACGCCGATCATGATTCGCCGCTTCTGCTCGAGCTCCTGCTGGTACTGGAAGGCAGCGTCTGCGATCTCCTTCTGGAAGAAGCTGGCCTCGATCGCCGGAATGACTCCGCCAAGTGCCTCGATCCGTTTGAAGTAGCTCTCGGCCTGCCGCTCCATCTCGTCAGTCAGGGCCTCGATGAAATAGCTGCCTCCCAGCGGGTCGATCGTGTTGGCGACCCCGCTCTCGTAAGCGAGCAGCTGCTGCGTGCGCAACGCGATCCGCGCCGATTTGTCCGTCGGCAGCGCCAGCACCTCGTCCATCGCGTTGGTGTGCAGCGATTGGGTGCCGCCAAGAACTGCCGCGAGGGCTTCGATCGCCGTTCGCGCGATGTTCAGCTCCGGCTGCTGCGCCGTAAGAGATACGCCCGCGGTTTGCGTGTGGAAGCGCAGCTTCCATGACCTCTCCTGCTGCGCGCCGTAGCGCTCGCGCATCCACCGCGCCCAGATCCGGCGCGCGGCGCGGAACTTCGCGATCTCCTCGAAGAAGTCGATGTGGGCGTCGAAGAAAAACGACAACCGCGGCGCGAAGTCGTCGATTCGCATGCCCCGCTCGATACACGCATCGACGTACGCCATGCCGTCAGCGAGCGTGAAGGCCAGCTCCTGGGCCGCGGTCGAGCCCGCCTCGCGGATGTGATAGCCGGAGATGGAGATCGTGTTCCACTGCGGCACCTCTTTGGCGCAGTACTCGATCGAGTCCACGACAAGTCGCATCGATGGTGCTGGCGGAAAGATGAACTCTTTCTGCGCGATGAACTCCTTGAGGATGTCGTTCTGCAGCGTGCCGCCGAGCGTTGACGCCGGGACGCCCTGCTCCTCGGCGACCGCGATGTACATGCACAGCAGGATCGCCGCAGGTGAGTTGATCGTCATCGAGGTCGTGATATCGCCGAGCGGAATCCCGTCGAACAGCGTCTCCATGTCGGCCAGAGAGTCGATCGCCACCCCGCAGTGGCCGATCTCGCCGCGGCTCGTCGGAGCGTCCGAGTCCTGGCCCATCAGGGTGGGCATGTCAAATGCCACCGAAAGGCCGGTCTGGCCGTTGGCCAGCAAGTACTTGTAGCGGCGGTTCGTCTCTTCGGCCGTCGCGAAGCCGGAGAACTGGCGCATGGTCCACAAACGCCCGCGGTATCCACTCGGGTGAATGCCGCGGGTGTACGGAAACTGGCCGGGGAACTCTTCCGGACGGCGCGGGAGGTCATCGGTCGTGTACAGCGGCTTGAGTGGTATGCCCGAGATCGTCGACGTCTCGATTCCATCGTCACGCGCAGGGCTGGACTCGAAATCCTCCAGCCAGGCTTGTTTTGAGTCGCGGGCTCGAACCTTCACTTCAATTCAATTATCGGCCTCGGTCCAGGATCTCCTCCGCCGTGCCGTACGGCGTGCCCGTGTCGAGCAAACGCGCAGAGAGCGCCGGGTCGTCAGCCAGTGCTCGCCGGATACGCTCGCGGGCGATTTCGGCCGCCACCTCGGCGGTCTCATCCCTGAGCCGCTGCTCGGCGAGCTGGCGGCCCCGCCCACTCGACTCCAGGTGGCGCCGGTGCGCGAGCACCGCCTCCCAGAGGTCCTCCAAGCCGTCCTGCCTGGCGGCAACCGTCGCCAAGATCGGAGGCTTCCAATTTCCTTTGGGAGCCAGGCTCAGCATCGACCTCAACTCGGTCACCACGCGGGCGTGGCCGTCCAGGTCCGCCTTGTTGACGACGAAGATGTCCGCGATCTCCAGGATGCCGGCCTTGATCATCTGGACGCCGTCGCCCAGGTTCGGCGTCAAGACCACGACGGTCGTGTCGGCGACAGCCGCGACTTCGAGCTCGGACTGACCGACTCCGACTGTCTCGATGACGACCTGGTCGAAGCCGAATGCCCACAGCAGCCGGATCGCTTCGCGAGTGGCCAGTGACAGGCCACCGAGGTGTCCGCGCGCGCCCATGCTGCGGATGAAAACCTTCGGGTCCAGGGCATGGCGCTGCATCCGGATGCGATCGCCGAGGATCGCGCCCCCTGTAAAGGGCGAGTTGGGGTCGGTGGCCAGCACTGCGACAGAGTTTTCGCGCTTCCTCAGCAGTGCCACCACGCCATCCACCAGCGTCGACTTGCCGGTGCCCGGCGCGCCGGTGAAGCCGACCACGCCCGGAGCCTGGCCCTTTGGTCGCAGGGTTGCCTCGAGCGCGCGCACGGAGGGATCGCGTCTTTCTACGAGACTGATCGCGCGGGCCAGCGCCCGCGTGTCGCCGGATCGGAACCGGGTCTCTAGGTCTGCTTCGTTCAGCTCACTACCCGCCCAAAAAGCGTAGGGCGAAGTCGTGCCCCAGCACCACCACGAGGCCATAAGTCTGCTGGCCGGCGGCGGGAGGGGAGTTGGCGGGGGTGGCCGCGACGACAGTGCCGCCGAAGAAGGTCTGGAGCCACTTGGCCGTAAGCGGGAACTGGCCGCCTGAGTAGTCGAGGATCACGGTCTGGGGCGACGCGCGGTGCGTAACAGGATCAGCCAGCTGTAGGCCTGTCGGGTCGAGCATCGTGGTGACACGCGAATCGAGGCCGGCAAAGTTATTCGCCCCGTTCGCGAACTGGACCGGCGCTTTCTCGCCCAGCGTCTTCGGGTCGACGAAGATCGAACCGATGTACTTGTGGATCATGTTGAAGCTCGGGTCGATGGGACACAGTTGAGAGACGTACGGTCCCATGCCGCAGTTGTAGGAATCGAGCAGGTTTCCGTCCCCCACGCCTGATGCCGCGGTCAGCGCGATCCGGATGATCGAGCTGTCAGGAAGGTTCTTGCCCCAGTCGTACACGGCCTTCATGTCTGAAAACGTCATGTCCGTGTGGATGTTCTGCTGCAGTGCGCCCAGCAGCTGAGGCGCTTTCGCAAAGCCGTTGACGGTCGTCGCCTTCTTCTTGATCGCCTGCATGATGTCCTGCTGACGGCGCGCGCGCCCGAAGTCTGAGGACTGCTGCGGCTGCTGCGCGTGACGTGAGCGAGCTACCTCCAGGGCTTGTTCGCCGTTGAGGTGCTGGCAGCCCGCCTTGAAATGAATCGGCATGTAACCGTTGTGATAGTTCGGGTACTCGTTGTCATCAAGGTTGGTGCTCAGGCAGACGTCGACTCCATTCAGCGCGTTGACCATGTCACGAAACGCGACGAAGTCCACGGAGATGTACCGGTCGAAAGTGAGCCCGGTTACCTTGCCGACCTCGTGCTCGGCCGCACGTCCCCCGCCGTATGGGCCCGTGTATTGCGGATCGACGCAGCAGATGATGTCCGTGTAAGGCACCTCGTAAGCCGCGTTGATCTTGTTGACCCAGGTCCGGGTGGAAGGCGTTTGCAGGTTCATGTGCACGACCAGGTCTCTGGGGATCGAGGCGAGCATCACGCGATCGGTCGTCGGGTCGATGGTGACCGCCATGATCGAATCCGTCAGGAACGGCGCGTCGTTCTCGTAGCCGCCCATCCCGAGCAGCAGGATGTTGACCTGCTGACCGTGCTTGAGCTTGTAAGCGATTGTGCCCGGCGCCGGTTCGATCGCCTGCACGACCTCGCCGATCGGGTTGATGTGGTGGCCGGTGGTGGCGGTGATGAAATCGTCGAAGCGTTTGTAGGTCAACGTGGCGGCAACGAGCACCACCAGTAGCAGGGCGGCCGCGATCACCGCTGGGACCGACCTGGTCAGGCGGTAGGAGACGTTGTAGCGAGATCGCCTGGCCCTAGGCTTGGCCCTGAGCATGCGCACGGGGATTTTAGCGTCCAGGCCTTAGGAAACGGTCAGAGCGGCTGAGAAGTTACGTCAGGGTGAATGTGTGGTCGTTGAGCCGGACGTGATCGCTCCCGAGATCGCGATGAAGAACCAACCGACGCTCGCGACGAATCCCACGATGCCGAGCACCAGCCCGACTGTGGCCATCGTTCCGCCACCGAGCGCCCCTCCACTCGACGTGATGCGCTGACGCGAGATGAAGCCCATGATGGCCGCGGTCGGGCCAAGCACGATGCCTAGGCAGGCCACGGTGCAGAGCAATGAAAAGATGCCGATGATGAGTGAGGCGACGGCCAGCCCATCGGTACGCCGCGCGGCATAGCCCGCAGACCCGCCTGCGAATCCGCCGGGGGGAGGAGGTATGTAACCGGCGCCTGGGGGCGGTGGTGGCGGCGGCGGCGGTGGCATCGCACCCCCGCCCGGAGGCGGTGGTGGAGGAGGCGGCGGCATCGACCCGCCGCCTGGAGGCGGTGGCGGTGGCGGAGGAGGCGGATAGCCACCAGCTGGCGGCGGCGGTGGCAAGTCCGACATCTGAGACCTCCTTATTCCACTTTGGTGGCTGGCGACCCGACCTCGAAGCTCCGCACGACCCAGGCCTGGATCGCAAGTGCGTAGACAGTCGTGAAAAAGATCCCGATTCCGCAAGCGACGATGCCCAATGACCCGACGAAACCGGCGGCGATCAGCATAAGGCCCGCGATCAGCGTGTTGGACAAGTTGGCGCGAGCGCGGCGCACCACGTCGCCAACTCTCAGGCCTCCGATCATTCCGCCGGCGTCGGTAGCGAGCACGATCGATGGCATCGCGAAGTTGAGAGCAAGGCTCCCCAGTGTGGCGACGCTGAAGGCCAGCAGGCTGAGGACGATGGCAAGGGAGATCAGCGTCGGATTGGCCGACCC
>CATPBO010000006.1 GCA_955652835.1 Candidatus Dormiibacterota bacterium
CCCCTCCCCCGCCACACGCGACCAGCACGATGCTGGACACGCCGCCCACGGCGAGGGCTTTGAGGATCCGTAACGAGGTTGGAGTCATAGCTTCCCCCTAAAAAGCTTGAGGCCTGGCCTCTTCCCCCCTCGCCTTCTTCCCGGTGTCTTCGCGGGTCCACCGGGGCGAGAGCGCGCCGACGAGGGGTGGCGACCGCGTGGCCGCCGCTTACTCCACTCGCCATTGTGGCTTGGTGGCCGGTGAATGTCTACTTTGGTGCCGGGCCGCCCTGGCGATCATGGCATGATCCCGGAGTGGCTGCGGGCATTCGCGGGATGCGCCGGCAGGAAGGTCGGGGGAAGGTCGATGGATCGACCAGGTTCACCGCCGATCTCGACCTGCCCGGGCTGCTGCACGTGCAGCTTGTCCTCAGCCACCTGCCGAGCGCCCGCATCCGAAGCTGTGAGGTAGGCGCCGCACGTTCCGCGCCTGGCGTGGTGGCCGTCTTCACAGGTGCCGACCTCCCGGAGGTCGAGGCGGCCGGCCCTGACAAGCCCCTGGCGGTCGGTCGGGTCTTCTATGCCGGCCAGCCGGTGGTGGCGGTGATCGCCGACAGTGAGACGGCGGCGGCGGACGCCGCGGCTTTGATCGAGGTCGATTACGAGACCATGCCGGTGGTCGCAGGTCCGGACCAGGCCATGCGGGACGATGCGCCCGAGGTCCTGGAGGCGGGCGCCGAAGGCTCAGAAGGGGACGCGTCCATGCACGGGGCGGCGACGGACTCGGAGTCAGAACCCCTGGAGCGCCCGCGCAACGTGAGCTCCGTCGCCTCCTACAAACGCGGCGACGTCGACGCCGGCATGTCCGGCGCCGATGCGATCGTCAAGGCAACCTACCGGCTCGCCGGAGTGCACCACTCCTTCATCGAACCGCACGTCTCGGTCGTGCGCCCTGAGCCCGGCGGCGGCGTCACTATCTGGGCGCCGACGCAAGGACCTTTCGCGGTCAGGGACGAGATCGCCACATTGCTGGATCTGGCGCCGCACGAGGTCCGGGTCATCTCGATGCCGGTCGGCGGCGGCTTCGGCGGGAAGGTCACGCTGCTCGAGCCAGTGCTCGCCCTGCTGGCGCGCAAGGTGCGGCGGCCGCTTCGCCTGTCGCTGACAAGACAGCAGGAATTCCTGCTGGGCCGGCCGGCTCCGGCTGCCCGGTTCGACATCGAGCTCGGCGCGAAGCGTGACGGCACGTTGACCGCGCTGCGCGCTCGCTACAGCTACGACAATGGAGCCACCGGCGGCTGGCACGCGGGCATCACCGGATCGTTCCTCGGTGGGACGTATCGCATCCCCAACTTCGAAATCACCGGCTATGAGGTCGCGACGAACAAGACGCCCACCGACGCATACCGCGCACCCGGCGGTCCGCAGGCCTACTTCGCCCTCGAGTCGGCGATGGACGAGCTGGCGATCGAGCTTGGCATGGATCCGATCGAGCTGCGCCTACACAACGCGTCGCGGGAAGGCGACCCGAATGCCGACGATGAGCCATGGCCGCGGATCGCGATGGTCGAGTGCCTCGAGGCGGCGCGCCGCCATCCGATGTACACGGCGCCAGTAGGTCCGGGAGAGGGCGTCGGGATTGCCCTCGGATCGTGGGGCGGCGCGCGCTCGCCGGCCGCGGCCGGCTGCCGAGTCGAGCCCGACGGCACAGTTTCAATCCTGATCGGGTCCCCAGACATCAGCGGCTCGGCAACCGGGCTCGCAATGATCGCGGCGGAGGCTTTCGGTGTGTCGGCCGAGAAAGTTCGTGTGCAAATCGGCGACACGTCAGTGGCGCCACCAGGCCCGATGGCTGCCGGCAGCCAGGTCACATATAGCGTGGGTGGGGCGGTTTACGAGGCGGCCCTCGAGGCGAGGCGCCAGCTGCTCGAAATCGCCACCGATGAGCTCGAGGCCGCGCCCGAGGACCTCGAGATCACCGACGGCCGCGTCACGGTCAAAGGCGTTCCCGAACGCTTCGTCGAGATCACGAAGCTCGTCGCGCTTGGCACCGAGTTCATGGGCCGCCACCGGCCGATCCAAGCCATGGGGCGTTCGGCGGTGCAGAGCGCGTCGCCTTCATTCACGGTCCATATCGCGCGAGTGCGCACCGATTCCGAGACGGGAGCTTTCCTGCTGACCGGATATGCCGCGATCCAGGACGTCGGGCGTGCGATCAACCCGCCTGAGGTTCGGGCCCAGGTGCACGGCGGCGCGGCCCAGTCGTTGGGGCGCGCGCTCGGGGAGGCGCTCATCTACGACGCAGACGGCCAGCTGAGGAGCGGCAGCTTTCTCGATTACGAGGTGCCGACGGCAGACCAGCTGCCGGCCATCGACGTCGAGCTGATCGAGGTCCATCGCCGGTCGGGCCGCTCGGCGCGAAAGGAGTCGGCGAGCCGCCGGCCATCCCAGGTCCCGGAGCGCTGGCCAACGCGATCGCGCGAGCAACTGGCATCCGGGTGCGCGAGGTGCCGATCGACCGCTCGGCACTCGTGAGGTAACAGCTGTTGCGAGCCGTGAAAATCCTGCAGGACACATACACATCCACTGAAAGGGGAAGTCCCGGATCGTCCATGCGCGCCTACGTGGCCCGCACCCTGCCCGCCTGCTCGCCGATTCTGGTCTGCAACCGCGCTCCGCGCGAGCCAAACCCGGACGGAACGTTCAAACGCGGAGCGGGTGGCGTCATCACCGCCTTGCTCACGCTGGCCGAGGCAACGGAGGCGGAATGGGTCGCGTGTGCGCGCAACGACGACGAGCGGCAGCTGGCTACCGGCCATGGCGCGGCGCTCACGGTCCCTCTGCTGAATTCCACCGGTCGACTGCACTACGCGGTGCCCACGAAAGAGCAGTACGACATGTACTACGGGGTGTTCGCCAACCCCGTGCTCTGGTTCATCCAGCACTACCTCTGGGACCTCGGCAACGAGCCGGTCATCGACGACCGCATCCACCAGGCGTGGGAGGAGGGCTATGTCGAGGTCAACCGCCAGCTTGCGCAAAAGGTGGTCGAGGTTGCCCGTCAGGCGCCGAAGCGGCCGCTGGTTCTCGTCCACGACTACCAGCTCTATCTGGTCCCGGGGCTGGTGCGAAGGGCGTTGCCAGAAGCGATGCTCCAGCACTTCGTGCACGTGCCGTGGCCGACGCCGCAGTACTGGAAGGTGCTTCCCAAACCAATGCGCGACGCGATCCTCGAAGGACTGCTCGGCTGCGACATCGTGGGCTTTCAGTCAAGCCTCGACGTCCGCAACTTCCTCCTGACGTGCGAGGAGAACGCCGGCCTCCAGGTGGATGAGCGCGAGCGGGCGGTGTTCTATGGCGGACGTGTGGTGTATGCGCGCCACTACCCCATCTCGATTGACGTCGCCACGACGTCTCGGCTCGCGGCATCTCGTGGAGTCAAGCGGCAGGAGCGCGACATCGCATCGTGGCGACCTCCGCGCCTGATCTCGCGCATCGACCGCACCGACCCTTCTAAGAATATCGTTCGTGGATTCATCGCTTATGACAAGCTGCTCCGCTACCACCCTGAGCTGAGGGGCGAGGTCCAGTTCTGGGCCTTCCTGCAGCCGTCACGCCAGGACGTTGCGGTCTACAGCCGCTACGTCCGCCAGATCCGGCAAATCGTGGGACGCATCAACAGCGAGTTCGGCACCGAGGCATGGCTTCCGGTGCGGCTCGAGATTGGAGAGAGCGAGCGCAAGGCAGTCGCTTCGCTCAAGAACTTCGATGTGCTGCTGGTAAATCCCGTCTACGACGGGCTCAACCTGGTGGTCAAGGAGGGCGCGCTCGTCAACGTGACCAACGGTGTGATCGTGCTTTCAGAGAATGCGGGCGCTCACGAGGAGCTGCACGCGCACGTGCTGTCCATCAACCCGTTCGATGTGGAGGCCACGGCGGCCGCGCTGTATGCGGGTCTCACCATGGTTCTGGAAGATAGGCGACGCTTGAACGAAGGAGCGCGCGAAGTCGTTCGCAGCAACGACATCACGCGGTGGATCAGCCGGCAGGTGCAGGACCTGCGCGACCTGGTCATGGCGCCGGTGCGCGTTTAGATCGGGCTACGCCTCAGCGTCGTCCGCGCTCGGTCCTCGTTGCAACCGCCAGCAACCCGCTGAGCACAGCTCCTTCGAACAGTCCATAGAGAACCGAGCGCACAGCCGGCTGATTGAAAGGGCCGACGTTGATCAAGAACGTGAGGACCGCAAACACTGGAAACGAGAGCGCAAGCTGCTTCCAGGTCTGGAGTCCCTCCCACCACTGGACGAGCTTAGGTGGTGACTTGGGAGCCTTCACTCACGGCTCAATCGAGTGGGGATCCGGCGGCGGCCCATTCGACGATCTCGTTGAGAAAGGCCGAGGCCTCCTGCGGCCCGTCGACCACGACGTCGCAGCGGTCGAACAGGTGAGGTGGCGCTTCAGGAGAGCTCACACCAACGCATGTGTGCGGGATCTCGAGCGAGCTCACATATTCGAACATCGATCGGTCGTTCTCATCGTCGCCGAAGCAGACGACACCGCTTGGGTCCTCGGCCGGGAGCAGCGCGGCAAGCGCGGTGCCCTTACCCGCGTTGGGCGTGTGAACCTCGATCACCTTGCGGCCGAGATCCGCGGTCAGGCGACGCCCGTCAAGCAGGGGTTGGATAAACGCAAGCATCTCTTGACCGCTGAGATTCGTATTCCGAAAATGTATCGCGCTGCTGGCGGGCTTAACCTCCAACCAGGCGCCCGGCATGCCTCGGAGCAGCACTGCCACATCAGTGTTGAATTGCTGCAGAGCTTCCTGGTGGGCTTTTCGAGGGATGGCCCGACCGCTGTCGCCAATGAGCCGGACGCCGGAGATTGGAACCAGCTGCTCCAACTGGGCATGGGTCCGGCTGCTCAGCACGATGACATCGGCCAGCAGCCGGACGAGCTTGCTCAGCGCCTCGAGGGAGTCGGGCCGCGCGACCGTCTGTGCTGGATCTGGAACGATGTCGGCGAGGGTGCCGTCGAAGTCCGTGACGAGTACGAGCTCGCTTGGCGGGACGGCCGATGCCGGCGAATTCCGCCAGGCGCCGACGATCTCATCGGTCTGAAGCACCCTTATAAGTTACGCGGCCGGTGGCGCTCGACGATCGACACGAACTCTGTGGCGGATGGCAGCGTGCCAAATGAATGCCCCCAATCGCCACCGAGACGCGAGGCGCAGAACGCGTCCGCCACAGCCGGATCGCCGTAGCGCAGCAACAGCGAGCCCTGCAGGACCACGGCCATGCGCTCGACCACGCGACGGGCTCGCGATTCGATTTCAGCGGTGTTCGACAGCTCACGTTTGAGATCGGCGACAGCTCGGTCGAGGCGTGCATCGGGGCTTGCCTGCTCGACCTCGGCCAGGAAAGCAGCGACCGATTCTGGCTCGCGGCTCATCGCGCGCAGCACGTCGAGCGCGTTGACATTGCCCGAGCCCTCCCAGATAGAGTTGAGGGGCGCCTCGCGATACAGGCGAGGCAGGATCGACTCTTCGACGTAGCCGTTTCCGCCGTGGCACTCGAGTGCCTCCGCGACGACAGCGATCGCGCGCTTGCAGGTCCAGAATTTGGCGACCGCGAGCGCGAGCCGGCGGAAAGCCGACTCAACAGGATCGGACGCTCGGTCGAAAGTGCCCGCCAGGCGCATCATCAGGACGGTCGTGGCTTCCGACTCCACCGCGAGGTCCGCGAGGACATTTACCATCAGAGGCTGCTCGCTGAGCAGCTTTCCAAATGCCCGCCTGTAGGCGGTGTGATGAGTCGCCTGGGCGACTGCCTGGCGCATCAACGAGGCTGAGCCGATCACGCAGTCGAGCCGGGTGTGGTTGACCATCTCGATGATGGTCCGAACTCCTCTTCCCTCTTCCCCAACCATCACCGCCCACGCGTCGTCCAGCTCAATCTCCGAGGATGCATTGGACCGGTTGCCAAGCTTGTCCTTGAGGCGCTGGATGTGGAATTGGTTGCGGGTGCCATCCGGCAGGACGCGCGGGAGTAGAAAGCACGTGAGACCGCCAGGCGCTTGCGCGAGGACCAGAAACGCATCGCACATCGGCGCGGAGCAGAACCACTTCTGGCCGTTGAGCAGAAACTCGCCATCCGTGCCGGTCGGCACCGCTCGCGTCGTGTTGGTGCGGATGTCCGAGCCTCCCTGCCTTTCCGTCATCGCCATCCCGAACAGGGCTCCTCGCTTGGTCGGTGCAGGCCTCAGGCCTGGGTCGTATTCGAGCGTCGTCATGAGAGGTTCCCATTTTTCGGCGAGATCCTTTTGCTGGCGGAGCGCAGGTACCGCCGCGTAGGTCATCGACACCGGGCATCCGTGCCCGCCCTCGACCTGCGACCAGATGTAGAAGGCAGCGGCGCGCGCGGCGTGTGCGCCCGGGCGCGGCTCACGCCACGGCATGGCATGCAGGCCGTGGCCGACCGCAACCTCCATCAGCCTGTGCCAGGCGGGATGAAACTCGACCTCGTCGATCCGGTTGCCGAACCGATCGTGGGTGCGGAGCTGCGGCGGGTGCGCGTTCGCCTGGAAGCCCCAGTCGATCGCCTCCTGGGTGCCCGCGAGGCGGCCGAGGTCGTCGACCTGGTCCTGCGCCCAGGCTGCGCCTTCGCGTTCGAGCGCCTCGCGCAGCGGCGCGTCGGCCTTGAAGAGGTTGTAGTCGACGAGTGGTGGCGGCTGGTTGGTGTCCATCATTTGCGCTCGCGACTGCTGCTTAAGGGGGCATCCCCCCATCCCCCGCCTCCGGCGGGGACTTCCCCCTTGCGGGGGAAGTAATCATTGCCGGTCTGGGCAATTTCGCGCAGCGCGGCGAGGTGGCGCTCGAAGGCTCGCCGCCCCGCCCTGGTGAGCGACAGCCACGTTCTAGGCCATTTGCCCACGAAGCCCTTGTGCACCTTCACGTAGCCGGCTTGCTCCAAGAGGCTGACCTGCTTGGACAGCATTGAGTCGGTCACCTCGACGTGATCCCTTACGAAGCTGAACTCGACCCTGCTGGCAGCCGCCAACAACGCGGCAATCGAAAAGCGAACAGGATGACCCAGGAGGTCGTCCAGCTCGTGACGCGGGTGGCTCAACGCCGACCGATCAGCCAGGCCGCGACAAGCAGCGGGATCACCGCGACGATCGCGCTCAAGCCAAAGTGATAGGCGGGCTGCGTCGCCGCCCACCACCGGGTGCCGATGCTCACCCCAACGACCAGGCCGTTCCAGAGATTGAACGCTGCAATTCCGGCGAAATACCAGGCCAGGCTGGTCCGGCTGTAGGCACGAATGCGGTAGAGAATCCAAATTGCACCGATCAGCCCACCGGTCAGGAGGACCAAGAGCGCGAGACCCACAAAGGGCCCCGCCCGGCGCGGGTCGGGCAACGTGCTTATGAGCGCTCCCGCCGACAGGTAGATGGCGGCGATTCCCAGCAGCACGTAACCGAATTGACGGCCGGCACGGCGCACAAGGGCGGCCTGGCTGCTGGCCTCGGCCAGTGCGTCTAGGGCTTCTTGTGGAGTCGGAACCTGCTCACTCACGACGCGCACGCTACCAGGTACTTGCCATTTTGGCAAGTACTTTCTGTTGCGGATATTTTTCCGGCTACCCGACCTCCCTCGCCAGATCTGCCACGAGGTGGAGCTGTTGCTTGCGTTCGTCGTTGTCAAACGCCATCGGCGAGACGATCAGCGTGTCGACTCCCGCGTCACGGAAAGCCCGGATGCGCTCCTTCGCTCGCTGCGGGGACCCCGCGATGCTGACCGCGTCGATCAAATCGTCTGACAGGGCAAGCATCGCCTCACTCTTCCGGCCGGCGAGGTAAAGCTCCTGCACCTGCTGCGCTTCGCGCTCGAACCCGTACGAGGAGACCAGGCGGTTGTAGAAGTTCTGCTCGCGCGATCCCATCCCGCCCACATACAGGGCCAGCACCGGCCGCATGGCATTGCGCGCGACCTCGGGATCGTCGCCGATCATCACGTTGACGCTGGGACAGATCCGGAAGTCATTGAGGGACCGTCCCGCCGCCGCGGCGCCCTCCTCGAGCGGCACTCTGAGCTCAGCGGTGTGCTCAGGCGAGAAGAAGATGGGCAGCCAGCCGTCCGCGATCTCACCCGCTAGCGCCACGTTTTTCGGACCGAGCACCGCCAGGTAGATCGGGATGCGCTCCTGAACCGGCCGGATGGTGAGCTTGAGCACCTTGCCAGGACCGTCCGGCATCGGCAGCTCGAGCGTCTCGCCGTGAAACTCGACCTTCTGGTGCGCGAGCGCCATTCGCACGACCGCGACGTACTCGCGGGTGCGCTGGAGCTGCTTCGCGAACCGCACGCCGTGCCATCCCTCAGAGACCTGCGGGCCGGACGTGCCGAGTCCGAGCAGCATCCGGCCGCCGGACAGCTGGTCGATCGTCGCGGCCGTCATCGCGGTCATGGCTGCGCTCCGGGCCGGGATCTGGAAGATGCCGGCTCCGAGCTTGATCCGGCTCGTGCCGGCCGCCAGCCAAGCGAGCACCGTCGCCGCGTCCGAGCCGTAGGCCTCGGCCGTCCATACCGAGTCGTAGCCGAGCTGCTCGGCCGTCTCCGCGATTTCGAGCTGGTCGGCAGCCGTAAGCCCGAAGCCCCAGTAGCCGACGGTTACCCCGAGCTTCACTCACGAAAGCCTAGGCCGTTCTACCGGCCGCTCACCAACAGGAAGATCAGGAAGACATTCAGGGAAACGATCACGGCCACCACCCCGGTAGCGAGGAACGTTGTCGCCCGGTTGTTGACCAGCGTGCCCATCAGTCCGCGATCGCGACAGAACATGACCAGCGGAATCAAGGCGAACGGGATGCCGAATGAAAGCACCACCTGGCTGAGCACCAGGGCACGCGAGGGATCGAGCCCGACCGCGATCACTATCAGCGCTGGAGCCATCGTGATCGCGCGGCGCAGGGACAGGGGTATCTGGCGGCGGATGAACCCCTGCATGACCACCTGGCCAGCGAGCGTGCCGACCGATGAGGAGGACAGGCCGGAGGCCAGCAATCCGAGTCCGAAGAATATGTCCGCTCCGTGGCCGAGCTGGACGCGCAGGCCTGCGAATGCCTGGTCGAGATTCTGGATGTTGCTGAGGCCGTGTCCGTAAAAGGCCGCCGCGGCGATGGTCAGCATCGCGATGTTGATGAGCCCGGCCAGGCCCATCGCGATGATCACGTCCCACCTTTCGAAGCTGTAGATCTTCTGCTGCTCGGCCTCCGTTGCGCCCACTACCCGTCTCTGCGTGAGCGCGGAATGCAGGTAGATCACGTGCGGCATCACCGTCGCGCCGAGGATGCCTGCACCCAGCAGGACGCTCTCCGTACCATCGAACCTGGGCGTGATGAGTCCCGTCACCACGCCGGAGACAGAAGGCCTCGCAAGAATCACCTCGAACGCAAATGCGGCGACGATCACACCGACAAGAGCCGCGATCACCGCTTCGAAGCCGCGGAAGCCGCGCGACTGGACGGCGAGAATTCCAAAGGCCGCGAACGCGGTCATGATGCCTGCCACCAAGAGGGGCACGCCTGGGAAGAGCAGGTGGATGCCGATCGCGGCGCCGATGAACTCGGCCAGGTCGGTGGCCATCGCGATGACCTCGGCCTGGATCCACAGTCCGACCACCGCGGGAAACGAAAACTTCTGGCGGCAGACTTCGGCGAGGTTGAGCCCGGTGGCGATGCCGAGCTTGGCGCTCATCGATTGGACGAGCATCGCCATGAGGTTGGCGACGAGGACGACCCAAAGCAGCATGTAGCCGTACTTCGCGCCGCCTGCGATGTTGGTGGCGAAGTTACCGGGATCGACGTATGCGACCGCTGCGACGAACGCCGGGCCCAGGAACGGGAGCAGCGCTCGCAGGCCTCGTGTCTGGCCGGTGAGTGCCCTCTCGGCGGCTCGAAGTACACGCTCCTCCCCGGGGAGCGCGACGGCTACGGCGTCGGGGGTCGCTTTGATCGGCGGCGCGGCGATCGGTGCCGGTGGAGCTGGCTTGGGGGTTGGGGCCTCAACGGCCACTTGGGCGTGCTACCTCCACGAACATCGCGCGTGCCAGGCCGAGCGGGACGCTCACGCGGCGGCCTTTGATGCGAACGGCGATGGGGCCCTCGAACTTGCTGTCCCCCACGATCTCTATGCGAGTGCCAGGCAGCAGGCCGCGGCGTTCCAGCTCGCGAAGCCGTCCGGGGTCGTCGTCCGACACGCCCTGCACGATCACCTTCTCGCCCATACGGCATTCGCTGAGCGGGCGGTCGCTGAGCGGGCGGATCTTGCCGCCGAGCGTTGGGATCGCATGGCCGTGGGGATCGAGCTCCGGGCGACCGAGCAGCTCGAAGATCCTCTGCTCCATGCGTTCGGAGATCACATGCTCCAGGCGTTCGGCCTCGTCGTGCACCTCATCCCAGCTGTAGCCGAGGACCTGGACCAGGAACATCTCGAGCAGGCGGTGGTGCCTGATCAGCTCGAGAGCAACCTTGCGACCTTCGCGGGTCAGCTGCTGGCCGCGGTACCGGTCGTGCTCGACAAGACCCTGGGCGCTGAGGCGCGTGACCATCTCGCTGACGCTTGGCGATGAGATTCCGAGTCGCTGGGCGAGATCGCGGGTCGGCACCGGGCGCTGGTCGCCATGCAGCTGATACAGCGCTTTGAGGTAATCCTGTTGCGATCGGGTAAAGGTGCCGCGGCGCTCGAGTTGTTCGACCATCCGCGCCTAGGGAACCCTAATTCCCATCACGGGCATGCCTATCACGAAAGATAGGATAGCCTAACTTAGGCCGAGGCGATCACTCTTAGCCGCAGGCGCCGGTGGCTGCTGAGGCAGGGTTGTACGTGACGCTGACGTCCGGGGTCACTGTGACGTTACCGGCGGAGGTGATCACCGCGAGATAAGCGGCGCATCCCTCCGCCAGGTGGAAGTCCGCGTTGACGCTCGTCACATTGAGCCAGCCGATCGCGCTTCCGGAGTGGTGCATGCAGTAGTTGGTGGTGCCCACTCCGGTCTCCACGCACCGGACAGCGTCACCGAACTGATGGATCGAAAGGATGCTGACGGAGATCGGACCGGTGGATGTGAGCTTCAGGTGGTACGTGAACGTGTCTGGGACGCCCGCGGCGAGGTAGTTGCTGGAGCCGCTGATCGCCTGGGCGACGTTCCAGATGCCGAGTGTCGGATGCGCCAGCTGGGCGCTCAAGTTGGTGACCTGACTCTGCGAGGCAGTCAGTTGGTTCTGCGTCGTCGTTAGCTGCGTCTGGAGATTCTGGTTGCGTCCGGTGAGCTGCTCGTTCTGGGTCGTCAGCGCGCGATCGGCATTCTGATAGTTGGTGTCGTCGACGTAAAGAATGCCGAGGCCGCCCGCAGTGAGCAGTAAGACGACAGCCAGCGCAGCCGTCCACAGCTGGCGCTCGCGGGGCATGTAGACCGGCGACCGGCCTGGGCTGAATGCCACGTTCGGAGGGGGCGCGTAGGCTTGGGCCGGTTCAAGTTCCACGGCTTCAGTCGCGGGAGTCACGGGGTCCACGGATGAAATCCATGATCTCATTCATTGGTCCAACAAATGGATCCAATAGATGTCATGTTTGGCCAGGCCTCGGCCATGCGCCCCACGCCTGGCTGATTCGCGAAGCCGTCTCAGCCTGCTGGCCGACGTCGTACGTGAATGCCTTTCCGTCCGGCTGGGTCGCCGGGCCTGGACCACAGGTCGCCCCGCACGGCGCTTCCTCGACGTAAAAGACCGCCACCGTGTTGAGCCAGATCGGTGACGAGCGCACATTGGGCAGCTCGCCTCCGCTGCGCCCGCCGTGGCCGTACACCCAGGCGCGGGGCGTTCCCGCTTGGTCGCGAACGGTGAAGGCGAGGTTGTCGTCACCCGCGTCGGCGCGCGGTCGAATCCACGCGAGCTGCTGTCCGAAAGCCTGAGAGGCGCCGCCGCTCGGGTCCCACAGGCTGATCACCGTTCCAAGCGGCTTGCGAAAGTACAGCACGCTGCCGCTGCTGGCCCAGGTTGCCATCGTGCCCGACGCCTGCGAGTACGCGACGGATCCGTCCATCGTGTGGCGGATCTGAAGGTGATCACCTGAAGAGGTATAGGTCTGCACGAATGCGAAGTACGCCCCGTCTGGCGAGAAGCCAAGGTATGCGTCGTCCTCACTCGGATTGACTCCACGTCCCGGGACGGCGCCCATCGTTGAGACCACACGGTCGCCGCCGCCGCTGAGCAGGTGCAGGTTGACGGCGCTTCCGTCAGAGGTGACATACGCGAGGAAGCCGCGGTCAGGGCTCCATGCGTGCAGACCATCCATATAGCCGCCGCCAGTCCAGGTGGCCACCACGGTCGAGGTCCCGGTGAAAAGGTCGAAAGCCGCGATGACGCTGTTCCCGGGCGTGCCCGCGGTTCCCTGCGTCGCCGACCACGAGATCGAGGTCTGCGTTATCAGCTCAGGCGACCAGGAACCGGTGATCGTGCAAATGGTGCGCGGGTTCTTGGCGTCGGTGACGTCGGCGAGGATGGGGTTGGTCGAGCCCTGCATGACCAATAGCGCCTCCTGCGTCGCCGGCGCGCCGGGGCAGCTCGCATGCATGGCCGCCCACGCGGGCACCGGTACCGGGCTTGGCGGCGCTATCGGAGTTGGTGACGGACTCGGTGACGGACTCGGCGACGGGCTTGGTGAGGGGCTCGGCGATGGGCTTGCGGAAGGGGTGGACGAAGGGGTGGAACGAGCCACTGCGGAACCGTTCGGCGCACAGCCGACTATGGCCAGCAAAGCTCCCGCGAGTACCCACCCCCTCCTCACATGAGATTGAAACGCCCGCCGGCGGGCGGACGTTACGCGTGTCCCCTTTCGATGCAAGCGCCCAGAATAGTCGCTTATTGCTCGCGTCAAGTGAAGGGTTAAGGAACAAATCAAATGAAGCTGGGAGGCCTGGTTGCCCTGGTGCTCGTGTTGACGGGCTGCGACAATCCGGTGCCCCTCGCAGCGACGGTTGAGGCCTCTGCCACCCAAAATGTCGCGATCGGAGGCCGCGCTCAGCTGGTGGTCAAGTTGACTAACACGGGGCCCGCCATCCCCCACCTCGGCCTGGTTTTCATGACCGCGGACAAGTGGTACGAGCACCACACGGTGTCGGACTTTGGCGGCTGCACGTTGGCCTCGGACTCATCGGCATTCGATTGCGGCGACGTCGGTGCGGGCGCGAGCGCTTCCTTCGTGATCGTCGGGGCGGCGAAGGACGCTGGAACCTTCCATTACCAGCTCGCGTTGAGGGAGCTCGTGCGCCCGTTCGACTTTGTAAACGACCACCCGGACGGCGCCGACCTTCAGAAGTGGGACGAGATGATCACGCCGTAACCATCAGCGCTCGACTCTTCCGATGTTGCGCACGGACCCATCACAGGAGTTCAGGCGGCGCCACTCACACTATTCGAGATGGACGCGTCGTGAATCCAGCTGCGTCGCCGCGCGCGCGGCCGCCCCTCTGGCTTGCCTCGGCCGCCCTCGTCGCTGGGTGGGCCGCCGTCTACGACGTCGGCGTCTGGTTTGTTCTGTTCATGCGGGAACCTGTGCACCCGGACTTCAGGATCTTTTACGTTGCGGCCGAAGCCGGCCTTCGCTACGGCTGGTCGTCCATCTACGACGTGTCTGTCCTACGGTCTCTTTCGGCTTCGTTTCCCGCAGGACAGAACTACATCACCTCGTCGCTGCCCTTCATCCATCCACCCCTTGTCGCGTGGCTGGTCGCACCGCTTACCGCGCTGCCGCTGCCGGTCGGATACGCCTTATGGAGCGCCTTGCTTCTTGCCGCCCTGGTGTGGGCGTGGTACATCGCGGCCCCTTACTCCGGACTGAGGAAGCTCGCTCTTCTCTTGCTGGCTCTGGCCATCTGGCCGGTGCTGGACGCGTTTTACTTCGGCCAGCCATCGACCCTGCAGCTCGCGCTGCTCGCGGCCGCGTGGTGGCTCCTCACGAAAGATCGG
This sequence comes from Candidatus Dormiibacterota bacterium, assembly GCA_955652835.1. Classification (GTDB taxonomy): domain Bacteria; phylum Chloroflexota; class Dormibacteria; order Dormibacterales; family Dormibacteraceae; genus Palsa-870. The sequence continues at coordinate 14,002 of CATPBO010000006.1, forward strand.
CCGCTGGCCGCCGGAGTCGCGCTCGCTTTCGCCACCGCTCTCAAACCGCACACGGTGATCCTCGTGCCCCTGGCGCTTGCGGCCAGTGGGCGGTTTCGGCCGTTCCTCAGTTGGGCAGGCGCCTGCGCGGTGCTCGGCGCAGCGTTCGTGCTCGCGTTGGGTCCATCTGGTCTCAACCATTGGTGGCAAGCACTGGTGTACGGCCAGACTGATCCTGGCCAGTCCATCTACTACACGACCGCGTATCTGTTCGGAAGCGGACCGTTGTCCTACGCCGTGGAGGCGCTGCAGGGAGCGGCGGCTCTGGTGATCGCGCGTCGCAGGCGGGCCGACCTGAACGTGGTGTTCGCTGTGGGCATTGTCGGGTCGCTGGCCTTCGCATTCCACCTTCACCAGTACGACTACGTGGAGCTGATCCTCGCTGCCTGGTTGATCCTGCGCACCGCGCCGCCGCTTTGGCACCGGTTCTGGTTGCTGGCCGGCGTGGCCACGCTGCAAGCTCTCGACCTCGGACAGCCGATTCCACAGCTGATCTGGGATTTCGGCTGGCTGGTGATCCTCGCGGCCGGCACTCATGCTGGAGCGTCGGCGGCTGTTAGGGCTCGCCCAGCAGCTTTAAGACCGTAGCGCGCCTTGAGCTCAGGTACCCAGCCCATGAAGTGCGTCTCGTGGTACCTCGCAGCGATCGCGGCGCGTAGAACGAGGAGCAGGGTCTGACCGATCTTGAGGCGATTGCACTGTTGCATGGGATGGTTCTCGCCGCGGCCGCCGACCCTAAGACTTAGAGCGATTGCTCCGGTGTCTCGACGAGGCGAACTGAGCCGTCGTCTTTCAAAGCCCAATCCGGGTTGTGGGCGACCTCCCAGACGTAACCGTCGGGATCGGCGAAGGCCCCGGTGTATCCGCCCCAGTCGGCGCGAGCTGCCGGACGGGCGATGGTCGCGCCGGCCCGCTCGGCCGCGGCGAGTACGGCGTCCACCTCCTCCGACGAACGGACGTTGTGCGCCAGCTCGATCCCGGGTGCGCCGTGGCCACCGAGGGCCGTCCACAGCCCGAAGACCATTCCGCCGGCCTGGTAGAACGCGATTTCGTCGTCGGGCTGCTGGGCGCCTTTCCATCCGAGCGCCTCGTAGAACGCACGGGCGCGGGCGAGGTCTGTCACGCCGAGGGTGACGAGACTGATGCGCTGTTCCATCGCGACGATGTTGCGCCGTCCAGACATTCCAGTTTCCGGAGTGGACGGCTTTACTTGGCCGTGGCGGCGAGCTTGAAGGCCTTCCGTACCAACCGCTTGACGACCTGGCGCTCGACGTCGGCCGGGCCGCGGAGAGTAATGAACCGCGAGTCTTTTCCACTGCCTTGAAGCAGGCCGCTCCCGTCGTCGAGCTCTCGGCCGCGATAGAAAAACAGAGCCGAATGGCTCGTGAACGTGCCGACGCCGACGACATTCGTGCCGTCGACCGCGTAGCGAACGAGCTTCCACATTGCGCTTGGCGAGCGCGGTGGCCGGCTGCGATAGGTGATCTCGTCCGCTTTCGGCGCGACTTCCTTGACGGTCTTGATTGCAGCCTTCACCGTAGGGCGCACGGCAGCCGGGATCTTCGTGAGCTGTTCAGAAAGCGAGGTCTCGGCGCGCGGCATCGGTTCGGATTCTAGTGGCGCTGATCAGCTTTGGCCGCGCGGATCCTCAGCTTTGCTGATCGGCTCGTCCACTTGTGACCGGACCGGGCTGAGGTGGATCCGAAAAACACGCCCCGGTGCGCGAAAACCGACAGCCAGGTGCTGGTTGTCGCAGAAAGGCTTGTGCTGCGATTCGCCGCAGCGGCAAAGTGTGGCTCGCGGCAGAGTCTCGACGGTGCCGTCCTCATGCCGGACTTCGATCTTGCCGGTCACCAGCAGTGGTCCGTCGCGCATCGGCGTGACCTTGGTCGGCCCATCGGGATCCTCTTGAGGGCCACCGTCCAGCCTGCGGTACTGGAGCGCGCCACTCGGGCACAGCCGCACGACCTCGGCCACCTCGTCCGCGCCGGCCATGTCCGGCAACGCCCACGGTCGGCGTTTGAGCTGAAAAACTTGCGGCTGTCCTCTGAGGCACTCGCCGATGTGGATGCAGATGTCCAGGTCAAAGCTGACCTCTACATCTCGCCCGCGGTAGACCTTTCGCATCTCGCCCACCATACGTCCGCTCCGTCAATCCCGTTGGAATTTCGACCTCCAGGAGGCGATTTCCCTGTACATGACAGGCACTGTGCCTGGTGAGGACGGAGCTCGGGGGGCGGCGCGTTGACAGGCGCGGGAGTCGTCCTTCTGACGACCTTCCTCGCCTCGTCAGTCGAGGCGATCGAGATGGTCATCATCGTGCTCGGCGTGGGCGCGACACGTGGATGGCGCTCAGCGTTGATCGGCGCCGCGGCGGGCTTCGCAGTGCTGACCGTGATCGTCGCGGTCCTCGGCCTGGCGCTCTCGGCGATTCCGATTGGACCACTGCGAGTCCTGGTGGGCGCTTTGCTGCTGCTGTTCGGCCTTCAGTGGTTTCGCAAAGGCATCGCGCGCGTGGCGGAGCGAGGCCTTGCCGGAATGCGCGAGCCCGAGGTCCAGGACGCCGATGTTCCGGCGAGCGGCATCGACTGGGTCGCGTTCGTTCTGTCATTCAAGGGAGTGCTGCTCGAGGGGCTGGAGATTGCGTTGATCGTCGTGTCGTTCGGGGTCAGCGCGGGCCAGCTGGGCCTTTCGGTGGCGGGCGCAACGGCGGCTGTGGTGGTGATCGGCGTCATTGGATTTGCGCTGAAGGGCGTCGTGACTCGAATTCCGCGAAGCCTGCTCCAGCTCGTGGTCGGAACACTGCTGACGTCGTTCGGTACTTTCTGGGCTCTAGAGGGCCTCGGCGTGAGCTGGCCTCAAAGCGACCTCGACATCGTTGCCCTTCTCCTCGTCTACGGCCTCACCGCGGTCGGTTACGTCCGCCTCGAGCAACGCCGCGCTCATCGCATGATGGAGGTGGCGTGAATGCGAGCGATTGTTTCGGCAGCGGTAGGGGTCGGACGGTTCTTCTATCGGTTCATCGTCGGTGACGACTGGACGGTGGCCCTGGTGATCGTGCTCGGGCTTGCGGCCACCGGCCTGCTGGTAGGCCAAGGGATTCAAGCCTGGTGGCTGGTGCCCCTGCTCGCGATCGCCATGACCGGCGTCAGCCTTTTCCGGTCGACCAAGACGGTGCGGGGCAGTTAGCGCCACCACGGGATTCGCGCAGCCGACACGGCCGCGCTGACGGGCTGCTCCAGGTTGGCTTCCAGCCGGGCCAGGTTCTGCGTCCATTCCCCGGCTATGAACAGGGCCAGCGCGGAGCGGCCAGGCGCCGGCTCTTCCCCATGCCCCAGGCAGCCGAGCGCGGCGGCGCGCAAAGCCTGAGTGGAAACCAGCCCAGCGACTCCGGCGGCGCGTCGGTCGTCGTCGAGCCGGCCGGCCAGGCTTGTCAGGTTCGCCAGGACCGTCTGTACCTGCATCCGAATCGCTGTCGCGCCGTCTGGACAACCCGAGGCGCGGTAACCCAGGTCGTTCGCGACCACTCCCAGAGCGTCCGCGGCCAGCATCCCCTCGTTACCGGCAGTCACCAGGACGGAGGCCGTCTGCGGCTCAAGGTGCTTGGTGCCCCGTTCCGAGAGCAGACCTTCCAGGCTCTCACCGGCGCGGTCCCGCGCCCGCACCGCCCTGCGCCGCAAGGCGTCGATGTCATTCGCACCTTCGAGCCCGAGCACCATGTCGAACGCCGCCCCGAGGTAGGCCGCGGTGGCGCGATAGAAGCTCGAAACCGACCGCGCCAGCTCCTGGCGAGCGCCGCGGGGCCAGAGCAGGACACCCGCGGCGACGCTGACAGCAGCGCCCACCGCGACGTCCTCGATTCGCACGAGCCCGACCTGCCAGCCCGCGGGCGAGATCAGGTTGAAAACGATGATCAGGTTCACGCTGAAAGCCGCCTGGCTCAGGACGAACCCGACCGTGGTCGCCGCATAAGCCGCGAGGAAGACGGTGAAGGGCAGGGCAACCCACATCACCAGGGTGTTGCCGCCCACCAACGCGGCGAACAATCCGCCCACCAGCACGCCGAGGCTGCTGCCGGCAAGGGCCTGGATGGTGGTGCGGCCGGTGCCCAGGGCGCTGGTCCGGAGCACCTGGAGCGTACCGAGCACGACCCAGAAGGCGTGGCTGAAACCCAGCGTCCGCGCCAGGAACACCGAGACGGCCAGGCCCACCGCAAGCCGGAGGCTGTTGTGAAGGACGGACGATTGAGGCTCGAGGTGAGCACGCAGTGTCCGCATGACCCGCAGGACGACTCCGCCGGCACCTGCGCGTCGCGGGATCACGGCGGGCAGCTGAATGGCCATGTCAAGCCTTCCTCCGGCAGCGATCACGGCGTTTCCGCCCACCCCGACCGCCAGATAGGAGACGACGCGGAGAGTCTGATCGTAGTCGTGGCCGTCGATGACCCCTTCGGCCGGGCGGCCTGCGTGCAGCTGATCGGCTACCCACCGATCAAGCGCTGCACGGTGAACCCTCCTTGCCTCGTCTACCGCATGCAGGTCGGGCGCGGCCCCACCGTTCAGAACCGCCGCGCTCGCACGCAGCGCGTCCAGCACGGCCGCGGTGAGTCGCTTTCCTTCCTCTGTGCATGGCCGAACGACTGCCTGTGGCGCCTGGAACGGGCTCTCGATCAGCTCGATGACCTGGTCCAGCTCGGAGAACATTTCGAAATAGGCGCGATCCCTGCGGCTGAGACCGGCGGGACGCCGGACCGTGGCGCCGTATTCTTTCCGTGCGGCTTGCACCGCCGCACGCGCGTCCGCACGAGCCGCTCGCGACGGGTCCGAGACCGCCGTTGCAGCGGCGAGAACAGCGGCCGCGGCGCGAGAAGGCAGATCGTCCCGCACCGGCCGCGACCAGAGAAACGACGCCCCGACGGTCGCTATGAGACCGGCCAGCATCCATCCTCCAACGCGTTCCGATATTGCGGACGCCGGCGCCGGCAGCAAGACCGAGATCACGAAAGCCAGCAGCAGGCCGGTTTGGGCGATGGCCACGTAGCCCCCGAAGATGGCGGCGAGAGAGAGCCCAAAGCCGACGACAAGCATCGCCGCCGCTGCCCCGGCAGCTGTCGCGGACACGAGCGTCCCTAGCGCGACGACGATCGCGCCCGCGATCGCTGCTCCGAGGTAGGCGAGCGACCGTGGCCATCTTTGACCGCCGAAGTCGGCCATCACCAGCAGGGCGAAGCAGCCGAACACGATGAAGATCAATGCCTGCGCGTCGGCGATGACGAACCGAGCGAGGAGGAAGGCCACGGGAATGACCACGGCCGCGCGGGCGCCACGGCGCAAAGCCACCGGCTCCAGATTCAGCCAAAGGCGGTCCGTGAGACCTGGAGATCGCCGGCTCGCCCCATGCGCGTTCACCCTTGTGCCCCACGATCATCGCTCAGGTCTACGTTTCGAATTCGACGAGCGACCGGAATGTGACCAGGGCATCGAAACCAGCACATTGGTTCTGGATAGCAGGCAAAATGTGCAGTTGGAATGGCGGCAGATGGCTGCCGGCTGAGACACCTGATGCAAATGGAGGGGGCATGACGACGGTACGTCTACTCGTGGGAACCCATAAAGGCGCTTTCGTCCTGACGTCGGACGAGCGCCGTCAGCAGTGGAAAGTCGACGGACCGCATTTCGCGGGGTGGGACGTCTACCACGTCAAGGGCTCTCCGGCCGACCCGGATCGGCTCTACGCAGCGCAGTCGCGCGGTTGGTTCGGGCAGGTCGTTCAGCGCTCGGACGACGGGGGCTCCACCTGGGAGCCGATCGGCAACCAGTTCCAGTACGAAGGCGCAACCAACACGCACAAGTGGTACGACAACACGGACCACCCCTACGAGTTCTTGCGTGTGTGGCACCTCGAGCCGTCTCTGACCGACCCCGACACGGTCTATGCCGGAGTCGAGGACGCCGCCCTGTTCCGGACGACCGACGCCGGGAAGAGCTGGGAGGAGCTCTCAGGGCTCCGCACCCACCCCAGCGCGTCCACGTGGGCGCCAGGTGCGGGCGGCCTGTGCCTGCACACCATCATCCTCGACAAGGACAACCCCAACCGGATCGTCACTGCGATCTCGTCCGCCGGCGCCTTTCGGAGCGACGACGCCGGCAAGACGTGGCGGACGATCACCAAGGGCTTGCGTTCGCAGTACATCCCCGACCCGGACGCGGAGGTTGGGCACTGTGTGCACCATATCGCGATGCATCCGAGCCGCCCCAACGTGCTCTACATGCAGAAGCACTGGGACGTGATGCGCAGCGACAACAGCGGCGACAATTGGCACGAGGTCAGCGGCAACCTGCCGACCGATTTCGGCTTCGTGATCGATGTGCATGCGCACGAGCCGGAGACGATCTACGTCGTCCCGATCACGAGCGACTCCGACCATTTCGTAATGGACGGAAAGCTCCGCGTCTACCGCAGCCGCACCGGTGGCAACCAGTGGGAGGCGCTCACCAAGGGCCTGCCCCAAAAGGACTGCTACGTCAACGTACTGCGTGACGCCATGACCGTTGACTCGTTCGACTCGTGCGGCGTGTACTTCGGCACCACTGGCGGCCAGGTGTATGCGTCGGCAGATGCAGGCGACAGCTGGAAGGCGATCGTGCAAGACCTGCCGGCTGTGCTCTCGGTCGAGGTGCAGACCCTGTCGTGATCCGGGTCGAGCTCCCGGCGAATCTGCGCACGCTTGCGAACGTCGGTCGGGAGGTTGCAGTGAGTGTCGACGGTCCCGTCACGCAGCGCGCGTTGCTCGACGCGCTCGAGGCGGCTTACCCGATGCTGCGCGGGACGATTCGCGATGCGGTAACCCAGAAGCGCCGGCCGATGCTCAGATTCTTTGCCTGTGAGGAGGACCTCTCCGACCAACCCCTTGACGCGCCGCTGCCCGAGGAGGTGGCGGCGGGGCGGGAACCGTACCTGGTCGTGGGCGCGATCGCCGGAGGCTGATCGCAGGGATAAACAAACCGACCGTCGGTCTGTTATAGTTCGAGGCATGCCTCGGACCGTGAACGCGACCCTCCACATGGTTCGCCGCGACGCCTTTCTCGACGTGGCCCAGCATCTCGTGCAAACCAAGGGTTACGAGGCGATGAGCATCCAGGACGTGCTGAACGAGCTGGAAGCGTCCAAAGGCGCCTTCTACCACTACTTCGATTCGAAACAGGCGCTGCTGGAGGCCGTCGTCGAGCGCTTTTCCGACGGCGCGCTGGCAACCCTCGCGCCCGTCCTCGGTGATCCGGGCCTTCCGGCCGTCCAGAAGCTGGAGAAGGTCTTCGCGGGGGTCGCCCGCTGGAAGGCCGACCAGAAGGAGCTGGTGCTCGCGATCATGGAGATCTGGAACTCAGACGGCAACGCGATCGTCCGCGAGAAGCTGCGCCGGCTCACTGAGCGGATCATGGTTCCGCTCCTCTCCGCGATCGTGCAGCAAGGGATTGACGAAGGCGTGTTCCACGTCGACTCGCCCAACGAGACGGCAACCGTCCTCGTGTCGCTGATGGAGGGCTTTCAGCAGCAGGCCATAGATCTATTCATCGCCCGCCAGAGCGGAACCGTCAGCTTTGAGGTCGTGAAGCGATCAGTCGCTGCAAACACCGAGGCGTTCGAACGGATCCTGGGAGTTCCTAAGGGGTCCATCACTCTCACGGATGAGCCAACTCTGCATTTCTGGTTTGGCTAAGAAGAAAGGAAGAATCAAATGGCAGCGATCATCGAAGTCGAAAACCTCACCAAGAGCTACGGGAGCAAGCGCGGCATTGCCGACGTCTCGTTCCAGGTCCAGGAGGGCGAGGTCTTTGGCTTCCTGGGCCCGAACGGCGCCGGCAAGACGACCACCATTCGGACGTTGATGGCGCTGATTCGTGCCGAATCAGGCACGGCCCTCATCGCCGGGCTCGACTGCTGGAAGCAATCCCTCGAGATCAAGCGCCTTGTCGGTTACATCCCGGGCGAGCCCGCGCTCGATCCCAACCTGACGGGAGGACAGATCCTCGAATACTTCGCGCATCTGCGCGGCGGCGTCGATCAGGCGTATCTCAAGCAGCTGATCGATCGTTTCGAGCTCGACACCAGTCGCAAGTTCCGCCAGTACTCGACTGGCAACAAGCGAAAGGTCGTCTTGATCCAGGCCTTCATGCACCGCCCGCGCCTCCTCATTCTCGACGAGCCGACGAGCGGACTCGATCCGCTCAACCAGCAAGAGTTCGACCACATGGTCCTCGAGGCGCGCGACGAAGGGCGCACCGTGTTTCTGTCGTCACACGTCCTGAGCGAGGTCGAGAAGACATGCACGAGCGTCGGCATCATCCGCGACGGGACCCTGGTGCGCATCGGTGACGTGGCCGAGGTGAAGGCAATCAAGCGCTACGAGATCACCATCACGTTCGCCAATCCAGTTCCAGCCGAGGTGTTCAAAACGCTTGATGGAGTGGCCGATGTGGAGACGCTGGATCACGGACATGCAGTGCGCCTGGCTATGCAGGGATCCGCGGATGCCGTGATCAAGGCAGCGGCCAACTACTCGGTCGTCTCGTTGACAAGCTACGAGCCGAGCCTCGAGGACATCTTCCTGCGCTACTACGAGGACGACGTCGCGCCCGTGAAGGAGGTCCAGAGTGTGGCTAAGTAGCGTCTTTCTCAAGACTCTCCGCGACTACCGGATCGCGATCCTGGGCTGGGGCATCGGCATGGGGCTTGTGGTCGTTTCGCCAATGGCCAGCGTGTCCGCCCTGGTCACGACGCCCCAGGCGCGGCAGCAGCTGGTCAGCCTGGCCGCGACTTTCGCGTGGAACGCCGACCCGGTGGCCGTCGACACCATCGGTGGCTACGCGACGTTCAAGATCGGCATCTTCATGTTCCTGATCGCCATCTGGCCGCTTCTGGCCGGCAGCCGGATGCTGCGCGGCGAGGAGGATCGTGGATCGCTCGACGTGCTGCTTTCACTCCCGCGCCCCAGGTTGAACGTGGCGGTGGAGAAGCTGGCCGCGATGTGGACGGCGCTCTTGGTTATGGGCGTGCTGATCGGGCTGCTGGCGTTCGCCGGCGGCAAGAAGTTCGGCGGTGACTTCGGCTTCGGCGACGCCCTCCTGTTCGGCTTGAACCTCGCGCTGATATGCGCTGTGTTCGGCGGCCTGGCGCTTTTGATCTCGCAGTTCACCCAGGAGCGCGGCCCGGCCGCCGGCTGGACGGCAGGGCTGCTCCTCGTCTTCATCGTCCTGGACATGGTCCACCGCGTCGTCGCCAACAGCGAATGGATCTCGCGCCTCTCCCCCATCTACTACTACAACCTCAGCAAGCCATTGGTGCCGAGCTACGGCGTCAATGCCGGCGCCATGGTGGGCCTGCTTGTACTGGCCGCCATCCTCGGCATCGCTGGGGTATGGCTGTTCGTGCGCCGCGACGTCGGAGGGACGGTTCCGCTGCCACGCTGGCTCAGGCTTCCAGAACGTCAGGCGAGTCGAGCGCTGCCGGTCGGTGATTGGTCGCTTCGCTCCGTCTACGCGCGCAGCATGGGCATGATCGCGATGCCCACCTTCTGGTGGACGCTGGGCATCGCGGGGTTCGCGGGCTGGATGGTTTACGTCGTCCAGCTGATGGAGGCGAGACTTTCCTCGCTGCTGTCAAGCTCGCCCGCCTTCACTGCGCTGATCAAAAATCTCGGCGGTGGCAACGCCGGGGTCAACGCCGGCTTCCTCAGCGCGATGTTCTTCTTCCTGCCGCTCTTGCTGATGGCGTTCGCGGTCACCCAGGTAAGCAGCTGGTCCGCCGATGAGCAGGAGGGCCGCCTCGAACTGGTGCTCGCGGCCCCTCAAGCGCGCGTCTGGGTGCTGCTGGGTCGGTTCGCCGCGCTCGGTACCGCTACGGTCGCCATCGGTGTGGTCACATTAATCGCCTCAGCCGGCGCCGCAGCCGCGGCAGGCCTGAACATCGACGGGGGCAATCTCGCAGCCGCGACCCTGGGCATGATCCCGCTCGGCCTGTTGATCGCCGCCATCGGCTACCTGGCGTCGGGCTGGCTGCGCACGGCGGCAGACACCGGGCTCCTGAGCTTTGTGCTGGCTGCCTGGTTCTTCATCAGCTTCATCGGGCCTGAGCTCACGCTGCCGGATGCGACGCTGCGCCTGTCGGCCTTCTACTACTACGGCACGCCTCTGTTGCACGGACTGCAGGTGACGTCAGTGCTGGGAGTCCTCGCAGTCACCGCAGTGGTGCTGGGCCTTGGCGCGCTGCGCTTCGCGAACAAGGACATCGCCGCGTAACCACAGCGGGCATCTCACTCTCGTTTGAATGGGCAGCCCGTGAGGTGGTCGTCGACGATGCCGACGGCCTGGAGCAGCGAGTAAACGATGGTGGAGCCCACGAAGGTAAAGTCGCGGCGCTTGAGGTCCTTGCTGATTCGATCCGATAACTCCGTGGTAGGCCGGAGGTCGGCAAGGGTTCGGGGGTGATGGACGATCCTGGTTCGATCGACCCAGTTCCAGAGATACGTTGCAAAGGACCCAAATTCATCCTGAACGCGCAGGAACGCCCGCGCGTTGGTGCGGGTACCGTAGATTTTCAGCCGGTTCCGAATGATGCCCTCGTCGTTACGCAGACGTTCGAGATGGCGCTGATCGAACGTTGCGACCTTGGCGGGGTCGAAGGATGCAAAGGCACGCCGGTAGCCTTCGCGGCGAGCGAGGATGGTGGCCCATGACAGGCCGGCCTGGGCGCCTTCGAGGGTGAGCATCTCGAAGAGGTGGCGGTCGTCGTGCGACGGGACGCCCCACTCGTCGTCGTGATATTTGCGCATGGCCGGCGAGCTGTCCGCCCAAGGGCAACCCCGTTCTGATCCGGCCATCTGAATTCAGGTTAGCGTGCGACCTTCCCAGTCAGTCGTTTGGTTCATCGCGGTGGATTTCAACGCAATTGCGAGCAAACAGGAATTCCGCACGTTTGGCGACAGGGAGGCCGGTCGGGTATGCGTCGGGCGCGCGTTTGGCCTCAGACGTTCGGTTTTGGGTTAGTTCTGTGTGGGGCTCTCAACAGTCCGGTGATGCGACTTACTTGACGATCCGGTACTTGATGTGCGTCACCGCGGGTGAGGCGACCACCTTGACCGGCTGAAGAACCGGATCGCCGGCGTCGTCGAGCAGCCGCTCACCAGCCCCCAGAAGGATGGGCACGATGTGCAGGTACAGCTCATCGAGGCTGCCGGCCGCCAGATATTGGCGGACGGTGCTGGCACCGCCGGCAATCGAGACGTCCTGATCGCCGGCCGCCGCCTTCGCTTGCTCGAGAGCCGACGCTATGCCGTCCGTGACGAACGTGAACGCAGTGCCGCCCAGCATGGAAAGTGGTTGGCGCGCGTGGTGGGTGAGCACGAAGACCGGTGCGTGGTAGGGCGGCTCGTCGCCCCACCAGCCCTTCCACTCCAGATCCCAGCCTCCGGACCCGCCTCCGAACATCTTGCGACCCATGATGTAGGCGCCAACGCCCTGAACGACCTCATCGGCGACCTCAGAGTCGGCGCCGTCCGCGCCGGCGTCCTCTCCGTGCTGCCGGCGCCAGCTGGCGGTCGCGAATACCCAATCGTGGAGACGCATCCCACCCTCACCGATTGGGTTTTCAATGCTCTGATTAGGCCCGGCGACAAAGCCGTCCAACGAGATCGAGATCTGACAGGTGACTATGCCCACCCGCCTATGTTCGCCCACCCCGCCGCCCCGAGAATTCCGCGCTAGGCGTCGGCTGATCGGCTCAAGTACCCCGCAAACTTCCGGTCCTGGCCGAGGGCGCGGCCCAAAGCACTGAGCGGCACGACAAGCGCCCGCTGGAACCAGAGGGGCAGGGCGGCGCTGTACAGATCGCTCCTCTGGACGCAAAGCGCGGCCACGAGCAGATTGCGCGGGACGCCTCCCGGTGCCTTGCCGTCTCGCGCCAGCCCGTAAAGGATCCGGAGGCCGTCCTCGACGCCACCTGGCTCAAGAATCGTGACCCTGAATGTGACCGGCTCACTGCTATCTGAGAAGAAGCGATGTGGCGTACGAGGGGGTACTGTGGCCTCCTCGCCTTCTTTCAGGCGTCGGGTAACGCCTTCGACCGTGACGTTGAGCTCGCCGTCGAGAATGTGGAACGTCTCGGTCTGCTTCAGATGGATGTGCATCACGTTCCCGCCCCCGGGCGCGAGCGTGATTTCGAGCACCACACGTTTGCCGTCGGTCTCGGCGGCCACCTCCACGATCGTGAGGACGTCGCCGATCTCTGGGTTAGAGATCTTGCGCGGCAGGCCGGACGGAGTCAGCTCCCGGTTCCGGTCAACACCGCTCATGAGGCCTAGGAAGCAGCCGAGATCGGCGCCGGTTGCTGAACCAGACCGCGAACCGCGACCAGCCCTACCCAGACAAAAAGCGCGAACCCCGCTACCCCCACACTGAGCTGGTTCGGGACCGCCCATCCGACCCCGATCGCGATCGCTGGCCAGCTCAGCCAAGGAGGCAACGCCTTCGCCTCTAGCCCCGCCAGGCCGGCGCCGATCATGGCCAGCCCCATGGCAACCCCAGCCGGGCTACCGACATTGAGCGCGATAGCGTGGAGGGCTGCCAGGCCCTGCGCGTCGACGCCATTCCTGCCGGCATGCAGAAGCGCGCTGAACGTAGCGTTTTCCAACAAACTGCTCCCCGCCCAAAGAATGAAGCCCGCCAA
>CATPBO010000007.1 GCA_955652835.1 Candidatus Dormiibacterota bacterium
AGACGATCGCTCGGATCAACCGACTAAATGTAGCCATCAACGTACCAACGGCTTAGGATCGCCCTCGTCGTGTTGTTGAGTTCGTCGCATGGCTGAGGAAGCTCGGAAGCCGACCTTGCGGCAGTCGGATAGGAGCACCGCACGCTGGGTCGCGGCCGCCCTTCCGGGCCTGGCGCTGGTTTCGGTGGCGGTCATGATGTTCATCCTCTTCGGCGTCCTCGACGCCATCCACTTCGGCTCGATCAGAGACTTCTTCACGCCCGACCCGCTGGCTGCGGGCGGAGTGCTCGCCCTGGTCGGCGGCGCCGAGGGGGTGACCCTGAGCATCGTCATCGTGGCCGTCGTCTTCGGCATCCAGACGACGTCGTCGCGGTACTCGCCACGCATCATCGGCATCTTCACACGCAACCCGCTGAACGCCCTTGTGCTGAGCTTCGCGCTTGCCTCGATCCTCTACACCTTCCTGGTCCGGAGCGAGGTCAAGGCCGGCTACGTTCCGATGTGGAGCGTTGGCGTGGCTGAGGTTCTGGCGCTCATCAACTTCGCCATCCTGCTGCCGTACGTCAGCTACATCTTCGAGGTGATGCGGGCAGAGACGTTGGTCGACAGCATCATGCGACGCGCCCGGCGAAAGCTGCGAGCCTCGACGAGCACCCGCCACACGCGCAGCAACCGCACTGCCCTGATGACATCCATCGCACAGGTGACCGATATCGCATTCGGCTCGATCCAGCTCGGCGACATGCCAATGGGCGTTCTCACGATCGATTTTCTCGGCCGCTTCCTGGCTGAGGACTACATGAAGCTCAGGAAGGATTTGTCGGCCGACTGGTTCCAGGTCGGACACGCGGAGCTGCCCGGTGCCTCCGACCAGATCGTGGCCGAGGTCAACCGCGCGCGGACCTGGTTCGCCTACACGATCATGTCGAGCTTCGTCGACATGGTTGGCCTCACACCCGTGCACCGCAAAGAGGCGGTACACGCGATCGCGGTCGCCACTCGCGATGTCGGGATCAGCGCCATCCGGGTAGGTGACTCGGAAGTTGCAGAGCTCTGCGTTCGATTCTTCAACACATATTTGAGAGCGGCAATCAACCGCTCCGCGCCAACGTTCGCGTCCGGGATCATGAACGAGTACCGGAGGTTCGCCATGGGCGCGCTGGTGTGGCGCCCCGACCTGGCGATAGAGGCGGCGGCACATCTCCTCCGATACGGCCGCCGCTTCGACGAAGCGGGCATGCCGGCGACCCTCGGAGCCGCGGCCGAGGACGTCGCGGACCTCGCCATCGAAGCCCGCAATCGTGACGCCCAGGTCTCCCTCCAGCTGGCGCGCCTTCTGCTGCGCAACTTGCTCGACCTGAGCCCGAACGCCCGACCGATCGGACTAAACGGCATGTTCAAGGGTGTCGCCAAGCTGACCTTCTGGGCCATGGCCTCGGATCAGAAGGACATCGCCCGGGTTCTGGTCGAAGGCATCGCGGCGGCTCCGCCCGACTTTGTGGATGCCGCCCTCGACCGGATGGAGTCCATGCAGAACGGACTCTTCTGGGAGGTCAACGAGCGGGTCATCGCGTTTGACTGGGTCGAAAAGCCCCTACGCGACGAGATCCCTCGCCTGCGCGCGGCTCTGCGCCGTGCCAAGGCAACTGGAAACGGACTGCTGGTGGAGCTCGAGCAAGCTCCGACGGTCGCGCCAGACCTCGTGGCGCCTTCGCCGGCCGCCGCTCCGGTGGCTGCGCCCGCCAAGGCCGCGCCCGCTAATCCGGAACCGGCTGATTGATCATCGCGAGCGATGCCGTTTCGAAGTAGTCGAGCAGAGCCTTGCAGACCGCCGGCGCGAGCTCGAGCGATTCGACGGCCGCGGTCATGTGGCTCATCCAGGCGTCGCGTTCAGCCTGGCCGATCGCAAACGGCTGGTGCCGCAGCCGCAGGCGCGGATGGCCGCGGCGCTCGCTGTACGTCTGCGGCCCACCCCAGTACTGAATCAAGAAAAGCGTGAGCCGCTCGGTGGCGCCTGCGAGGTCCTCCTCTGGGTAGACCGCACGCAGGACCGGGTCCTCAGGCACGCGGGCATAGAACCGCTCGACCAGCAGCTTGAAAGTCTCCTCCCCGCCCGCGAGCTCGTAGACGCTCCGGTTCAGCATCGCCTCGATGCTACCGGCCAATAAACTTGCAGACCGAAATGGATCGCGAACGGATGCGCAATCAGTTCCTGGCGAGTTTGATCTTCCTCATCATCCAGTTCCTGCTGGGCATGGCGGTCAACCTCTTCGTGAAGATCTCTCTCAACCATCCAGGCGCTAATCCCCCGGAATACTTCAGCGGGGTCGCACAGAGCGTCACGTGGGCGATCCTTCACGGCCACGTGCTCCTCATCCTCCATGCCAGCCTTGGGCTGATCCTCGTGTTGAACGGGGTGGGACTGCTGATCGCCGCCATCAGGATGCGAGCCAGAAATCTCATCACCGCCACCGCATTCGGAGCCTTCGGCATCCTCGCGGCAGGCTTCAACGGCGGCAGCTACCTGAACTATCACGAGGATTTCAGCTCGATGTTGATGGCGACCTTTTTCGCCGTCGCCGTCGTCTCTTATGCGGTGGGTCTTTTCGTGACCGGCCGTCCCGCTCGCGCTTAGGTTTTCGTTTCGACCCCCGCTCCGGCCAAGATTTCGTCGGTCGGGCGGACGATCGCCTGCGCCGCCTTGAGCCCGGTCTTGGCCAGGTAGCGTTCGACGATCCGGCGACCAACCGCGTACCCACCCATGTGCGGAATGCCCGCCGGCCGCCGGCCCATGCGTTCGGCTACTACGTCGCCCAGGACGTATGAGGTCCACTCGGGGAAGGAGCTCCCCGTCCCAAAAGCGCTCGTGACCTTGTCAAACGCGTCATCGAGAGCTGGGCCTGTCACGCCCGCATACCAGGCACCGGTCGATTCCGGTCCGCAAACCTCGACCGTGAACATCTCGGCCAGGCCTTCGTGGACCACCCACTCGGCAAGGTTGAATCCAGTATCGACGTTCGGCGTGCGGAGGTTGTGAGCGAGCTCATGGACACCGCACGCACCGATCCTCGTCACGTTGTAGTCGCTCGGCCATGCGACCATCCAGATGCTTCCGGGCGTCGCGCCCATTCCGTAATAGCCGAGAGTGCGCTCGATGAAGATCGGGTCGTCCGGGTTGCCGAGCGTCAGCTCCACCTTGATCTTCTCTGGGTGCCGGATACCCGGCAGGACAGAACGCTGATACTCCCACGCGCGCGCCAGCTCACGGCGGAGCTGGCCCCAAGCGTCGGCCTCGATGAGTCGCTTCAGCGCGTCGGGGTAGCGTGGATCGTCCACGCCGACGCGAAAACCGTCGCCCTCCTCATGGATCTGCTTGAGCAGCTTCAGCGGTTGCTCATCGAAGGCGGAGATGCCTCGCATCGCGGCCAGAGCGTCCATGCGGGCGGATGCCGGCAGAGTGAGCAAGCGAGTCATCGCGGCCGCGTCGTCGCGGACGTCGATCTCAATCTGGTCGTCAGTCGTCAGAACCAAGGTCTTGCTTTCATGGTGCCAGCACACGCTGGGGCCCTGCCTTCTGCCCCCCTGGCCACCAAGTGCGACAGGGACGGCCGGAGTGAATCCGGCCTACGTCAATGACTCTTACGAGGTCTGACTTCCGGTGCGCTGCCGGGAGGACAGAGCCAGTGCCCTGTCAACGGCACCGGCTCCGTCTGCGTCGGTGACCGTCGTGTAACCGAACCCCAAGCCAGGGCGGTGGTAGACAACACGCCAGAGGTGCGCCCGGCGGCCATCCTTGCCCTGGTTCCTCACGGCCCCGCCGTAAACGGTCACTGCGTCCGACGCTACCCGTCGCGGCCCCCGACAGCCATCCTGAAAATCAATGAGGGCCGTCATTGAAATCAAGCAGGCGGCTTTATCATCGCCCCCTGTGGGCGAACTCCTCTATTTGAGCCGTGCAGATGTTGAGCGGCTGCTCGATATCGACTCCATGCTCGACGCGCTGGGCAAGGCGCTCGTCGTCTTCTCTTCGGGGATCACCTCCGTCCCCCCGCGAGTGGGCGCGCGGGTCGGTGATCTCGGGATCCTGGGAGCGATGGCGGGCTATGTGCCCGGCATCGCGCTCGAGGTGAAGCTCGTCTCCGTCTTCCCGGCCAACCATGACCATGGATTGCCCTCACACCAGGGCTTGATCGCGGTTTTCGATGAGGACACCGGAGCCCCGCTAGTTGTGATGGACGGCACCTACATCACGGCGATCAGAACGGGCGGCACGGCCGCCGTGGCGGCGCGACTCCTCGCCCGCGACGACGCCTCGGTGCTGGCAATCCTGGGCGCAGGCGTGCAGGGTGGATCGCATCTCGAGACTTTTCCACGTATCCGCGACTTCAAAGAGATACGTGTGGCCTCCCGCCACGCGGACAAAGCCAAAGCCCTGGTGTCGCGACATTCACGTGCCGTGTTCGCGGAGTCGTTTGAAGCTGCCGTGCGAGGGGCAGACGTGATCGCCTGCTGCACCGACGCGCGCGATCCGATCCTCCGGCGTGAATGGTTGAAGCCCGGAGTCCACCTCAGCTCCGTCGGCGGGACCTGGGGGCCAGAGCTCGATGCCGCGACGATTGCCGCGGGCAGAGTGTTCGTCGAGTGGCGCGGCGCCGCGACCAATCCTCCGCCGGCAGGCGCGGTCGAGCTGCAGGGCTTGGACCCGGATAGCATCACCGAGGTTGGCGAGGTCCTCGCGGGCACGAAGCCTGGCCGCATGTCCCCCGATGAGATCACCATCTACAAGTCCACCGGCCACGCGGTCGAAGATGCCGCTACCGCGCGGTTGATCTATGACAGGGCGAAGGCCGAAGGTGTTGGTGTCTCGCTCGTCCTTTAGATCTCGATTAGGCGCGACGGAATTGCGTTGACGATGCGTGCGCCGTCGAGATGCAGCTCAGGAAGATTCCGGCCATAAGGGTGAACGTGCCCGTGGACCAGCAGGAGCGGATGAAATTCCTTGAAGAGCCGGTTGAAGGCTTTGAACCCCTCGTGGGTTGCGTCCTTCGCCTCGGCGACACCGAACGGCGGCGCGTGCGTGACCAAGACGTCGAGCTTGCGACCCGCGCGAACGCGTTTGAGGCGAATCCAAAGCTCCAGCCTGATGGCACGTCGCAGCATTTGGGCTTGTGAGTACTGGTTGGGACCTTCCTTGTACCGAAGGCTTCCGCCAAGACCGGCAATGCGCAGGCCGTTGACCTCGAGCACGCGACCGTCCACGTTGTCGCACCCCTGCGGCCCAGGGACCGGAATCTCGGACTGCAGAGGCACCCAGGTGGTGTCTGGCGGCTTGACGTTCGGATCATGGTTGCCCGGCACATATAGGAGTGGAACGTTGGCGCGGCTGACCAGGTATTCGAGGTAGTCGAACGGAAGGTCTCCGCACGACACGACGAGGTCCGGCGCCAGCGTCGCGAGCTTGTCCCCGTAAAGCGATTCGTCGACCTCGTCGGCGACCGCGAGAATTCTCGTCACCGCTCCCCTTCTCGCACCCGCTCTAAAGTGCGCCCTGCGCGCGCCCGGCGGACAGCGAGGATTCTCAGGCGAGGACCTCGTGCCTCGCCGTCAGCCGCTCGATCTCGGCAGCGCGAGCCTTGTCGAAACCTTCCGCGAGTCCCTGCTTCAAGATGCGCGCGATCTCCGGCGCGGAATGCAGTCGCGGAAGGTAGACGAAGTCGGCGCCCGCCTCGTAAAAGCTCAGAGCCTGGGCTATGTGCTCGGTGGTCAGCATGACCTTCGCCTTCGGACAGGTCGCGCGGATGTTGCGCAGCAGCCTCAAGTTGCTGGTGCCGCGAAGGATGTCGTCGGTGATGCTCGAGACGACGAGCTCGGCGTCCTGCATGCCGATGTGCCGCAGCGTATCGGCGTGCGCAACGTCACCGTAGATGCTGCTGATCCCACGCTGGCGGAGCTCGCGCATCACCTTCGGGTTGAAATCGACGACCAGGATCTTGCTGAGGAACTCCTTGACCTGCAGCGGCTCGCCGTCGTGCTCGAACTCGTGAAGGATGGAGCTGGCGTCTCGGAAGAAACCCAGGAAGACAAACGTCTCGTGCCGCGTCTCGGAGCGCTCTTGCTCTGTCTCCGCGGAGTCGAGGTCCTTGATCCGCAGCGCCCGCAACAAACCGCCGAGCACCCGCTGCACGCGATGGCTCGAGTTGATCATGTAAGTCGAGACGACGGACGTAAGCGCAAACGTGATGATGACGATCGTCAGCACCTCTGACGGGATCTGGGGCGGGTGGCGGGCCAACCCGAGCGAGGCGATGACAATCGAGAACTCGCTGACCTGCGCGAGGTTGATCGCAGGCAGAAGGCTGGTCCGGAGGCCGAGGCGCAGCCAGTACAGAATGGGGACGATCGAGAGCCGGCTCACCATTACAAACGCGGACGCGGCCAATGCGATCAAGACGACATGAAGGCTCGGCACCGTGATCTGCATGCCGAGCGCGACGAAGAAGAGGGTGACGAAGAAGTCCCTGATGCTGACCGCTTTGGCCATGACGTCCAGGTTGTAGGGAAAGGTCGAAAGGCTGATCCCGGCGATCAGCGCACCCATCTCTCGAGAGAGCCCGATGTAGCTGGCGACTCCGGCGAGGAAAAAGCACCAGGCCAGAGCGCTGACAAGCACCAGCTCCGGAGCCTTTGCGACTGCACGAAACAGATACGGGAGGACGTACTTCGACAGGGCCAGCCCGCCGACGACGAGCAGTGCACCCTTCCAGAGCGAGAAGGCGAGCGGCAGCAGGTTGGGGCTCTCGATGTTCGGCTGGACGGCGATCATGGCCACGGCCCACAAGTCCTGAATGACCAGGACTCCGAGCGTGATCCGGCCGGGCAGCGTGTCGAGCTCGAACTTGTCGTACAGGAGCTTGACCACGACGAGGGTGCTCGACAGGCTCATGCAGGCGGCCAGGTAGATCAAGGAGTAGTTGCCAGACGTGACGCGCTCCCCGAGGAGGTAGAAGAAGCCGAGGCCAAGCGCGATGCAGATCGGAACCTGCAGAGCGCCCGTGACCAGAACCGCAGGCCCGGCAGTGGCGAGTTTCTTGAGGTCGATCTCCAGGCCGATGATGAAGAGCAGGAGGATCAGCCCGATCTCCGCGACGGTCGCGATGCTCGCCTGGTCGGTCACCAGGCCAAGGCCGATGTTGGGTCCGATTACCACCCCGGTCACCAGGTAGGCGAGGATCAAGGGCTGCCGGAGGCGCCATCCGATCAGAGCGAGAAGCGCAGCTGCGCTGACGCAGATCCCGATGCTGTAGAGCAGGTCGTTGGTGGGTACGCTCATCGGCTCGCCGCCTTGGCGTCGAGGTGATCCCAACGGCCTTCGAACATAGACGCCTCCGACGGGTCGCCGAGGATGAGGAAGCGCTGATGGCGCATGCCTTCGATCAGCGTTGAGGCCAGCTGTTCCAGCTGCAGCGGGGAATCCGGCGCTCTATCGGAACCGCTGAAGAGGCGGCCGACGCCTCGCGACCTCGTGTTCTGCCCGATTCGTGGCCCCTTGGCCCCCGGGCAGAAAATCGAAACGCAGACACCGCTGCCCTGCAGCTCGCGGGCTAGGCCCTCGGTGAAAACAGCCAGCGCCGCATGGCCGGTGTCATATGGCAACGACAGGGGGTCGGTTGGCTGCAGCCCGCCGTATGACACGACGTTGATGATGTGGCCCGAGCCACGCGATGTCATGTGCGGCAGGAAGGCCGTCGACGTGCGCACCGTGCCGACGAGGTTCGTCCCCAGCATCCAGGTCCAGTCATCGCCCGAGATCTTTTCCACCTTGCCCTGGAGCAGCACGCCCGCGGCGTTGACGACGACGTCGACTCGTCCCATCGACTTCACCGAGTCGCGGACCAGCGAACGGACCGACGCATCGCTCCTCACGTCGGTGGACAACGCGATCGCCGCCTCGGACGTGCCCAGCCGCAGCACCTCCTCCACCGTGCGGTCCATGCGAGGCCCGTCGAAGTCTGCCACCACGATGTTGGAACCCTGGCGGGCCAGCGCCTTCGCGACCGCACGACCGAGCCCGCTGCCCCCGCCGACGATGACAGCCACCCGTTGTGAAAAGCTGCCGTGGGAGAGCGGTCCGGCCTCGGGGTCTATGGACACCGGCCGCATTCTATTTGCCAGCGCTCACCATCGAACCAGTGAACAGCCTCCCATCCTCGATTTTCACGGCGCGATCGGCCATGGCGGCGATGGCTTCGTCATGGGTGGCCACGATGATGGTCGTGCGGCCGCGGAACGAGCGGATCAGGTCGACGATCGCGGCTGAAGTCTCGCTGTCGAGCTGGCCGGTCGGCTCGTCGGCAAGAAGCAGCCTTGGCTCTTTGACGATGGCGCGGGCCAGGGCGACCCGCTGCTGCTCGCCACCTGAGAGCTCAAACGAACGGTGGCGCATCCGAGCTTCCAGGCCGACAGAGACCAGGGCTTTGAAAGCGCTAGTTTCGGCGCCCGCAGGAGGGCGACCCATGAGCTGCAACGGCAGGGCTACATTCTCGGCTGCAGACATGAGCGGCACTAGACCCGGCGACTGGAAGACGAATCCGATCGTGCGAAGCCTATAGACGGCAAGCGGGTCGCCACGGAGCGCGGCGACGTCGATGCCGCCGACCATCACCGACCCGGCATCCGGGCGGTCAAGGCCGCCGATGACGCCCATCAGAGTCGTCTTGCCCGAACCCGACGGCCCGAGCAGGGCGACCAGCTCCCCTTCAGCGACGTCCAGGTCGACACCCTGCAGTGCCGCCACCGAGGTCCCGCCTGCCAGGTACCGGCGTTCAACACCGCGCAGCTGCACGAGCGGCTCAGCCATCATCGGCCCGTTCGATGATCACCCGCCCGCCGTCCACGCGCACCCGTACTCGAGCGCCCAATCCTGCTTCCTGGCGAACCGATTTCGGCAGCTGCAGCCGTCCGGCTGGGTCGACGATGAGAAGCTCTCCCGTCTCAGCGCGCGTCTCCGTGGACGTGCGGCCGTCTCGGATGCGCAGCACTCGGTCGACGTGACGCTCCACCTCATGGTCGTGCGTCACCATCACGACGGTGGTCCCGTCGCGGTCTCGAAGCTTGCCCAGATCCTCGAGCATGCGACGCGCTGAGGCGCGGTCCAGCTCCGCCGTCGGCTCATCGGCCAGCAGCACCTTCGGACGGTTAGCGACCGCGACCCCTAACGCCAGGCGCTGCTGTTCGCCGCCAGACAGCTGCGCCGGGACGTGGTCGCGACGGTGCGAGAGCCCGAGTGTGTCGAGAAGCTCGGTCGCGCGGTCGAGCCTCTCCTTTCGCGGTCGCCCGGCCAGCAACTGTGGCAGCTGCAGGTTCTCTGATGCGGTGAGCTCAGGCGTAAGGTTCAGCGTTGCGTTCTGCCATACGTAGCCGATGACGTCGCGGCGGTACGTATCGCGTGCTCGATCCGTCAGCGATCCGAGTTCGATGCCCTCGACCAGCGCCTGGCCGGCGCTGGGCTTCTCTACGGCGGCTAGAACGTTCATCAATGTGGTCTTGCCGCTGCCGCTGGCGCCGACGATCGCGACGACCTCGCCCTCCTCGATCGTCATGTCCAAGCCCTGCAAGGCGAAGACCTCAAGGTCTGTTGCCTTGTAGATGTGCACCAACGACCGGCACTCGATCACAGTCATCCGAGTGCCCTGAGCTCAGTCATGATCCGCGGCCGCTCAGCCGCCGCGGCCAGCGCCGGCCCGGCGAGCAGTGCACCGGCAACGACAACCGCCAACGCCATCGCGAGCCGTAAGGGGTCCAGGGTCACGATGGTCGCGGGCGCGTTGTCGGGCACGCTCGCACCAAGCTGCAGCCCAGGCAGGAGGACAACCGATGCAAGGGCCCCGAGCACGGCGCCGAAGACCAGGCAGAACGCTGCCAGGGTGAGCTCTTCCCAAACCAGGCTTCGCCGCACATGTGCCGGCGACATGCCGTTCGCTTCCAGCACCGCGTATTCCGGGAGGCGGCCGCGAGCCAGCATCAGGAAGTGGTACGCGAATGCGAGGAGCGCCAGCCCGACCGCGGCGATGAAACCCAGCAGCAAGTTCGACTCAAGTCCAAGCTGCAGCGGCGAATGGGCCGCGTCGCGGGCGATCGACCGCTGGTCGAGGACGCCAATGAGCCCCGGCGCCGCTCGCAACGAGGCGACGGCCGTGTCGCCACCTCCCGGGGCAGCGCGGACCCAGATCTCATTCGGCCAGGGGCTTTGGTGGTGGCCGAAGGCGAGCGCTATCAGCAACGGATCGCGGTCCAGTACCAAGAAGTCGCCGAGCTCTGGATAAAGGGTCGGGAAGTGATCTGCCACCCCAACGATGGTGGCGGTGACGGCGATTCCGTCGATCTGTACCTGCAACGGCTTGCCGACGCCGAGGCCGAATCGAGTCAGCATCTGGGATGGGACGAGCGCGGGGATGGTCCCGGGTCTAGCCGAGACTACAGTTGAGAACCTGGCGACACCCGGGCGGATGTAGGTCGGGTAAGGCCCAGTACCAACGCGTAAGGTCGCGGTCCGATTGCCGTCCCGCGTCACAACCGTGGTCGGCAGGAGTGATTCGTAGAATGTGCCCGACTCCGCGTCTGTCCGCCACCACAGGCCGGGAGAGTATTGAGCCCCGACGCCGTCAATCTGCTCGGCGAAGCTCTCGAGCATCTTTCCGTCGATGGCAAGTGAGCTCAGCGAGATGACGTCCGGCTTGGTCACGGGAGAGATCGAGAGATCGCGAAAGCGAAGCGGCTCTGCAACCGCCCCCGCGTCGGCTATGAGCGCGGCTGTCAATTGCTTCCAGCCTGAAAAGTCGAGCTTTCCAAGGTCAGCGTGGACAGGCCGTCCATGCGTGTCTGACAGATGCGCGGTCAGCGAGCCGCCCGTGGATGCGCCGAAGACCCAGATCGAAAGTGATTTGGCCTGGGGTGATAGCAGCACGCCGCCGGTCTCATCGTCGGCGAGGCTCTGAACCAGCTCGGAAAGCGGAGATGCGGCCAGGTCGGGCCGCGTCCACATAACCGAATCGAAGGTGTACGGATCGACGGCCAGCGCCGGCACGTCACCACCGGGTTGGCGGGCGTAGCCTCGGAAGACGTCACTTCGTGCGGCGGCGCCGGCGACCGGGATCGAGTACGGTGGCACACCAACGCCTGGTTGCAGGACTCCTCGCACGTCGGCGCCCACCTGATAGGCGGCGCGGTCGGCGCTGTTCCGAGCAGAGGTCGTGGCATAGGTCGTCGCGAACACGCCCAGAGCAATGGCCAGCATGAGCAGCACGGCCAGGGCGGCGTGCTGACCGGGTGCGCGGATCAGCTGCACGCCCGCTAGCTGCGCCGCCACCGTTCGTCGCGCCCGCAACAGCAAGCGGGCGACCAGCGGGAGCAAACGCAGCGCTGCCAACGCAATCAACGCGATCGCAAGACCCGGAAGCACTAGGTTGAGAGGGTTGTCCGCGGCGCCGGACTGTCTCACCTGCGCGCTGCCTAGGAGCCGGGCCTGCGCCAGCAGCGGTATGGCGAGCAGGGCGAGCAGCAGGTCGAGGTGCCGCATCCTCCACCACGGCACAGTCGGCCGCGACGCGGCAGCGCGCGTCTGCAGCACCCCGTGCCGGCTCGCGAGGATGGACTGCCCGCCGACGAGAAGGAGCTCGAGAGCGAGGACGGCGGCAACTGGCGGACCCAGCTTGAAAATGTCGAAGCGGAACGCTGGGATCACCACGCCGGCGTACGCCCATCGCGCCACGGCCTCTGATGCCGCCCATCCGCCGAACACTCCAAGCGGAGCAGCGATTAGAACCACCGCAGCGAGCTCGATCCACAGCAATGCGGCGACCCCCGGCCATGACCAACCGCGAGTGCGCCACACCGCGATCGTTGGGCGCAGCTGCCTGAGGAGGTTGCCGGCCATGAACCACACGCAGTAGAGAGCGATGAGGAGAAGCTGGATTGCGACGAGCTGCACGGCAAAATAACCGATCTGCGCATCGCTCACGTACGACTCGAGTGCGCTGGGCAGGTCGCTTACGACAACGATGTCCGCGCGCTGAATGCCAAAGCGGCCGCGCAGACGGTTCACACGCTCGAGCGTCGCCGCTGCACCGACTGATCGAATCGCTGCGACGTCTGGTGCCAGGGTTGCCGAGGCGACCGAGATGACTGATGCATGCAGCGCACCAGTCGCAGGGTTGGTCTGACGCTTGAGCATCGCGAAGTACGACTGCACGTCCATGTAGGCCGCGACCTCAGGCGCGCGGTTGGGACCCCAGTAGGCCTCCTGAAGTTGAAACGGACGCCAGATACCTACGATGCGCAGGCACACCACGTCGTCGCCGTCCTGAACTTTGGCGCAGACGACATCCCCCACCCCCAATCGCACGAAGCTCACGAATGCCTCTGGAAGAGTGACTTCCAACATGCCGCTGGCCGCGCCCGACGGCCAGGCCCCGGCGACCAGCGCAGCATGGGCAGGGAGGTCTTCCGAGGCCGCGATCCGAAAGTCGGCGCCCGGCGCTACGGGTTTTGTCCCATTGATCAGCTGCGGGACATAGCCACCAGAGATCAAGCCGGTCTGACGGGGCGCGATGATCCCGCCCATGTCGTCGCGCGCCGCGCGCCGGACCTCCGCGGTGAACGCCTGGTACGACTGCTGGTCGGTGACTCCCGTGAGATGCACGCTTACCAGGCCCTGTGAGCCGAGGCGGCTGACCGTCTGCTGGAGACCGGCTTCCTCTGTGCGCGACTGCGTTAACGAGACTGCAGACGCCAGCGCAAGTGCAACCCCGAGTCCGACAGCGGTCGGTACGAATGACATCCAGCGGGCGGTCAGCTGGCGGCGCGCGAGGCCCGCCAGAGTCAATGTCCGCAACCTGGGCTACCCCCGCTTGAATCGAAGGGCTGTGTAGTTGTCGTCGATCGCGACAAACGCGACGGGCTTGTAGCCGGTCACGGAGGTGATCTCGCCGAGGACGTCACGCTTCGTCCACCAGGGGGTGGGTGGCAGGTCAGTGACACCTCGCGTCTTGCCGCCCTTCGGATACGTGATCCAGAGCATTCCGGCCGGTTTCACGGCCCGAATCGCTTCTGGACCCAGGCGTCGCAGCTCGTCGACAGTGTTCACGAACAGCTGCACCACGTCGTAAGCCTTTGATGACTGGACGTGCGCGCTGATCGCCGACGTCCCAGGCCTGAGCTGCGCCAGATAACCCGCCGGGGAATTCAGGACGGCGACTCTTTGGCCGGGGCCCAGCCTAAGCTTCTTCGCGATGAGGCTCATCCCGCTCTTATCGTCGCCCAGTTTTGGCAGCGACCGCTGGGAGTCGAGTTTGCCCATCGGTTGTCAGCTTATATAAAGGTGAGGCATTCCCCGCGGCCCGCCCAACTCGGACTGGTCCTGCTGCTCAGCGCCTGTGCCGGCGGGTCTCCGTCCACCTTTACGCTCAACAGCGCCTCTGTCGACTCCGCGTACACGTGCCCGGTTGGGACGGCCAACGCCCCCTACACCCTCCAGGCCACGATCGACGTGCGCAACGGCACGGCAAGCAGCGTGACCATCAAGTCGGTGGCCGCCGCGCTGACGTTGGCCGCAGTCAAAGGCGGCTGGCTCGAGCACGTTGGTGACAAGTACGACGCCAGCGGCGTCACGTATTCGCCCAACGCGGTTGGGGCCGGCAGCTCCGCGTCATTGAAAGTCAGCATCCCGAGCGCGTGCACAAATGGCAAAACCCCGAGCACCGGATCCAACTATGGCGAGTATTCAGTCGATCTCACCGTCGTCACCTCTTCCGGCACTCACACGATCACGAGCAAGAACCGGCACCGCATCATCGCCGCCTAGCTCTTGCAGTCGGCGCGGCCGTAACAAATCGGCGATCAAAGTCAGCGGCACCGACTCCGCCGATGACTTTCTCTTTTGCCCCGTCACGGCAAA
Source organism: Candidatus Dormiibacterota bacterium (assembly GCA_955652835.1). Taxonomy (GTDB): domain Bacteria; phylum Chloroflexota; class Dormibacteria; order Dormibacterales; family Dormibacteraceae; genus Palsa-870. The sequence goes on from CATPBO010000007.1 coordinate 13,952, forward strand.
CTCACAGATTTCTCACACGACGCACTGAGGCCGACCCCTCAGCGTTCGTTCCGACGCTCATGCGAGCGATTACCAACGAAGGAGGAAAGCAATGAACGGCATTCGAAAGTCCATGGCAGCGGCCGCAATCGCGGGGTCGATGCTCATCGGAGGCGTTGTCGGCGCCGTGATGTACGGCGCGACGACGATCGCCGCCTCGGCAGCCACGAACCCCGCGGCCGCCGCGAGCCCGACTCCGGGCACGGCGTCTGGAACGTTCGTGTCCAACGAGACCGCGGCTCATGAGGCCACCGAGAGCGCGGCCCGCGAGGCACAAGAGAACGCTGGCCAGGTCCCCACAGTTCCTTAGAGTCCCCGTCCACTCACATGTTCGGCATTGGAAGGGCCGGTGGAATGCCGGCCCTTCACTATATGAACAAGCGGAAACCCTGGAGAAATGAGAAGAAACCTGATCATCGCCGCGGCAGGCGGGATCGCCGTCATCGTGTTGATGGGCGTAGGCGCATACGCCTACTTCTTCTCCGGCCTGCGGACTTCACCGTCAAGCCTCGGACTGAGCGCCAGCCCAAGCGCAAGCGCTGCCGCTGTCTCGTCAAGCCTCGCGGGAACGTGGACGGTGACCACCGGCTCGCTGGCCGGATATCGGGTACAAGAGCTGTTCGCGGGCGAGACCTCCAAGCACCTGGCCGTCGCACGAACATCCAGCGTAAGCGGCGGCCTGACCGTCACTGGCGACGCGAACGGCTACCAGGTGAGCAGCATCAAGCTGAGCGCAGACCTGACCAGCCTGCACAGCGTCGACCAGGTGGTCGGCCGCAACGTCACTCAGCGTGACGGCGTCGTTTCAAGACAACTTAGCGTTCAGCAGTTTCCAACGGCAACGTTTATCGCCAGCGCGGCATCCGTTCCTGGGCCGATAACCACCTCGCAAGTAGACGTGACAGTGGCGGGCAAGCTCACCATTCACGGCGTGACCAAAGACGTTACGGCCACCGCGAAGGCACAGGTCATCGGCGGCAAGATCGAGATCGCCGGCACTATGACGATCAACATGACCGATTACGGCGTCTCGCCGCCTCAGGTTCCGTTCACGACCGTCGACCCGACGGCAACGATCGAGTTCGACGTGTACTTGACGAGGTCGTAGAAGTCAGGGAAGAAGCTGGCGCGCGACAAACAGCATGTTTGCGGGACGTTCCGCGAGCCGTCGTAAATACCATGCGTACCAAGCGTCTCCATAGGCGATGAGGGCCTTCACGGAGTAGCCCTCGGCCGCCAACCGGACCTGCTGGTCGGCGCGAATTCCGTAGAGCATCGCCACCTCCAGCTGGGCGCGTTGCATGCCCAGGGCGAGTCCGAAGCGTGCGATCCGCGCGATCAGGTCGACATCGTGGGTGGCCATCACCAACCGCAGCTCACCCCGTTTTACCACCGGCAGCATGAACGAGCACAGCGCGAGGTAGTTCGAATCCACATCCTTCTTCGCCTGGTAGGCGCGGTCAGGCGGCTCGGCGTAGGCACCTTTGACAAGCCGTATCGCGGGATTGAGAGGCAGCAGCTTGACAACGTCATCGACGGTGCGGTGGAGGTAAGCCTGAAGGGCTATACCAGTGCGCGGGTGATTGACCCGCAGCCGCCTGTACAGGTCTAGGGTCGGCTCCGTATAGGCGCTTCCCTCCATGTCGATCCACAGGAAGCTCTTTGCCTTGTCGGCAGCAAGGGCCAGCCGCTGAAGGTTCGCGTACGCCGCCGTCGCGTCGATGTCGAGTCCAAGCTGGGTCGGCTTGACGGAGACCTCGGCATCGACACTCGCCGCGTTCCCTTTCGCGAACACGGATTCGTAGTGCTCGACGGCCGCGCTCGCTGCCGAGAGTTCCGTGACGTTTTCACCGAGGCGCGTGAAAAGCACTCCGATGCCCTTGGTTTTGAAGCCGCTCGCGGCCTTCAGCGCATCGTCGAATTCTTCGCCCGGCAAAAAGCGCCTGACCGCGCGGCGCGCGAATCCCCAGCGGGGCACGTGCGCTGAGAGCCAGGGATTCTGCGCGCACCACAACAGGATGCTTCTCATCGGGCACTGGAAACGTTAAAGCGTCACCTACCGTGCAACCCCTGGCTCTCGCCGAACGCGCTCACCGCGCGAAGCGGAAGCGAATTCCGGGCGCGGGCGAGGAGTCGCCGCATCGCTGCTAGTCGGACGCGGGGATCGTGGAGCGAGAGGGTGTGTCGTCAGATCGGTCGGGCGCCGTTGTGAAGCGATGGATCAAGGCGCTTGACGCAGAGCCCGCGACCGCGGGCGCGACCCGTCGCACGATGCGCTCGAGCCTGCCGAGCTCTCGCGCTGCGTTATCGCGGTTCACAACGACTGTGACCGAAGGCAGCGACTTCTTGAGCCTGTCCGTCAGCTCTTCGGGCAGATCACGAAGCGAATCGGGGAGATCCTTCAGCGCCTCGAACAGCATGCGCCTCAGCTGCTCCCGGCGCGTAGGTCGGTTCATCCGTCGATAGATCAGCACGCCTACACCGGCCACTGCCGCCACGCCGAGAACGACCGCAGCGATGCGCGCGTAGCGCATGGCGTTGGACGCGGCGCGCTGCTCCAGCTCACCCAGGTCCTCGTCCATTTGATCCTCGGTCTCTTTTATCTGACGGGTGATTTCATCCGCCTCATTGCCCATTCTTTGTTCTCCTTAAGGTTCGCCCAACGTGGTGGGAAGCTTCAGCGCAAAGCACGCCTTTCCAGTCAAGGCCAGACTAACGCCGAGCGGGACGTAGGGGAAGATCCACCTTCTATAGAAGCACGCACCACGAAAGATGAACGCCTCGCGTACAGGGGCTACGCGCGAACGCGGACTCTAGCTCAGGCGCGCTGCCCGCAGCGCGAGATAGCGCTGCTCGGGGAGGCTCGCAGTCATCCTCGCCGCGCGCTGGTAGGACGCCCGAGCCCCGGCCAAATCCCCCGCGAGCTCGAGTAGGTGCCCTCGCACGGCCTCGAGGCGGTGGGTGTGGGCCATGCGTTCGTCGGTATCGAGGGTCCCCAGCACGGCCAGACCGGCGCGCGGCCCGTGGACCATGGCGACTGCAACCGCCCGGTTGAGCGTGACAACCGGACCTGGCAACACCTGTTCGAGCACCTCGTACAACGCCAGGATCTGCGGCCAGTCTGTTTCCTTGGCGCTCGGCGCTTCGTCGTGTACCGCCGCAATCGCCGCCTGCAGCTGGTACGGACCAATCGGCGCCTTGCCGAGGGTTCGGGTGAGAAGTGCCACGCCTTCGTCGATCTGGGAGGTATTCCAGAGAGCGCGCCGCTGTTCGTCGAGTGGAACGATCGAGCCGTCCTCCTCGGTTCGTGCGGCTCGCCGCGCATCGGTCAGCACCATGAGCGCGAGGAGACCGGCGACCTCGCCTTCTTCCGGCATGAGGGTGTGGAGCATGCGCGCCAGGCGGATGGCCTCGGTGGTCAGGTCGGCGCGGTTCAATGCCGCCCCGAAACTCGCTGTGTACCCCTCGTTGAAGATGAGATAGAGCACCTGCAGCACCACGCGTAGTCGGTCGGCCCGCTCCGGCTCCGGCGGGAGCTCGAATCGCATGCCCGTGTCCCTGATGCGCTCCTTGGCTCGGCTGATGCGCTGCGCCATGGTGGTTTCAGGAACGAGGAAGGCCTTGGCGATCTCGGCAGTGGTCAATCCGCCGACCGCTCGCAGAGTGAGTGCGAGCTGCGAAGGCGCGGACAGCGACGGATGGCAGCAGAGGAACAGGACGGCGAGCGTGTCGTCATGGTTTGAAGGCTCACCCTGGACTGCCATCGCCAGCGCCGCGGTTTCCTCTCGCTTCCTGCGGGCGCTCTCACTGCGCCACTCGTCGAACAGGCGTCGGGTCGCGACGGTCAGAAGCCACGAGCTCGGGTTGTCAGGGACCCCCTCCTCCGGCCACTGCCGCGCCGCTGCCAGCAGCGCCTCCTGCACTGCGTCCTCGCACGCGTCGAACTGCCCGTGCCTTCGCACAAGATTGCCGAGGACCTGCGGCGCAAGCTCGCGCAGCAGGTCCTCGATTCGGTCTTGCAACCTCAGAACTCAGGCGGCGCGTCCATCACCCGGCGCACCTCGATCGGCACCTTGACGAACGCGACGATGCGCGATGCGATCTCGATCGCGCGCGCCTCGTTCTCGACATCGACGATCCAGTAGCCAACGAGCGATTCCTTCGCCTCCGCAAACGGTCCATCGGTCGCGACCGGCATGCCTTTCTCGAAGCGAACGGTCTTGGCCTGGCTGCCATCTGCAAGCCCTTCGGCACTGACGAGCTCGCCAGACTTCTTCAGGTCCTCGTCCAGCTTCTGCATGAACTGGATCATCTCGAGCATCCACTCCTTGCCCATGGCTTCCAGCCCAGCTTCGGCGGACCCGAACGTCATGATCATGTACTTCATCGAGGTTCTCCTATTATTCGGCGCCTGAAGGGGCGCCTTCACAACTCGGTCGGAGCCGGCGCCTGGTTCTCGACATCTGGTGAAAAGAACCGTAGCCGCCCTTGCACCGGTCGTGACCCTTCTTCGCAGTCTTATCCCAGAGGACTTTTTGGGTGACGTGCGAAAGGCGCGCGAAAGGCGCGCGAAAGGAGATTGATGGCGCGTCTATGAAACCCATCCCGTTTATCCGGGCTCGAAGGTTCGACTCGACGGCCGGCGACTGCGCCTTTCGGGAGAGCTGGCGTCGGAGGAGGACCGCAGCGTATTCCTGCCGCTCATGCATGACGACAACGCCGCGAGCGGGGCTTTACCCCCCTCAAATGGTGGAAAGCCCGGCCCTTGCAGGCCAGGCTTCCCACTAGAGTCAACGCCCTCGGCTGCCTGACTACCCGTCGATGGCCGAGCCCTCTGGCCGGGTCGCAGACTGCCGCTGCCCCAGCGTGCCTGCCGGGGAGGAATGGCCGTTCGGCTGCAGGGCCGCCGAGATGCGGCAAACCACCTACGCCTGCTCCGGGACATGCACGGAAAAACTCCGACATCAACTAGGCCCCGACGCCCCTGGACCGTCTACCCTTTCGGGACCGTGGCCATCCGCAGCGAGCTAAGCGGGTTCAGCAGCGCCCAGGCGAGGCATGCTCTGGCGGGCCTGCCGCGGTGCGACTACGAGGTCGTGATCAAGCCTCTGCGCTACCGGCGGTTCCCCCATCTGGCGGCTCTCTGCGAGTTCGAAGACCGCCGGATCTTGCTGCAGGTGCCGATCCCGTTCCACGCCTTCAAGGAGCCGGTCATCTTCGCCGCCCACCGAAAGCGCGGGCAGGGTATGCGCTTTGCCTGGGTGTCGGAGACGGTTCACTTTCGGGGGCGCCGCGACGTGCTCCGATTCCTGTACTGCCACGAGTGGATGCACTGGTACCTGCACGAGGTGCTTGGCAAGCCCTCTGCCGCCGAGACGGCGTGTGATCGTTTCGCCCTGCGGAACTTCCGGCGCCGAGTCGTCACCAGCGATGACGCGGACGAAGCGCTGGTTCGCAGGACCAGGCTCCTGGTCGCGCGAGGCTAGCGCGTTTTAACCAAACGCCTCTTTTGGCTTTCGTAACAACAGCAGGAGCGCGACGGGCAGCGCGACATTCGTCATCAATGCGACCGGGCCGTGGTTGGCGCCGATCGGCAGCACCAGCAGCAGGAGCGAGCCGACCAGGCAGGTGATCTCTAGCCCCATGACCCAGCGTCGCGCCCGGCGGCGACGCCACAGGACTCCAATCGCCAGCAGGCACGTTGCAAGCGCCAGTAGGAGCGAAGCCATGCCTAGGCCGAGCATGAAGACTTCTCCTGCCAAGGCAAACGGTATCGCGGAAAGCCCGGCGATCACCCACAACATCGCCTGCATGGAAAGCAGGACAAAAGCGGCCTCCGGCCGGCTTGAGGTTCTAGCTTCGATCAATTCTCTTCACCACCGAGTCGTCGATGTCGACCGCGAACGGTCCGCCCTTAGGGTTGTCGACGATCCATACGTGGAGCATCGGCGAGGCGCTGATGTCGATGGCTCCCAACGGACAGGTGGCCAACGGCGTCATGAAGCTGAACTCAAGCCCGAATGGCGTGAAGCAGATGTTCTCGTGCTGATGCCACGCGGTTAGCGGACCACCCGGGTCGGGACCGAACTGGCCGAGGTGCTTCATCTGGAACATCGCGCCAAGCAGCACCGGCCCATGCTTTGTGTTGGCGTAAACGAGGCCCTGTGGACGATGCGGGTCCATCACGTAGCCGGCATCCACATAGCTCTGGTTCATCCAGTGGGTCGATCCAAGGTTGGCCCCACCGCCGGGTCGGTAACCCGCAGCCCAAGCCAGGTGCCAATCCTGGTAAGGCAGGATCGCAGCCTTGGTGTGTGCGTAGAGCTGGGCCGCGGCCGCGACCTGCTCCGGCGTCGCGACCTCATTGGTCGACTGGAGAAGAGCACCCGCATGCGCGTGCTGGGCGTCGGGACGGGCAAGCGCCACGATCCAGACGGTCGAGGTGGTGATCAGAGTCAACACAGGGATAGCGACGCCGAGGGAAGCCCAGCGCCAGGCTCGGCGCGGCCGTCCGGCCTCTCCTGGAGCCGGCACCAGGACCAGCCCGAGTGCGGTCAGCTCGAGAAGATTGGTCGCCAGCGCCACCTGGTCCGGGGAGTCGAAACCAAGCGCTATGTACCCGAGGTAGCCGAGCAGCGTCGCGATCAGGAGCGAGGCTGAAGCCAGGCGCCACCAGCGCCAGGTGAAAACGAAGGACATCACCATGTAGCCGGTCCCGTTCATCAGGAACAGGAGCGCCGTCACCGGTTCTTGGAGATGGCTGGAGATGAGTCCGAGGTGAATCGCGCCTGCCATCGCCATCAGGAGTGACGCTCCAAGCACGGTCCCGGGCACGCGGCGACGAGCAGGCCTGAGCCTGATCGCGATCAGCGCGAAGGGCAGCGCGAGAAGGCCGGCGTAGAGACCGATGGCGTGATCTGGGGCGATGTCGAACATGTCATGAGCGTCGCTGCCGACGCTAAGAGCGACGTAAGAAATCGTCGCTTGCGTGCAGGGGCAGGTCCACGTACATCGCCGCCCCGCCGCCAGGTCCCTCGCCGGCGAGTATCCGGCCCTGATGCTGCTCGACGATCCACCGCGCGATCGACAAGCCGAGCCCGGCGCCATGGCCTGTACGAGCACGGTCGGAGCGGTAGAAACGCTGGAACACGCGCTCGCGCTCGTCCGGCGCGATGCCAGGCCCGTCATCAGCGACCGTCAAGCGGGCCCAATCCCCCTCGCTGACAAGCGTCATCGAAACGTGCGATCGCGCGTAGCGGCTTGCGTTGTCGAGCAGGATCCAGATCAGCTGCCGGATCGCATCTTCGTCGCCGGCGATCGTGGCATCAGCAACGGCGCATTCCAGCTTGCGATCGGGATGCGCAGTCCCGGCCTGGCGGCAGACCTCGTTGACCACCGGCCCCAGCTCGATACGGGCGAGCTCGAGCTTCATGCCGGAGTCGGCCTTCGCGAGTGTGAGCATGCGATCGACCAGCCGCGTCATTCGTGCGGTCTCGGCGGCTATGTCCGCGGCCGCGTCGCGCCGCACCTCATCGGAGACCGCCGGCCCGCGCGCGAGGAGCCCCGCGTTGCCCTGGATCGTGGTCAGCGGAGTGCGCAGCTCGTGGGAGGCGTCCGCGACGAATCGGCGCTGCGACTCGTACGAGTCCTGGAGCTGTTCGAGCATGCGGTTGAAGCTCGTCGAAAGCAAGGCGACCTCGTCGCGGCTGCGACGCTTTGGGAGCCGGCGGCCGAAGTCTCGCGCGCGCCCGATCTCGTCTGCGGCGCCGGCGACATCCTTCAATGGCTTCAGCGCGCGGCCGGCGACAAGCCACGAGGCGACCAGCGCCGCGATCAACGTCGGAACGCCCGAGATGATCAGGAACCCGAGCACACCCGAGAGGTTCGACTGCGGGACGCGGGTCGACTGTCCGGCGACGACAAAGCCACCGGTGAACGGCAGCGCGTAGAGCCGAAAGCCGCCCTCCGTATCGAACGCGCCGCCGGCGATCTGCGCCGCGTCCTGGCGCAGCCGTGGCCCGATCGCCGGAGGCACGCCGTTCAGGTCGCCGGTTGAGTAGACGACTGACCAGTTCTGATCGAGCACCTCGACGAAGATCTCCGTGCTCGTCCGGAGGTCCACCGGCGCGACCGGCGGCCGAGGCGCCAGGTCTGAAGCGCGGTTCAGCGCCCCAACTGCTTCACGCGCGCGACCGCGAACTGCCACGTCCTGGTTTGTAGTCACGCCCCGCGCGAGGAGCCCGTAGAGAAGCGCTCCGAACAGGACCAGCGTCAGCGCGACCACTGCCGTGCCGAACAGCGCCAGGCGCAGCCTTAGAGACACTATTGCCGGAGCGCGTAGCCGGCGCCTCGGACCGTGTGCAGGAGACGCGGCTCACCGCCTTCTTCGAGCTTCTGCCTCAGATATCCGATGTACACAGCGACGACGTTGTCGCTTTCCGGCTCACCCTTCCAGACCGCCTCCAGAAGCTGCTCACGCGTCAGGACCTGGCGAGGATGTCGCATGAAATGCTGAAGCAGGTCGAACTCTGTCGCCGTGAGACTTATGGACCGCTTGCCGCGCCAGGCGCCCCGGCTTGGCGGCTCCAACAGCAGGTCGGCGAAACGAAGGTGGTCGTGGGGGCCGGCTCGCCGCAGCAGGGCGCGGACTCGCGCGAGGAACTCCTCATAGGCGAAGGGCTTGACCAGGTAGTCATCGGCTCCGGCGTCAAGGCCGCGAACGCGTTCGTCCGTGCCGCCGAGAGCGGTGAGCAGAAGGATTGGCACCTGTGCAGTCGCACGCAGCCGGCGGCAGACGCTGACACCGTCCAGGCTGGGCAGCATGATGTCGAGCACGACAAGGTCGAAAGGCTGGTCGCGAGCCCGGCGCAGCGCCTCCAGGCCATCTCCCACGAGCTCGACATGGTGACCTTCGGCAGCGAGGACGCGCTCCAGCGTCGAAGCCAAGCGCAAATCGTCCTCAACCACCAGGATCCGGGAGCTCTTCATTGGAGCGATATATAAGCGCTAAGTGAGGATTCGATAAGAGAGCTGTCGATTTAAGCCGCCGCCAATCGTCGTGTGGATGAGACCGCGACCGTGGGTCATCACCAAGTGGGAGAAACGAAGCTGGCGAATTTTGTTCTGGTGTACTCAGGCGGAAGCGCCGGCGCGACGGAAGCCGAGCGAGGCAAGGTCATGGAGGCGTGGGGCGGGTGGTTCGGCAAGCTCGGAGACAAAGTCGTCGACGCGGGCAACCCATTCGGCGAACACGCCAAGAACATATCGAACGGTGGAGCTGTTCACGATGGAGCGATCGGTACGCCGGCCACTGGCTACTCGATCATCAAGGCGGATTCGCTCAACGCGGCGGTCGACCTCGCCAAGGGGTGCCCGGTGTTGACGTCCGGCGGCAAGATCACGGTCTACGAAGTCACGCCGGCGATGTAGCGGTCGGAGGGGGCATCCCCCCTCCACTAGCCGGCGTAATCCAGGTTGATCAGAGTCACGCGCTTGCTGGTGAAGAGGCGACCCCTCGCCGACGAGAGATACGTTCCCGAGGTCGGCGCCACATCTGAGTAATCGCCACCGACCGCGATCGTCACGTAACCCAGCCCGCCTCGGCTCGCGTGTGTCGGGTCAAAGGTCGAGGCGATCGCGTCACCGGTGCCGTCCTTGGTCGGCAGCACGACCTCCACCCATGCGTGCGAGCCACCCTGTCCGAGCAGGTGGCCGGACACGTAGCGCGACGGAAGCCCGCATGCTCGGCATGCCGCGAGCATCACATGCGCGTAGTCCTGGCAGACGCCCGACCCGATCTCGAGCGCTTCAGCCGCGGTGGTCCGCACGCCTGTCACTCCATGCTGGTACGTCATGGACTGATACACCCAGTCATTGATGCTGTCCGCGAGCGGCAGCCCCCACTCAGCCGAGTCCGCCAGGGCTTTGGCCGCCTCCCGGATGCGCTCGTCGGCGTCCGTCAGCTGCGATGGTTCCAGGAGATAGCCGTCCGCGAGCCATCCGTCCGCAAGCCGGTTGGGCTGGGCCGCGTGCCGCTCGACCGAGACCTCGGCAACGAACTCGATCCCCTCGGAGACTCGAGGAGCGAAGGCGTCAACGACCACGTTGCCGAACCGATCGGTCCGATTCTCGAAACGAACGCCGTCCCTATCGACAGACAGCTGATGGCGGAGCCGGCGCTGATCGCCAAACCGTTCGGGCGGGATCACGACGAGGCGATGATTGAGCTCGCGGATCGGCTCCGGGTATTCGTACCGGAAGCTCTGCCGGAGCAGATAAGACACGCGACGTGCCGCGGCCCAGTCGACGGAGATCGGCTCGATCGGCATCACGAGTCCTTCACCTCGTCAGCCCAAACGGTCATCGACTGGAAGGCCGCCGGGCCGAAGGTGGTGATCATGGCCACGTCGAGGGCGTCGCGGCCGCGCCCGATGAGCACCCGTCCGACCCGGCGCTCGTTGTTCCGCGGGTCGAACGTCCACCACCGATCGCCCAGCCAGACCTCCATCCAGGCCGCGAAGTCCATCGGGTCTGGGTTGAATGGCACGTACAGGTCAGGCAGATAGCCGAACACGTAGCGCGTCGGGATGTTCATGGCCCGGCAGAAGCTGATCGCCACATGTGTGAGATCCCGGCACACGCCGATCCGGTCCCTGAGCACGTCGGCGGCCGTGGTCATCGGATTGCTCGTGCCGTACTTGAACCTGATGTTGTCGTGTACCCAGTCGCAGATCGCCTGGACGCGCGCGGCGCCCGGCGGCGTCTGGCCGAACAGCTCCCAGGCCATCCCCATGAGCTGGTCTGACAGGCAGTACCGGCTGGGTAGGGTGAAGTGCAGGAGGTCGCCTGGCACGTGCTCGACCGGATCCTGTGCCACCCCCGTCGGGTCCGGGTCCGCCTCGTCGGGCACGGCGCAGATTGCGTCGTAGCGCAAGGTCACGGATCCGGCCGGCATCACAAAGCGCTTGACCGGGTTGCCGTAGATATCGTTGTACTCGTCAACGGGCAAAGGAGGCATTGTCGACCAGGTTTCGGTGACCAGCTGGTGGCTGGAGTCGGACCGGGGTCGGACCTGGGCCGTGACCGGGGTCGGTGCGCTCACGTCGTAGGTGAACTCGCAGCCGACACGCACGTTGATCGTCTGCCGCATGGACTGGGGCAGGTTGGGAACAGCTGATCGCCTACTTTTTGTCGGTATAGCGAAACTATAACGGTGGCCTCCGTGAATTCCCTGGACGCTGACTACAAGACAAACGGTTTCTATGACGAGATGCTTGCGGCTTCGGGCCAGCCGAGGCCCGGGTACCGCCGGCTCTACAAGCAGCTCCACCGGCTCGGCTCTCGAGAGCTCGCCCGGCGCCATGACCTGGCGATGCAGATGTTTCGCAACCACGGGATCACGTTCGCTGTGTACCCGGACGCGCAGGGGCTGGAGAAGGTTTTCCCGTTCGACATCATCCCGCGGGTCATCTCCGCCCAGACCTGGCGGGGGCTGGAGGCTGGACTCAAGCAGCGCCTCGCGGCGCTGAACCTGTTTCTCGACGACGTGTACGGGCGCAAGCTCATCCTGACTCAGAAGGTGGTCCCGCCCGAGATCGTGCTGACGAGCCCCCAGTACGTGCGGGAGATCGAGGGGCTGCCCGTGCCGCATGGAGTCCACTGCCACATCGCGGGCATTGATCTCGTCCGCGATCACAAGGGCGATTTTTTCGTGCTCGAGGACAACCTGCGGACACCTTCAGGCGTCTCGTATGTCCTTGCCAACCGGCACGTCATGAAGCGCGTCCTGCCCGATCTCTTCGCCGGATATCCAGTCCGGCCGGTCGAAGGCTACGTGCACGAGCTGCTCCGCCACCTGCGGTGGCTCGCGCCGGATGGCGTCGACGACCCGACCATCGTCCTACTCACGCCCGGCATCAACAACGCCGCCTACTACGAACACCTGTACCTGGCCAAGCAGATGGGCATCGAGCTGGTCGAGGGCACCGACCTGGTCGTCGACCAGGAACACGTTTTCATGAGGACCACGCGGGGCCTCAAGCCGGTCCACGTCATCTATCGGCGGCTTGACGACGACTGGATCGATCCGATCTTCGGACGCCAGGAATCCCTGGTCGGAGTCGCCGGCCTCGTCAACGCATACCGTGCCGGCAACGTAGCCATCGCCAACGCGCTGGGAAATGGCGTTGCGGACGACAAGGCGGTCTACGCGCTGGTCCCGAAGATCATCCGCTACTACCTCGACGAGGACCCCATCCTGCCGAACGTGCACACATTTCTGTGCGCGCTGGAGGACGACCGCCGCTACGTGCTCGACCATCTGGAGCAGCTGGTGGTCAAGACCGTCGACGCCTCAGGGGGTTACGGCATGCTGATCGGGCCCGAGTCGACCAACAAGCAGCGCGAGGACTTTAGGCGGCGCATCCTGGCACGGCCTCGAATGTTCATCGCTCAACCGGTTGTCAACTTGTCGGTGCAGCCGATCTTCGACGGCGGCCGGTTGCGCCGCACGCACCAGGACCTACGCCCGTTCGTCCTGACCGGCCCAGACGTGTATGTCACTGCAGGCGGGCTCACCCGAGTCGCGCTCAAAGACGGGTCACTGGTCGTGAACAGCTCGCAGGGCGGCGGCAGCCGCGACACATGGGTCATGGCCGAAGACGGAGCGGAGAGCTTCGATGCTTAGCCGAGCCGCGACATCGCTCACACTGCTTGGGCGGCATCTCGAGCGGGCTGACCATCTCGCCCGCATCCTCGGCGTGCACGTCTCCCTTTCCCTCGACCGTACAGACGAGCCGGGCCCGGAATTCTGGATCCGGTTCATGGAGCTCGCCGGCTGGCGCGGCAGCGACACTTACCGCCGCGACCAGGTTGTCGAGGTGGTGATCACCGGATCGCTCGGCCCGTCGGTTCGTGCTAGCGTCGCCGCCGCCCGCCTCGCCGCGCAGGCAGTTCGTCCGTCTCTTCCCACCGAGCTCTACGAACAGGTCAACGCTCTCCACTGGCGGATCCAGGAACCTAAGTGGAAGCCGGACCTTTATCCGTTTCTCAACGACGTGCAGCTGACCATCAGGCTGGTTGACGGCCTGCTCGAGGACACGATGCAGCATGACGAGGCGCGCGACTTCGTCCGTCTCGGCAAGTTTGTCGAGCGCACGGCCAACGTCACAGCCATCGTGACGCGCAAGTCGGCCGAGCTGGCTGACACGCCTGAGGATACTCTGGAGTGGTCCGCGGTCCTGAAGTCGTGCTTCGCGTTCGAGTCCTATCAGGCGCGTTACTCGGGCGGAGTGACGCCAGAGCGGGTGATCGAATGCCTGCTCCTCGACCCTGCGCTGCCCCGGTCGGCTCGGTTCTCGGCGCAGGTTGCGCTCGACTCGGTTTCGAGGATCGACGGCCCGGGCCGGCGCTCACGACCGAGGCGCCTGCTGTTGCGTCTCCATGCGCTGTTCGAGGCGGCGGACACCGAGTTCGTCGCCGCGCAGCCGCGAGAGTTCGAGACAGACTGCCGAGATGTCCTGCGGCAGCTCGAGCTGGCCATGCGCGAGACCTACTTCCACCCGAGCAAGGTTCCGGCGAACGTGATCGGCGAGGAGGGGCGAGCGATGCCGCAGCAGCAGCAATGAAGCTCGAGATCATCCATAGCACCCGTTATCGGTACTCTGGCCCCATCGCCGAAACGGTCATGGAGGTGCGCCTCCGCCCGATGGACGGCAACGGACAGGTCTGCCGCCAGTTCGAACTGGAAGTCAGCTCCGGGATCCAACCACGCACGTACCGCGACGGCTACGGGAACAACGTCCACTACTTCAACCTCGTGCGACCTCACACTCGCTTGAACGTGACCAGCAGGTCGGTGGTCGAGACCGGCGGCGAGCTCGATGCCGAGCCAGGCGAAGAGCTGGTGATCGATTTCTTGCGGTTCCGCTCCCCGGTGAAGGACGTGCCCGGCATCCGGCAGCTGGCGAGCCGGCACCAGATCGCCGATCCAGGATCGAGCGCCTTAGTAGAGCAGGCGCTCGATGAGCTGACACTTGCGATCAGCCGGGATTTCACCTACGACCGCGCGGTGACCAACGTGTACAGCGCCGTAGACGAGGTGCTCGCGTTACGAGCCGGGGTATGCCAGGACTTCGCGCACCTGTTCATCGCCGTGGCCAGGGCCATGGGCGTGCCGGCGCGGTACGTGAGCGGCTATATTCACGCGCCAACCGAGCGAGCACCAGGCAGCGGTGGGAACGTCGCCAGTGCATCGCACGCCTGGGCGGAAGCCTGGGTGCCAGGGCGAGGCTGGATCGGGTACGACGCCACTCACCCGGTTCGGACCTCAGACCATCACGTCCGGCTGGCCGTGGGGCGCGACTATAGCGACGCCGCGCCTACTCGGGGGATCTACGTGGGCTCCGCCACCGGCACGATGGTAGTCAGCGTTAGAACTCGGGAGCTGTCTGCGCCCCACTAATTGGTGAGCCGCGATTTGGTGCCCGGCTCCATACGCTTGCCAGGGCCGATGATCTAGCTTTCCAGTTAATGCGCAATTGGGTCGAGATCGGGATTGAGATCGAGATTATCCGGGGAGGTCCCCCGACTTAAGGCGCCTCGCTTGAGTCGTTGGACCTCCCGGCCGAAAAGTCGGGAGGTTTTTTTATGTCTAATCGGCGGATCGTCGTCTACGACACGACGCTGCGCGACGGCGCACAAGGACCGGCTGTGTCCTTTTCCGCCTCCGACAAGCTGCGGGTCGCCCGCACGCTCGACGAGCTGGGATTCGACTATGTGGAAGGCGGCTTTCCCGGGTCCAACCCGAAGGACGAGGAGGTATTCGCCGGCCTTCAAAGGCACCCGCTCAAGCGTGCGCGACTGGCCGCATTCGGTGCGACCCGGCGCGCCAACAGCAGCTGCGAGGACGACGCGAATCTTGACGCGCTGGCCCGCAGTGGAGCACCGGTCTGGACGCTTGTCGGCAAGAGCGACCCGTGGCAGGTCAGCACCGTGCTGCAGACCACGACGACCGAGAACCTGGCGATGGTCGAGGAGTCGGTTGCGTACGGCGTAGGCCTTGGCCGGGAGCTGATCTTCGACGCCGAGCACTTCTTCGATGGCTTTGCCCGCGACTCCGAGTACGCGCTCGAGGTCTGCTTGGCGGCCGCTAGAGCTGGGGCGGCGTGGATCGTCCTGTGCGACACCAATGGGGGGAGTATGCCTGCCGAAGTCCGGCAAGGCGTGGAGGCGGTGCGCCTCGCGCTTGCCGGCCTTGACCGTCCGCCTCGAGTCGGCATCCACACGCACAACGACTGCGAGCTCGCCGTGGCCAACTCGCTCGAGGGCGTGTTGGCGGGGGCGGACATGGTGCAGGGCACCATCAACGGCTACGGCGAGCGGTGCGGCAACGCGAACCTGGTCTCGGTCGTGACGAACCTGGTGGTAAAGCTCGGCTTCGAAGCTCTGCCGCCCACCTCGATCGCGCGCTTCACCGACCTGTCGCGCACTGTCGCTGAGATCGCGAACCTTGCCCTACCGCTCCAGCAGCCCTTTGTCGGCAACGGCGCCTTCGCGCACAAGGGCGGCCAGCATGTCGCGGCCGTGCTGCGACACAAGGACTCGTACCAGCACATCGACCCAGGCGTGGTCGGCAACGAGCCGCGTGTGCTCGTCTCGGAGCTGTCGGGTCGGGGCAATGTCCTGGCCAAGGCACGCGAGTTCGGGCTGGAGCTCGACCGCGACGATCCTCAGACCCGCTGGTTAGTTCAGCATCTCAAAGAGCTCGAGCATCGCGGCTACTCGTACGAGGCCGCCGAGGCTTCGTTCGAGATGCTGGTCCGGCGGCTGCAGCCGGGCTATAAGGCCCCCTGGACCGTCGCCGACTTCACGACCCAGGTCCGCAAGAACGGTGACTCGGTGAGTGCCGAGGCCACGGTCCGGGTCGAGGTGGCCGGGACCGTCTTTCACACTGCCGCTTCGGGAAATGGTCCTGTCAATGCGCTCGACGCCGCCCTGCGGAAAGCGCTCAGCCCGCGTTTTCCACGACTACGCGGAGTGAAGCTGCACGACTACAAGGTCCGCATCCTCGACGGGGACGCCGGCACGGCCGCGACCACTCGTGTCCTCATCGAATCGGGCAAGGGCCTCAAGCGGTGGACCACCGTCGGGTGTTCCAGCAACATCATCGAGGCGTCGCTGCTGGCGCTGGTCGATTCCCTGGAGTACGCGCAGACCGCTTAGGCGATCGCGGCCCTGGATTCGATCGCTGGCTGCCGCGTGCGCGACCCGAGCGCCAGCTTGAGGTGCTGTACCGCGCCGCCCATGTCGCCGCGTGCCTCGAGGATCTCGGCGTAGTCGGCATGAGCGCGACTCAGACGGTCCTTTGCCTGAGCCTTTTCGAGCAGCTCGAACGCGACGTGAAACTCAGCGTCCCCAGTGGCGTGATCACCACGGGCAACCGCGACGCGGCCAACCCACTCATGTGATTCAGCGATCGACGATTCTTCCGCAAGCCGCGTCGCCAGTTCAAGAGCTGCTTTCGCGTGCCGACCCGCCTCCTCCAGCTCGGACTCGGCGAGAGCCAGCTCGCTGAGACTAAGCAAGAAAGCCGCCTTGCCAGCTTCGACACGGTCCTGCTCAAGGAGGCGGACCGACCGTTCGAGGTGGCCTCGCGCTCTGACCAGCTCTCCCGCACCCAACAGCATCAACCCGAGGTTGTTTTCGGACCGGGCGAGGGAAATGCGGTCGTTGAGCGTCTCGTGGATGGCCATCGCCCGTTGGGCGTAGTGCGCCGCCTGGTTGAACTGTCCTGTCTCCTGGCAGGCCAAACTTAGGCCGCTGTACATGAGAGACAGCCGGCGGAGGTCCTGCACCACGTCGCCGGCTTCGATCGCTTGCTCGTACGACTTGATCGCTGCTTCCCAATTGTGGTTGGTCGCGTGGACGTGCCCGAGGATGGCCAGGAGACGGCTTTCGGTGAGACTCGGGATCGGGAAGAGCGATCGACAGGTAGCCAGCGCACCCTCGGCGATGGCGAGAGCGCCAGGGTCCTGCATCAGGTAGGCGGCGGACGCTTCGCTGCCCAGGCACTCCGCGGTCATGAGCATGTCTCCAGCCTGTTCGAAGTACGCCCGCGCGGCGGCAGCGGCCCGGCGCGCAGGCACCGGCTGCGCGAGTCTCAAGTGCGCCGTAGCCAGGAGGAACCTGATTCGCGCCGCGATCTCCGCGTCCCGCTCAGTGTCCAGCATCGTTTTGCCGGCGACGATGGCAGCGTCCGCGTCACCGGCGGTGATGAGGCGTTCGACCTCAGCCGTCCCAGCGCTTGAACGAGGTTCCATGGTGCTTGGCTGGCTCAGGAAGTAGTCGAGGGGCCTCCCCGTACGCTCGGCGATGAGCTTTAGCGTCTCCATCGAGGGCTTAGCCTTGCCGGTCTCAACGAAGAAGATGGCGGTCCGGCTGATGTCTGTGCCTGCCACCTGTCCGAGGCTGAGGCCGGCTTCCAGCCTTGCTTGCCGAGCCGTACCAGGCTTGATCTCGACGCCCAACCGGCGCCCACGACGGCCTGAGGTCGCCTTCCCATTCGCGCCTGGTGCCTCAGCAGCCGATGGGTGCGCAGACACCTCTGACATAACGCCAGCTTAACCGACAGCCAGTCACTTGACGAACGATGAATTGACGACAACCACTTGTGCCGCTGTTTAGCTGCGGTTTAGGAGCAGCACGGCGCGACGGTCGTGGCACCGACGCCAATCGACAGCACCAGCACGAAGATCGTCGCCAGCATGGCGGCAAAAAATAGCTTTCGCATTCAAATCACCTCCTTTGCGGCACAGACCAGCGCCGCAGAAGGGCACCGAAGGGAGGTTCAATCGGAGGGGGCGACGGCTACTCTGACCTGGCGCGGCCCCGACAGGCGCGCTCCCAAGCCCCATGCCATCGCAATCAACTTCACCCCACTCACAGCCGTGCCCAGGATTCCCAGCGCGGCGGCGCCAACCCATCCGGGCGGCAGCTCGAGCACTCGCAACGCGACCGCAGCCGGCAGCAGCGGCAGGAAGACGGCAACCGAGGCAACCAGGATCGCGGCGATGCTCCATGGCAAGCTTGATCCTTCGAGGGCAGAGTCGATCTCGTCGACCACTCGTCGTCGATCCGAGCCGTACTCGACTGTCAGGTCGATGGCAGCGCCTCCGTCATAGCCGTCGCTGCACGCCTCGCGGCTGTGGTACAAGTGACTCCCCAATGATGTTAATTGAAGTCAGGATGAATTAACAGGGAATTGGGGAACTAGTGTCGAGGTCAGCGTCTCCGACGTTCGCCCCGGCCCTACAGCCCGCGTCGCCGGCGGGCGGGCCACCGATCCTGGAAGGTTCGCCACTGGGCGTCACCGGTCTGGGCCTTCGCGGCTGGCGGGTGTTCACGATCGCCGCCGCAGCGGCCGCCCTTGTGTCGGTGGCCTTCATGGCCTGGACCGCGTACCGCATCGGCGGCGACCAGGTGACGATTGCTGTAGACGACATCGGCGAGGCGGTGGCGGCGCTAACCGCCGCCTTCAGCTGCGGTCTCGCCGCCTACCGGACTTCACGGCGAACACGAATCGCATGGGCGTTCCTTGCTGCTTCGGCCGCCAGCTGGGGAATCGGCGAGGTGATCTGGTCCGTCTACGAGGTCGGGTTGGGCGTCAGCGTTCCGTTTCCTTCGGCCGCCGACGCCGGCTTCTTGTTCGCGATTCCGCTGGGCGTCATCGGAGTGTTCGCCTTCACGGCTGCTCCAAGCCGCTTGACGACCCGCGGCGAAGCGCTCCTGGCGGGCGCCCTGGTCGCCCTCTCTCTGCTGTTCGTCTCCTGGGCGCTTGGCCTCAGCAAGGTTTACGACACATCGGCAGCATCACCCGCAGCGCAGTTGATCGGCCTCGCCTACCCGGTCGGCGACATCCTCATGATCACCGTCCTCGTCCTTGCGCTGCGGCGCGCGCGACGGACGGAGCTGGGCCGGATGTTCCTACTGCTCGGCGGCCTGGCCGCCAACGCGCTCGCCGACAGTGCGTTCGCGTATCTCACCGCCAACGGGTCGTATCACGCGATCGGCAGCATCCTCGATGCCGGCTGGGTGATCGGCTACCTGATGATCGCGCTCGCGCCCCTGTGGCCGTCATCTGACACGGAGAGGTCTGCCGCGGAAGGCCCGATCGGGCTGTGGCAGCTCGCCCTGCCCTGGGCCGCGGTGTTCGTCGCGTCGGTCACGGCTATCAAGCTGGCTCTCAGCGACCAGGTGCTGGACCGCTTCGAGACTGTCCTCGCGGGAAGCATCGGAGTCCTCCTGGTCGGCAGCCAGGTCCTTTCGCACCGGGATTCGCTGTCGATGCTGCTCAAGAGCCAGCGCGCGGAAAGCCAGGTTGGACGCCGCAACAAGCTGCTGAACGACATCATCAACCACGCGCCCCTGGGCATCGCGCGTGTAGGCACCGATATGCGGATCATCGACGTCAATCCGCGGATGTCGTCTCTCCTGCGGATGGACGCGGATAAGCTTGTCGGCGCGCCCGTCGCCGACTACCTCGACCCCAGCGAGTTCGCGCGTGTGTTCGAGATCTTCCAGCCGCTGTGGAACGGATTGGTCGACACCGTCGAGTCGGACAGCCAGGCCGTCCGCGGCGACCGGACGAATGTCTGGCTTCACTGGAGCGCGACCACGGTGCGCAATGCTGCGGGGCGCGTCCAGTACTTCCTCATCTTGTACGAGGACACCGACGCCGAGCACGCCGCCAACCAGGCGGCGATGGCGCATCTGGCGGGTATCGAACGGCTGAACCAGCTCAAAAGTGAGTTCATCACGCTCGCCAGTCACGAATTTCGTACCGGGCTCGTCGGAATTCAGGGCTTCAGCGAGATGATGCGCGACGCAGACCTTCCGCTTGCCGAGATCAAGAGCTACGCCGGTGAGATCAACAAGGACGCCGAGCGCCTCAACCGCATGATCAGCGACATGCTCGACCTCGATCGCATAGAGGCCGGCCGCCTGGTCCTGCGTACGGAGCCGGTGAACATCAACGTTGTGCTGCGTGAGGCAGTCGAGCGAGCCCGCGCGTCAGGCGGCCATCACGTGATCGACGCCCATCTCGACTCCACGCAGCCGATCGTCCACTGTGACGCCGACCGCGTCGCGCAGATCATCTCCAACCTTCTGACGAACGCCGTCAAATACTCACCTGACGGGGGCGACATCCTGGTCACAAGCCGAGTCAGCGAAGCATTCGTCGAGGTCAGCGTGCGAGACCACGGCGTCGGCATCGCACCTGAATTCGCCGACCAGCTGTTCAGCCGTTACGAGCGATATGAGAAGAACAGCAACAAGATCGTCGGCACTGGGCTGGGGCTGGCAATCGCGCGACAGATCGTCCAGCTTCATGGCGGCCGGATCTGGGTGGACAGCAAGGTCGGCGAGGGCTCGGACTTTCACTTCACGCTGCCGCTGCCCATGACGAAGCTCGGCTGAGCGGCGCGTCCGGTCAGTCGCGATCCAGGAATTCGGTCACCAGCGACTGGAAGTGGTGAACACCGTTCTCGCGCAACGCTGAGAACCGCCCGCGATTGTAGGAGCGCGACCGTAGGC
>CATPBO010000008.1 GCA_955652835.1 Candidatus Dormiibacterota bacterium
AAGAACGAGGCGCTGTGCTGCAGGACGTGCTGGATGGTGAGGACGATGGCCGCGGCCGCGACCAGGAGTCCGGCCAGGGTCGCGAGCTGGGAGTTGCCGAAGTTGCGCAAGGTCGCCGGCGTCCGGGCCAGGGCTCCTATCACGTGCCTCCCTCTCCCAAGGTCACACAATGATAAGGAGGGGGCGCCGTCGCCCCCTCCCTATTTTTCTAGTTTTACGGAGTCTTGACTATCCGCCCTGTGAGAACTGGGCGACGAAGGTCCACGCCCCGCCCTTGACCTGCTGCAGCTGCAGCGTCGGGTGGGTGGGGTCGCCGTTGGCGTCGAAGGTGATCACGCCTGTCAGACCCTTGAAGCTGGAGGTCTTGGCGAGCGCGTCGATGACCTGCTGCCGGGTCGGCATGCTGCCGCCGTTGGCGTCGATCGCGCGGCCGATCGCGTCAATGATGAGGGCGGCGCAGTCGTAGCCGGCGAACGTGTAGGCGCCGAGGTTGGACGATCCCGGGTAAGCCGCCGAGTAAGCGTCAACGATCGTCTTGGCGTCCGGGTTCTGGGTGGCGTCCGACACGCCCTGCGTGGCGAACATCTTGTCAGTCGCCATCGAGCCTGAGTCCTTCAGGCACTGTGCGTCACCGATGCCGTCTGGGCCGAAGTAGTAGATGTCCGGGTTGAAGATGCCGGCCATCTGGCCACGGGCTATGCAGCCGCCGGTCGCCGAGGTGGCTCCGACGTAAATTCCCTGCGCGCCCTTGTCCTTCGCCGACGCGAGGAAGTCCTTGAAGTCCTTCTTGGCCTTGGGGTCGTAGCTCTTCGTGTCGACGACGGTGCCGCCCTTGGCAGTGAATTCCTTGGCGAAGTTCTTGGCCACACCCTGACCGAAGGTCTCCTCGTCATCCCAAACAGCGACCTTGGTGATGCCGAGACCGGCCGGAAGCGGTCCGGCTTTGATGGCGAAGTCGGCCATGGCCGGACCCTGGAACGTGTCCGGTGCGGCGACGCGGAAGTAGTTGTTCTTGCCGCTCGGTCGGAGGCTGGTCGGGGTGAACCCGTTGGCCGCCTGGCAGTAGTCGAGGCTCTGCGTCAGGCACTCGTTGGTGTTCGACGGGCTGATCATGGCCAGCGGCGCCTGGTTGGCGACTGGGATCTCAGCCTTGGCGACACCGGAGTTGAACGGTCCGACCATGCCCAGGACCTTGCTGTTGGCCAGCATCGCCTGGACGTTCTGCACGCCCTTCTGGGCGTCGTGCGCCCCGTTGACTGCGTCGTCGAACGGAACGAACTTCAATGTGTAGCCGCGCACAGTGGCGGCGCGGGTGACAGCAAACTGCGCGCCCTGCTGAGTGGGCAGGCCGCTGGATGCGTCGGCGCCGGAGACCGGGAGGTCGCTGGCGATGTCGATCTCGCCCTTGGACCCGGTGGTGCCGGTGCTGCCGCCGCACGCAAATGCGACGAAGGTCGCCACGATGAGGACTGCGAGTCCCCTAGCTCGAACCATATGGTTCCCCCTTGTGTTGTTGCGAGGCACGACCGACCAATCGGCGGCTGCCTCCGCTCATTCGCCGCCCTCTTCCCAACAGCGGTCGGGGCGAGAGTGCGCCGGCGTCGAATGCGGCCACATGGGGTGGCCGAACCACTACTCCGGTCAGAACTTTACCATCGGGTCGCGAACTTGGGCGTATTCGCCTTTAGGTGAGTGCGGTGTGAAATCAATATGGGGGTGCGGCGCTGTAATCAATGGTGTCCACCCAGGTCCAGCCGGTGATGGGATCCCCGGCGCCCGGCTGGAAGATCGACAGGAGCCGCAGGGTGGTGTCGCCTGCAGCATCAAAGCCAAACCTCCCGGTAGACCCGCTGTACCCCGTGGTCGCCGCCAGCTCGGCCACGATGCTGTCGCGGGCGGGCATGTTTCCGCCGGCCGCCTTGATCGCCCGATCGATTGCGTCGTACACGACTCCGGTCGCGTCGTAGGCCGCGATCGTGTACGGACCGTAGTCCCCCGGCCGGCCGAACTGCTTCTTGAAGGCTGCGACGATCGGCTGGGCGCTGTCGATCTGCTCGGCGTCAGGCGCGGGCACCGTGGCGTAGATTCCGGAGGCACTGGCGCCGGCGTCGCGGACGCACGCCGGATCCAGCGCGATGCCGTCTCCGCCGAGCATCGGCGCCGCCGTCCCAGCGCCGAACACGCTCGCCATCTGGCTGCGCACCGCGCAGGCGCCGTTCGCGGCAGTGCCACCGAAGTAAACGCCTTGCGCGCCGTCGTTCTTGGCCAGCTGCAGGAAGGCGGTGAGGTCGAGGGTCTTCGACGAGAGTATGTCCTGGTGCACGACGACGCTCCCACCGAGCTTGTTGAACCTCGCCCTGAAGCCATTTGCCAGCGCCTGCCCGTACGCCTCGCCGTCGGAAATCACCGCCATCCGCCGCAGATGAAGACGCTTCGAGGCGTAGTCGGCGGCGGCCGGGCCCTGGAGATCGTCGGTAGTTGACAGCCGGAAGTAGTTGTTGATTCCGGTCGGCCGGAGCTCGACGGGCGAAGGCAAGCCTGCCCCTTTACAGGGAATCGCCGTACGCATCGGGTTCAAGGCAGCCGGGAGGAATGGCTCTTTGGTCAGGCAGCGGCTGCTCGTGGCGGGGCTGACCAGGGCGAGGTGCGCTCGATTCGCGATCGGGATCTGCGCGCGAGCGACGTTCGAGTCGAAAGGTCCGATCACGGCCAGAACCTGAGGGTCTGCGATCAAGCCCTGGACGTTCAGCACGCTGCGCGACGTGTCCCGCGTGGCGCCGCCTGGGTCGTCGCGGGCGTCGAGGGCGATGTTGAAACCGTCCAGCGTCGGATGGCGCTGCACGTAAAAGCGAACACCGTTGAGCGTGGTCGCGCCTGCCCGGCTCTCAGCGCCCGTGAGAGGCAGATCCACCCCGAGCCGGATGGTCTTCGCCGTGGACGCTCCGCTTTCTCCA
Organism: Candidatus Dormiibacterota bacterium; assembly: GCA_955652835.1. Taxonomy (GTDB): domain Bacteria; phylum Chloroflexota; class Dormibacteria; order Dormibacterales; family Dormibacteraceae; genus Palsa-870. The sequence continues at coordinate 2,955 of CATPBO010000008.1, forward strand.
ACCGAGCACGCCGGCAGGGCGAGCAGGAGTGCGATGACTGCCGCCGCGGTGCCCGTTCGGAAAGGTCCCACGGCGTGATTGTCCCTGAGTGCTGACGAGAGAACTTATACTCGTCATTCTCTTCCCAGCCGGGCACTGCACCATGCCACCCCCGGCGTCGGTCATTAGGAGCGCGCAGATTTGAAGTCGGAAACCGGTGAGCACGTAAAGCCGCGCTCGCAGTACGCGGACGAGGCTGTCCAGCTTGCGATCGCCGGCAAGTGGGATGAGGCGGCCAAGCTGAACCGCTTCATCGTCGAGAGCTTCGGCGCCGACGAGGAGACGCAAAACCGCCTCGGCAAGGCGCTGTCCGAGCTAGGCAAGTTGAAGGACGCGAAGGCCGCCTACGAGGCCGCCCTCAAGCTCAACCCCATGAACTCGATCGCGAAGAAGAACGCAGCGCGCCTCAACACGCTGCTGCACCAGAAGGAGGGCCTGAAGGTCGGCGGGACAAGGGTCGACCTGAACCTCTTCGTCGAGGAGATGGGCAAAACCATCATCACGGCGCTCGAAGGCTCGAGCCCTGACATCTGCTCTAAGGTTGCGGCGGGCGACGTGGCGGAGCTCCGCATCGACGACGACGGCATCGTGGCCGAGACGTCGCGCGGAGTCAGGCTGGGCCAGGTAGAGGCGAAGCTGGCCCGGCGCTTGATCAAGTTCATGCGCGGCGGCAACCGGTACCAGGGCGGCGTAACGGCATGCGACGGCAGCACCGTGAAGCTGATCGTCCGCGAGACGTACCAGGACCCGAAGTTTGCAGGCAAACCGAGCTTTCCGATGCGGCGCAAGCGCGAGGTGGAGTTCCGTCCCTACACGAAGGAGAGCCTCCTCGGGCGCGGAGCCGGCGTCGAGGTGTTCACCGATGACGACGAGGAGGAGGCGCTGGTCGAGACGCCAGCCTCCGATGACCTGGAAGAAGGTATGCACGCCGTCGAAGATGAGGCCGAGACGGTCGACTTCAGCGAGGACGCCGACGCCGATGGCGACGACGAGGACGAAGATGAGAGCTGACAGGTCGTTGGTGGCTAAGGCCCGGAGGTCTCTTCACCGCCGGTAGTCGGGAGTCGACCCCCGTAATTCCTCAACTGGGCGGTGTCCCTGGGTTTCGCGACCGTCTCCCCGACGAAGCCGAGGTCCTGCGCGAGGCGCAGGAATCGGTCCTAGCGGAGATGCGCCGCTGGGGCTACCGGCACGTGATCACGCCCACCGTCGAGAACATCGACGTGCTCGAGCTTGGAATCGGGGCGGAGCAGCGGCGGCGCCTTTTCAAATTCGCCGACGCGCGAGGAGAGGTCATCGCGCTGGTCGGTGAGCGGACTGTGCCGGTGGCGAGGCTTGTCGCCGGCAAGCTGCGTGGATCGCCCCTTCCGCTGAGGCTCTGCTACGCGGGGCCCGTGCTGTCGACCGATGATGGCCGGCTACAACAGCGTCGTGAGACCTACCAGGTCGGGGCGGAGCTGGTCGGTGCTCCCGGGACGGTGGCGGACGCGGAAGTGATCGCGCTCGCCGCCCGGTGCCTTCAGGCCAGTGGCGTGCAGCGCTACCAGGTCGACGTCGGCCATGCGGAGTTCTTCCACGGGATCATGGACGCGGTCAAGCTGCCCGACGAGGTCAAGGCAGCGGTTCGCATCGCCCTCGCGGCGCGGGATTTCGTCGCGCTCGAATCGCTGCTGGAGGGGACGCCCCTGCGATCGGCCGAGCACGAATTGCTGCTGCGATTCCCCGCGCTCCGTGGAGGCACCGAGATCCTGCAGGCGGCGGGCGGCCTGGTGCGGAACCGGCGGTCCGAGCGTGCACTTGCCGAGCTTGCCGAGGTCCAGGAGCTTCTGGTCACACACGGCCTGGGCGATGTAGTGAGCCTTGATCTCGGCGCGATCCGCGACTTCGATTACTACACCGGGATCACCTTCGAGGGCTTCGGTCCGGATGTCGGGCGTCCGGTCGCCCAGGGTGGGAGATACGACGGGCTGCTCGCGCGTTTTGGGCGACCCGCGCCGGCGACAGGTTTCGTCGTCCAGCTCGACCTGGTGTGGGAGATGCTCACGCGCGCCTCGCGGCCACCCGCCCTGCCGCGGATCGACGCCGCGGTGGCCTGGAGCGGCCCAGGGCTCAGGACGGCGCTGAGGCTTGGCTCGACCCTTCGGCTGTTCGGCATGCGTGCGGTCGTCGACACGCAAGCACGCAGCCAGGTGGAGGCGAAGGCTTGGTGGCAAGCAGTCGGCGCGGTCAACCTGGTTCACTGCCGGAGCGAATCGATCGTCTCGTGGAGCTCGCGCGGGCACCGCACGCGACGGCTTCCTCCGGAGCAGGTGGCCGGTCGCCTGGCGGGGGGACTTGCGTGAAAGCCTTGGAGTCCCGGTCGGAAGCCCTCGACGGACCTTCGGTGCCCATGCGGCCCATCTGCGTTGTTGCGGCCTCCGCTTCTCGCTCACGCATCAACGGATGCGCTCGCTCCGGTGCTCGGCCCGTTCACTGGGGTCCCCATGACGAAGTCATGGGAGGGACCCCTGGCCACCGAATCTCTCGCCGAGGTTTCCGTCCGTGACTCCTGTTACAAAGGTGTCAATCGCGTTGCCGACGGGCGCCCTGATGCCAGGCGCCCTGCGACTGCTGGCGCGCGCCGGCCTGGCCCGGCTTAGTGCAGACGAGCTCGGCCGCCAGCTGCTTGTGGATCGCACAGGCGTCCGCGTGATCCTGGTGCGTCCGGCCGACGTGCCGGCGTACGTGGACCACGGCGCGGCCGATCTAGGGATTGTCGGCAAGGACATTCTCTGGGAGACGCCAGGAGCGCACTACGAGCTGGTGGACCTGAGGTTCGGCGGCTGCCGGCTCGTGCTCGCAGTCCCGATGGCATCGAAGCTCGACGGACCTGAAACGTGGCCGCCGCAGCTACGGGTGGCGACCAAGTATCCGCGCACCGCCAACGCGTGGTTCGAGGCCCGAGGCCAGGCGGTCGAGGTCGTGCAGCTGCGCGGGTCGGTCGAGCTTGCGCCCCAGGTCGGTCTGGTCGATGCGATTGTCGACCTCACCGCAACGGGCAGGACGCTCAAGGAAAACCGGCTGCGGATCGCCGCCACGTTAGGCGAGTCGAGCGCGCGACTGATCGCGAATCAGGCGAGCCTCAAGACGCGCACTGCAGCGGTGCAGGCGGCGGTCGGCCGCCTGCGCGAGGCGGTTGGCCGATGAGCGTTAAGCGCTTCGACGTCGGCTCGTGGCTCGACTCCCCGATGTCGCGGCGGCGGCTGGACCTGTCGCAGTTCGCCAAGGAACGCGCGGTGGTGGCGGACATCTGCGCTCGGGTTGCCGCCGAAGGCGACCAGGCTCTGCGCGAGCTCGGCAAGAAGTTCGATGGCTGGGCGCCGCGCACCGACGAAACATTCGAGGTCCCTCACCGCGAGCTGGCCGCGGCCGCCAACAAGCTGGACCCGGCTGATCGCGCGGCTCTCGAGTTTGCGGCCCAGCGCATTCGCGACTTTCACTCCCGGCAGCTGCAGTCGGCTTCGAGCGGCCCGCCGGGCCTCAAGCTCCTCACCCGCCCGGTGCGGCGTGCGGGCCTGTATGCGCCCGGAGGTCGCGCCGCCTATCCGTCGACGGTGCTGATGACGGTCATTCCAGCACGTATAGCGAAAGTGCCCGAGGTGGTGCTGGCGACCCCGCCACGAGCAGACGGCAGCGTCCCGTCGGCCATCCTCGCGGCCGCACACATTGCTGGGGTGGACGCCGTATACCGGGTCGGTGGCGCGCAAGCGATTGCAGCGCTGGCCTATGGCACGACGACAATCGCTCGAGTCGACGTCGTGGCGGGCCCCGGCAACATCTACGTCACCCTCGCGAAGCGTGAGGTGTTCGGCGCGGTCGGAGTGGACGGCATTGCAGGCCCTACCGAGGTCATGGTCATCGCCGACGCAAAGGCGCGACCTGATTACGTGGCCGCCGATCTCGCTGCGCAGCTGGAGCACGACCCACTTGCGTGGGCGGTGCTCATCACCGACTCGTCGCACCTGGCGGATCGCGTCGAGGAGGAGCTCGCGAGCCTGGTCGGTGGCCTGGAACGTGAGGAGATCATCCGCAAGGCTAACTGCTGCATCGTGGTCGCAGAGGACCTCGACCAGGCGATGCAGCTGGCCAACGATTTCGCACCTGAGCACCTGCTCATCGTCACCAGCGACGCGGGCCGCCGCGCGACGCAGGTCGAGAACGCAGGTGCTGTTTTCGTCGGGCCGTACTCGACGGTGCCGCTGGGCGACTACGTGGCGGGTCCTAACCACACGCTGCCGACCGCTGGCGCCGCGAGGTTTGCCTCGCCGTTGGGTGTCCACACTTTTTTGAAGCGCACCAGCGTCATCAGCCTGAACCGCGGCGACCTCGAGATGCTGCGCGACGCATGCGTGCGCCTTGCGGAGCTGGAAGGGCTCGGAGCGCACGCGCATGCGGTGGAGGTGAGGCTTGAGTAGAAATATGAGGGAAAACCCGGATGGTTTTCCCTCATCGCCGGGCGCTTCGCGCCGGGCTACTCCCATTCCGGTATACGGATGGGACTTATCTGAGGACTTTGCAGACGTCGCGACGCGTGGCAGTCGATTTGAACAAAGTCATGGCCGGGGAGACCCCGGCCAACCCGGCGCCGCTAGCGGAGGAGAACTTTGATCAGCAAAGTAACGAGAAAGGGTGGCATCGCACGCAAGTCGAAGGAGACGCGACTCGTTGCGAAGGTGGATCTTGCTGGGCGCGGCCGGGTCAAAGTCGCAACGGGCCTGCCGTTTCTCGACCACATGATCGAGCAGGTCGCGCGCTATGGCGGCTTCGACATCACGCTGCGAGGTTCCGGCGACCTTCACGTTGACGCGCACCACCTGGTCGAGGACGCGGGGATCGTTGTCGGCCAGGCTCTGTCCTTGGCCCTGGGCGATCGGGCGGGGATCGCGCGTTTCGCCGCCGCGTACGCGCCGCTCGACGAATCGCTGGCCCGCGTAGTGCTCGACCTCGGCAAGCGTCCCTTCCTTTCTTACAACGTCGCGCTGCGCGGGCGCATCGGGACGCTCGAATCCGAGGTGATCGAGGAATTCTGGAAGGCGCTGTCCATCCACCTTGGCGCAACGATCCATGTCGACGTGATCCGCGGCCGCAACCGGCACCACATCGCGGAGGCGACATTCAAGGCCCTCGGGCTGGCGCTGCGGCAGGCCATGTCGCCGGGCGGGGCTGCCGGGGTGCCGTCGTCCAAAGGTCTTCTCGGGTGATCGCCATCGTCGACTACGGAGTCGGAAATATCCGTTCGGTTGAACGGGCGCTCGCGCACGTGGGAGCCGATCCGAAGCTCACCGCCGACCCCGACGAGCTCGAGCGAGCAGATGGCGTGGTCCTACCGGGAGTGGGGGCTTTCGCCCCTGCACTGGAGAAGCTATCCGAGCACGGGCTCGGCCGCCGGATCGTCGAGCTGGCACGTAAAGGGAAGCCGCTGATGGGTGTCTGCCTGGGTTACCAGCTGCTGTTTGACGAGTCGGCGGAGCACGGCCGCCACGAGGGCCTCGGGCTTCTTCCCGGAAAGGTGGTGGAGGTGAGGAGCAGCGCACGGCTTCCGGTGATCGGGTGGTGCCGCCTGGCGAAGAGCGACGACGCGGTGCTTTTGGAAGGGATCAAAGACCGCTCGTATTTCTATTTCGTGCACTCGTACACGCCGGAGGCATCTGATAGCGCGATTGGCTGGAGTGAGCACTCGCCGGCTGCGGCTGCGGCGCGGGGCAATGTGATGGGCACGCAATTCCACCCAGAAAAGAGCGGACCCGACGGGC
>CATPBO010000009.1 GCA_955652835.1 Candidatus Dormiibacterota bacterium
GGCGGTAAAGGTCGCACCCGCCGTCAGGCGCGCACCAGGGTAGATCGGAACGTCTGCCGGGAAGCCGTTCGGCATGGCCACTGCGGGGTCGAGCTTTGGTGAACCGCTGGATGGGGAGCTGCCGGCACTGGCTGATGATGGAGGAGAGGTGGTGGCCGTGGTATTCGAGCCGCCGCATGCGGAGCCGGCCCCGAGAGCGACTGCAAAAAACAGCGCGACCGGCAGCCAGCACCCAGATTTCATCGCGGCCAGTCTGGCGCCTCAGGCTCGCACAGGGATCCGCGCGGGGCGGACCATGCGACCCGCGGCCCGTCCAACTCGCTTGCCGTCGCGCACGACCGCGTGTCCGCGTAGAAACACATCCATGACAACGAAGCTGAACTCCTGGCCGTCGAGGGCACCGTGGCGCTGGCGCGACCGCATCAGCGCCGGGCGGATGCGTGTCACGCGATTCGGATCGACGATGACCAGGTCCGCATCGAAACCAGGCGCGATCGCGCCCTTGGTTTCGTGAAGGCCGGCCAGGGCGGCCGGGCCCTCGCTCACCCAGCGAGGAGCGAGCGATTCGTCGCCGAGGCGCCTCGCGAGCTCGAGACAGCTGAGGTACAGGGTCTGCACGCCAGGACTGCCGGATGGAGCCTGCTCGAAAGGCCGCGCTTTCTCCTCGTCGGTGTGGGGCGCGTGGTCGGTAGCGACGATTCTGATCACGCCCCTGGCGGCAGCATCGACCAGGGCGGCGCGGTCGGCCAGTGTGCGGATGGGCGGAAACACCTTCATCGCCGTGCCCAGCCGGTTGAAATCCTGGTCCGTGATAAACAGATACTGCGGGCAGGTTTCCAGCGTCATCTGGGTGCCTATGCGCATCGCGTCTTCCGCCGCGCGCAGGCCTAGCGCGCTCGAAAGATGCGCAACATGCAGACGCACGCCGGTTTCGTTCGCGATGGCGGTGGCAGCGGAGATGGCCACCGCCTCCGCCTCGGCCGGCCGCGATTCGAGCAGGTCGCCGTAGGTTTCGAGCGGCCGCCTGAAGGCTGCGAGGACCGTTGGGTCTTCCGCGTGTATTGCCAGCGGCAGGCCGAGCCGCGCCACCACCGGCGCGAGTCGCGCCAGGGTCCCGTAGTCGGGCGGCGCCTCGACGTCTTGGTCATCGGCGCTCCACGTTTGCAGGACCTGCTTTCGGCTACGGCTGAAACCGTAGCCGAGGTAAGCCTTGAAGCCGACGGCGCCCGCCTCGGCCAGCGCCTCCAGCTGATCGGCGCTTGAGCTCGAGCGGATCATGGCCCACAGCCCAAAGTCGACTCGCGCCTTTGGCCGGGCAAGAGCTGCCTTCGCTTCCATCACGCCGGCCGCGTCCACGGCGGGCACGGTGTTCGGCATGTCGAGGACGGTGGTCACGCCGCCCATGGCCGCCGCAGCGGTCAGCGTGCCGAAGTCCTCTTTCTCAGGAAAACCCGGGTCTCGACTGTGGACATGCGCGTCGATCGCGCCTGGCAGCACGTGCATGCCGCGAGCATCGATGACGATGGCGCCTGCCGGTGCGGTTCTGCCGGTCTCGACGTGCGTGATCACACCGTCCGCGACATGCACGTCCGCATCGTGAGGACTGTCCGGGCCGAAAACCGTGCCTCCTCTGATCACGAGAGTCGCGGCACGAAGCCTCGGCGAGAGATTCGGTGTCAAGGTGGCCCAGATGCTAGGCGCGGCCGAGCATCGGAGCGCGCGCATCCGTCGATTCGTAAGCGAGAAGCGGAGGCCGCAACAACGCAGATGGGCCGCATTGGCGCCGAACATCCGCCGAGGATTTCGGGTCGCGACTCCGGGTCAGTCAAGTTCGAGGTCTTGAACGCGGAACAGCGGCGAGTACGGGATGCCTGCGCCGCGGATGTTCTCCTCTCCCCCTTCGCCGCGATCGAGCACCACGACCAGGTGGATGACCTCAGCGCCGGCGTCGCGCAGAACCTGCGCCGAACGGAGCGAGTCGCCGCCCGTCGTGACGACGTCCTCGATGATGGTGATCCTGTCTCCAGCCGCAAAGCGACCTTCGATCTGTTTTGACGTCCCGTAGCCCTTTGGTTCCTTGCGCACCAGCACGAGCGGCAGGCCGGTCTCCATCGAGACGGCTCCTCCGAGCAGGACCGCACCCAGCTCCGGCGCAGCAAGGCGCTGCGTCTCTTTCGGAACCAGCGCGCCGAGTTGCTTGCCGAGGCGGCGCAGCAAGGCCGGATCGGTCTCGAAAAGGAACTTGTCGAAATATCGATTCGACCGCTTGCCCGAGCGAAGAACGAAATCGCCTTTGAGGTAGGAGGCGGTGACCAGTTCGCGCCCGAGCTCTTGCAACTCGGATGCCCCGGTCTTCACGGACCTAATCTAGCTGATAGATGTCTGCGCCCTTGACGGTCGGTCTATTGCGCGTGGTGCTGCATTTGCCAGAGAGCGGATCGCTCAAGTCGAAGCGAATGATCGTGAGCGGACTGCTCAGGCGGCTTCGCGATCAGCTGAAGGTTGCCGCCGCCGAGGTCGGCGAGCTCGACCGATGGCAGCTCGCAGAGCTCGCCGTCGCGACGGTCAGCGGTGACAGCCGCCACGCCGATGAGGTGCTCGCGACAGTTCTCACCTTCATCGAATCGCACAGTGACGGCGCCCGCATCACGGACGTATCCACTGAATTGGTCCGCCTGTGAAGACCAGCGACTCGCTCGTCGACGATTTCGAGGCCGGGCTGCCGTTCAAGCTCGACGCGTTCCAAAAAGAGGCGATCGACAAGCTGGAGAGAGGGCAGGGCGGGGTGCTCGTCAGCGCACCCACGTCGAGCGGCAAAACGATGGTCGCCGAGTACGCGATCTTCCGAGCCCTGCAAGATGGCGTGAAGGCTCTTTACACAACACCGCTCAAAGCGCTGAGCAATCAGAAGTACCACGACTTCGTGCGCCAGTACGGCGAATCCACGGTCGGACTTGTCACCGGCGAGAACACCATCAACGACGATGCGCCTGTCGTCGTGATGACGACCGAGATCCTGCGCAACCTCATCTACGAGGACCCCAAGCGTTTGGACCTCGTCCGCTACGTGATCCTCGACGAGGTCCATTACATCGACGACTTCCCCCGGGGATCCGTGTGGGAGGAGATCGTCATCCAGGCGCCACTCACGATCAAGCTCGTCGGCCTTTCGGCCACCATCGGCAACTACAAAGAGATCGCCGACTGGATGGCCGAGAACCGCGGCGGCATGGAAACCGTCTTCCACGATGTCAGGCCCGTTGAGCTGAAGATGTGGCTGGCGATCAACAACCGATTCTTTCCTCTCTTCAACGACGACGGCGCCATCGACCAGCGGACGTGGACCAAGGGAGCGCAGGAGGAGGAGGCTTCGTATCGCATCGGCGGCTACCGCAAGCTGCCTTCCAACGACATGCTCCACGTGGTCGAGCAGCTGCGCGGGTACGACATGCTGCCCGCGATCTATTTCATCTTTTCGCGCCGCGGCTGTCGCGAGGCGCTGCAGCGCTGTTCGTATCACGAGCTGGACCTGACCACGGCGTCCGAAAAGGAAGCCATCGACCGGGTCGCTGCCGAGCGGCTTCAAGGCCTGACGGACCACGACGAGGAAGCTCTGTTCCGGCGGATGGTCGACGCCCGGCTGCTGCGCCGTGGGCTGGCAGAGCACCACGCCGGCCTTCTGCCCTACCACAAGGAGATGGTGGAGGAACTTTTCCAGCGGGGCCTCATCAAGGTCGTTTTCGCGACGGAGACGCTGTCGCTGGGAATCAACATGCCGGCGCGGGGGGTTGTGGTCTCGTCGTTCACAAAGTTCGACGGAGTCAACTTCTCAAACCTGACCACCGGCGAGCTGACGCAGCTGATGGGGCGGGCCGGCCGGCGTGGAATTGACGAGATCGGTCACGGCGTGATCCTGAAGGAGTCGGACGTCGAGGTCGGCACCATTTACGAGGTCGCGATGGGCCCGACGCTGGTCGTCGAGTCCAAGTTCCTCCCCAGCTACAACATGGCCCTCAACCTCCTGCGCGTCTACACGCCCGAGGAGGCGGAGGCCCTGATGCAGCGTTCGTTCGGCCAATTCCAGAAACGCCTGGCCGCCGACCAGACGAAGGAACGCCTGGCCAATGTTCGCGAACAGCTCGCCGACATCCGGCGCATGTGGGATGACCCTGAGATCTCGATCGAGGACGTCGCGCAGTACTTCAAGCTCGAGGACCGGCGGCGCGCGATCCGGATCGAGCTCAAGCGCTTGCGCCGAGAAGCCGGCGCGGAGCGCAGGGGGCGGCGCGAGCGGCACACGCGAGCGATGGGCTCGTCGGGACGCCTGGTTCAGCGGCTGGAGGTGGAGGCCAAAGGCCTTCTGGAGCGCCAGCGAAAGCTGAAGGTGGTGCGCTCGCCCCGGTTCGGCGAGCTGCTTCAGAAGTACGCCGAGATCCGCGTCCTGCAGAAAGAGCTCGAAGGCGGCCAGCGCGAGGTCAGCGGGCAGATGGACGAGTACCCACGCAAGCTTCGTCGCCTGTGCAAGATCCTGACCGAGACCGGATTTTTGGCCCACGACCGGCCGACCGACAAGGGCCTGTTCGCGTCACGCGTTTATGGCGAGAACACGATCCTGGTGGCAGAGGCGGTATGGCTTGGGTGGTTCGAAGGCCTGACACCCGAAGAGCTGTGCGCAGTGGTGGTGATGCTTGCGGTCGAGGACAGGGAGCGCGGCAGGGATCGCCAGGCGCGCGGTCCGCGACGCTATCCGACGCCGGCGATAGCACAGACCGCCCGGCTAATCCGATCGCTCTATTTCCGATTTGCCGACCTGGAGCACGATCTGGACGAGCCCAATTTGCGCGCGCCGTCGCATGACTACATCGACTTCGCATTCCGTTGGGCTGCCGGGGAGCCGCTCGACCAGATCCCGCTGCCGGCCAACGTTGATATCGGAGACGCGATCAAGGCGATGAAGAGCATCTACTCACTGCTGCGTCAGCTCGAATGGGCCTTGCGCGTGGCGAAATCCCCTCTGTATGAGACCGTCTCGCGAGCCGTCGCCCAGATGGAACGCGACGTGATCAAGCGAACATACTGAAGTTATAAGAGGGAACCTCGCGGTTCCCTCTTATCGGCGCGCTCACCGGCCATTCTTGGTGATCGTGCTTTCGGTGCTGATGCGGCCGGGATCTGCGCGCCTGAACACCCTCCGCGGGATGGGATTTTCGAAAGGATTCTCCCAGCGACGCTCGAGGGAAAAGCACGCGGGTTAGACGGCCTGGCAAAGCCAGGCCTACTGGCCACGCATTATTCCGGGGCTAGACTGAGACAAAGATGGCCTCCAAGAAGAGACGCGTTCTCGTGACCGGGGTGGCTCGATGGTGGGGCGCACTGGTCGTGCAGCGCCTGGTGGAGGACCCAGATGTCGCCGAGGTCATCGGCATCGACGTCCGCGAGCCCCGCTATGACCTGGGGCGCGCCGACTACCTCAAGCTCGACGTCCGCCACTCACTGATCGGCAAGCTGGTCCGGGCCGTCGGCATCGACACCGTCGTTCACACGTTGACGCGCGTCGACTCTTTTGACATGGACCCGCGCCGCGCCCACGAGACGAATGTCATCGGCACGCTGAACCTCCTCGCAGGGTGCGCCGGCGAAGGCAGCCCGGTCCGGCGATTCGTGCTCAAGTCCTCGGGACACGTATACGGGTCGCGCGCCGACCTGCCGGCAGGGTTGCGCGAGGACCACCGGCTGGACAGCAACTCCCGCCACCAGTTCGTGCGCGACATGGTCGAGGTCGAGTCGTACCTCAGCGACTTCGGAGTGCGCAATCCCAACATCGCCATCCTGGTGCTTCGCTTCTCCA
>CATPBO010000010.1 GCA_955652835.1 Candidatus Dormiibacterota bacterium
CGCTTCTACTGATCATCGCGTTGATTGTCTTCGTCGTCGCTGCGATCGGCTGGACTTACAAGAAGACGGACCTGATCGCCGCCGGCCTGGCCCTGTGGGTACTGTCGGACCTGATTGGCCGGCTTTCGAACTTGAGCCTGAGCACGATCCTGCTGATCCTGGCTTTCATAGCCTTCGTGCTCGGCGCGATCGGTTGGGGCTACAAGAAGGTCGGCTTGATCGCGGTCGGGCTTGCGCTCTGGATGGCGTCAATCGTGCTCCCGACGTTCATCCATTAACTGAACATCGAGTAGGAGGAAGACGTGGCTTATTCGGCCGTATACACCGTCGATGTCAAAGCGCCTCAAGCGAAAGTGTTCGACTACGTCGCCGACGTCTCGCGTCATGGCGAGTGGGGCAGCGCCGACGACCACATGAAAGCGACCGCGGAAGAGTCGGGACCGCCCACGATGGGTGCCCGATACGACGCGGACGGGATGCTCAATGGAAAGCCCAACCACTCGGTGGTGACGATCACCGCCCTCGACGCGCCGAAGCGCCTGGCTTTTGACGCGGAAGACACCAACTCGGTGTTCCATCACGAGTTCACGTTCAGCCCTTCCAACGGAGGGACCCACGTGGAACGGCACGTGACCATGACCAAAGGCCCTTTCTACTTTCCGGTCGTGCTCGCCATCTTCAAAGGCACAGTCCAGAAGAACTACAACGGCGCGATGTCAAATCTGAAAACAAAGATGGAGAGCAGTTAGCGGGCGGCGGGCACCCTTGCGGTTCCTCCGCCGCCCGTGAGCCGGGCCGCGATCACCACCGGGATTATGGTGACGAGGATCACGAAGGACACGACCACGTTGACCTCGGGCAGCAAGATTCCGTGCCGGATCTGGCCGAATATCCAGACGGGCAGCGTGGTCTCGGCACCCGCCGTGAAGGTGGTCACGATCACCTCGTCGAAGGAGAGCGCGAAGGCGAGCATGGCACCAGCGACGACCGCCGTCGAGATCAGCGGCAGCGTCACGTCGCGAAAGACCTGGAACCCGTTCGCGCCGAGGTCCATGGCGGCTTCGATCAGCGAGCCCTGGGTCCGGCGGAGTCGCGCAAGCACGTTGTTGTAAACGACGACCATGCAGAAGGTCGCGTGGCCGACGATGATCGTCCAGAGCGAGAGCGAGATGCCGTTGAAGCTGAAGAACGCGTTGAGCGCGATCCCGGTGATGATGCCCGGGAGCGCGAGCGGCAGGACGAACAGGAGGCTCACCGCGTCACGTCCGAAGAACGCCGTGCGGTGTATCGCGAACGCGGCGCACGAGCCGAGGACAAGGGCAAGGGCGGTAGCAGCGAGCCCGGCCTGCACAGAGAGCCCGAGCGACGAGCGCACGCTGGAATCGTTCCACGTCGCGGTGAACCACCTGGTGGTGAGGCCGGGGATCGGCCAGCTCTGGACGTTCGAGGTGTTGAACGCGTAGAAGAGGATCAACAGGATCGGGACGAACAGGAAGAGCAGGACCAGCACGGCCCACGCCCGCAGCGCCATCCGCGCCCACATTCCGTCCACCGCTTACAGGGCCTCGAAGGCGCCCAGGCGCTTCGCGATCAATAGATAGGCGGCCATGATCACGACGGGGACGATCGCCAGGGCCGCCGCGAACGGGACGTTGTTGGCGATACCGATGTTGCTGTAGACAACATTGCCGATGAATGTGGAGTCGGCGCCGCCCACCAGGATCGGCGTGATGTAGTCGCCGAGCGTCAGCGAGAAGGTGAAGATCGAGCCGGCCACCACGCCGGGTATGGCCAGCGGCAGCACCACGTCCCGCAACGTGCGCCAGCGCCGCGCTCCGAGGTCTGCGGCCGCTTCAAGCAGGGAATCCGGCACCCGCTCGAGGGCGGCGTAGGTGGGGATGATCATGAACGGGAGCCAGATGTACGAGAACACCACCCACATCGCGGTGTTCGTATAGCCGATGTTCGCAGCGGGAAGTCCGATCGACTGCAGGCTCCAGTTGAGCACCCCGCTGTGGTTGAGGATGAGGATCCAGGCATAGACGCGTGCAAGGTAGCTCGCCCACAGCGGTAGAAGGATTGCGGCGAACAGCAGGGTCTGGGTCCGGCGCGACGCGACCTTTGCCATGTAATAGGCGAACGGGAACGCGAGCGCCGCGTCGGTGACGGTGACGAGCGCGGCCAGGCCGACCGTCCGGCCGATGATCGCGCGGTAGGTCGGCTCGGTGAGGATGATCCGGAAGTTGTTGGTGTTCCAGACCTGGACGATCTGCGTCGTGAACGGGTCGATCGACCAGAAGGCGGTGATCAGAAGCAGCACCAACGAGGCGAAATAGACCAGGACGAACCAGGCCATCGGCGGCGTCAGCAGGAGGACCGGGCGCAGCCAGGGAAAGCGCCACAGCAGGGCCCTGAACGGGACGGCCCCGCCCCCCTTGGGACGAGGCCGTCTTACGGCTTCAGCTGCCAACTAACCCTTGATGGTGGTCCAAGCCGAGACCCACTGGTCGTACGGGATGCAGCTGCTGCTCCCGTCCGGGCACTGTGCGATAGGCGTCTTCCAGAATTTGATCGTGTCGAAGTACGATCCCGGTGCATCGGCGTGGTACTGCGAGCACGATCCGGCCTGAAGCGCTTCCATCTCGGCGCACGCCTTGGTGTTGACAGGCGTTTCGCCAAAGGACAGGGCCTGCATCGCCTGGACTTTGGCTGTGCTCACCCACTTGGTCCACATGTATGCGCAGTTGGGGTGCGTGGCTTTGGTGGCCAGCATCCAGGTGTCCGCCCATCCGGTGGCACCCTCGCTCGGGATGGTGTCGGCGACAGGCGCGCCGGCAAGCTTGAGCTGGATGGTCTGGTATGGCCAGGCAGCGCCAATCGTCACGTCGCCGTTCTGGAACAGCGAGATCTCATCTGTCGCAAGCGCCCAGTACTTCTTGATCAGAGGATGCTGGTTCTTGAGCAGAGTGACCGCCGCGTCGAACTGCTTCTGCGTCAGCTCATATGGATCCTTGATGCCAAGGCTCGGTGTTGTCTTGCTCAGGTACAGCGCCGCATCGGCGATTTGAATCGGGTTGTCAGGAACGGTGACGAGACCCTTGTTCGCGGTGTCGTAGATGGCGTTCCAGCTCGTCGGCGGGTTGACGAACTTCTTGGTGTTGTAGAGAAGGGTGTTCGGGCCCCACTGCAGCGAGATCCCGTAGTGGACTCCGCCGATCGTGTTGTAGGGCGGTGACTGGAAGAAGGTCTGGAAGTTGGTGAAGTCGGGGATCAGGGCGGTGTTCATCGGCCTCACATCGCCGCTGTAGATCAGGCGAAGGTCCGCGTCACCGGATGCAGACACCATGTCCCAGTTTCCACCACCGCCGTCCTTCATCAGGCTCACCATCTCGTCCGACGAGCCGGCGGGGTGCTGGGTGACCTTGCAGCCTGTCGTCGCTGTGAACGGGTCGACCCAGGACTTGTCCGCATACCCGTCCCACAGGACGAGGTTCAGCTGGCCTTCCCCTGCACCGATTGAAGCCAGGGGCGCCATCTTCGCTGTAGGCGGCTGCTGAAGGGTCGAACCCGGTGTCGTGGTGCTGGACCCGCACGCCGTTGCCGCGAGCATGACGGCCGCTGCGGAACATCCCAACCGTATCCAGCCGGCCGGGCCGCGATCTCCTGAACTCATCTTCCTACCTCTCTTTAGTCGAGAACGTACGTGTGATCCGCCGTCCAGGCCAGCCGCACCGGCCGGCCCTGGAACCGCTGGGCGTCGCCCGCGGCGTCCATATTCTGGCGCACTGCAACCAGCTGCTCGCCACGGTCGAGTCGTACGACGTAGCGGGTGGACATCCCCACGTATACGACCTCCTCTACCGTGCCGGGTTCCACATGCGCCCCTGGCTCCGGTACCTCACTGTCCGCGAGCATCCGGATCTTCTCCGGGCGCACCACGAAACGGACGCCATCCCTGACCAGGACGTTGGAGATGCCGATGAACCCGGCGACGAACTCCGTGGCGGGCCGCTCGTAAACGTCGACAGGCGTCCCGATCTGCTCGATCAGGCCGTTGGACATGACGGCGACCCGGTCGCTCATCGTGAGGGCCTCCTCCTGGTCGTGGGTCACATAGATGAAGGTGATGCCGACCTCTTTCTGAATCTGCTTGAGCTCGATCTGCATCTCCTGGCGCAGCTTCAGGTCGAGGGCGCCCAGGGGCTCGTCGAGCAGCAGAACCTCTGGCTCGTTGATGGCCGCGCGAGCGAGTGCGACCCGCTGCCGCTGGCCGCCGGAAAGCTGGTTGGGGCGCCGCTGACCAAGGCCCGTGAGGCGCACCATCTGCAGCGCCCGCTCAACGCGCCGCCGGCGTTCCGTGCTCGGGACGCCCTTGATGCGCAGGCCGTAGCCGATGTTGTCGGCGACGCTCATGTGCGGAAACAGGGCGTAGTCCTGGAACACGGTGTTCGTGTTGCGTAGATGTGGCGGCAGCGAGGTGACGTCGCGACCGCCCAGCTCGATTCGACCTGCATCAGGACGCTCGAAACCGGCGATCATCCGCAGCAAAGTCGTCTTGCCAGAGCCAGAGGGGCCTAACAGCGTGAAGAACTCACCTTCGTCAATGACGAGGTCCACGCCGGCGACCGCAACCACCTGGCCGTAGTTCTTGCGAATGCCTTGCAGCCGCAGCGCCGGGGCTTTTTGCGCCGGCGCTTTCTCTGGTTCGCTCAGTCGAGGGACGCCATCACATGCTTGATCTGCGTGTATTCCTCGAGCGAGTAGATGGACATGTCCTTGCCGTAGCCGCTCTGCTTGTAGCCTCCGTGAGGCATCTCGTTGACCAGCGGGATGTGCGTGTTGA
>CATPBO010000011.1 GCA_955652835.1 Candidatus Dormiibacterota bacterium
CGGTGCGGGATTGCTGGTTGCGTTCAGCGGACCGCCTCCCGCTTTTGCCTTCGACGCGGCGACATTCTTCATCAGCTTCGCGGCCTTGCTCATGACCAGCCGGCCGCGAGCGGTTGAATCATCGGGCGAGCGCTTTCTGGCCGAGGTCTGGGGAGGCCTGCGATTCACGTTCTCGATCTCGTGGCTGTGGATCACGATCTTCGGGTTCGCCCTGGTCAACGCGGCGTTGTTCGGACCGCTGATCGTTGGACTGCCGCTGCTCGTCAAACACGTGCTGCTGGCGGACGCGCGGGTCTTCGGGTTGATCACGTCAGCGATTGGACTGGGGGAGGCCAGCGGCGGCGTGATCGTCACCCTACTTCCACAACGGAGGAGCGGGCCGGTCATGTACGCGGCCGAGATCCTCGCCTCCATCGCGCTCGCTGGATTCGGCTTCTTTCCGTCCCTGGGTCCGATCCTGGTCTTCGGGTTCCTCAGCGGCGTCGGCCTCACCGTTTTCCAGGTCATCTGGGAGTCGGCGCTGCAGCGTCACGTGCCCGCCCAGATGCTGGGCCGTGTCACATCAGTCGATTACTTCGGAGCGTTGCTCCTGCTCCCGGTCGCCCCGATCTTGTACGGATTCGCGATTCAGCGATATCCAATTCCGGATACCTTCCTCGTCTCGGGGCTCGCGGCAGCGGTTCTTTGCGCGATTGCCCTGCTGGTGCCGTCGATCCGAAACCTGGATTGAGATTTCCTACTGGTGCAGATCAGACCTACCATCACGCGAGGAAGGTTGTAGGCGGATGATCGAGCTCAACACACGCGATTCAGCCCTTATGGCGCTGGTGCAGGCCATCGTCGCGGGTGATACAGCCGGCACTTTGCGGCTGCTCACCGCATCGCCTGCGTTGGCCCGTGCCTCCTTCGAAGAGGGCGCAACCCGCCAGACGGCCCAGGCATATCTCGACGCGATCGGGCGCTACTTCTATGCGGGCGACACTGCACTGCACATCGCCGCGGGGACCTACCGAACAGACATTGTGCGAGAGCTGATGTCCATGGGCGCCGACGTCTGCGCCAGGAATCGCCGCGGTGCCGAGCCCCTTCACGCCGCCGTTGTCGGCATGCCTGGATCGCACACATGGAATCCGCATGCACAAGAGGCGACCATCGCCTGCCTCATCGAGGCCGGCGCCGATCCAAATGCCGTCGACAAAAGCGGCGTGACTCCGCTGCACCGCGCGGTGCGCACGCGTTGCGCCACAGCCGTGAGGGCGCTCCTCGCCGGCGGCGCCGACGCCCAACGCAAGAACAAGCGCGGCTCGACACCAATGCTGCTCGCGACCCAGAACACCGGCCGCGGCGGCACCGGCTCACCAGAGGCGAAAGCGCAGCAAAAGGAGATCGTTCGCCTGCTTGAGAATCATGGCAATTCGCGATAATGACCAGCCGACGTGGTAGCGCGGTAGGTCTCACTCGGGGGCTGTGGGGGTCGGGCCGATAGGGTCCGGCCCCGCTCTTTACCTAGGGGCCCAGCGGCTACTTATCGTGGCTCGTGCGCCTCAGTCATTGGAGCGTATGGTGGCC
This sequence comes from Candidatus Dormiibacterota bacterium, assembly GCA_955652835.1. GTDB lineage: Bacteria > Chloroflexota > Dormibacteria > Dormibacterales > Dormibacteraceae > Palsa-870. The sequence continues at coordinate 1,570 of CATPBO010000011.1, forward strand.
ATAGCGCCGCATCCGAAGACCGCTGCCGCAGCGGTCCACTTTTGGAGGTAAAGCATGGCCCAAACCACAGGTAAATCGCTCCGGGTCAAAAACGCCAGCGCTCCCGACGAGACGCGCAAGTTCGAGGGCAAGGGTCACCTCGACGTCCTCGACTTTGGCGACCATATGGTCGGCGTCGCAACGTTCGAGCCCGGCTGGAAGTGGTCCGCGAACGTCAAGCCAATCGCGAAGACGGACAGCTGCCAGTCGCCGCACCTGGCCTACTGCGTGTCTGGACGCATGAAGATCGTGCACGACGACGGCACCGAAGCCGAAGTCGGGCCTGGCGATCTGATGCACGTGACGCCGGGTCACGACGCCTGGGTGATCGGTAACGAGCCCTGCGTGCAGGTCGACTTCATGAGCGCCGCGAAATACGCCAAGCGCTGAGCCAAACTACCCGCACATATCCCTTGGCAATGGCGGTTGCTGCTTTTGTTACGAGCGATGGGCGAACGTGATCTTTGTCAGGCGGGCCGTGGTGCAGTCTTAGGACCGCCCCCCCGCCTGCACCATGTACTTCGGTCCACGCCGGACCGGCGCCGAGAAAGGAGATCAAAGCCAACCTAGGCTTGCGGTTCGCCCTGGCCCAGGGCACGCTTGGGTTGGACGGCCTCCCCTTTGGGTGGAAAGTCCCAGTGACAGCAGGCCTTGGCGCCGCTAAGTTCGACAAGGGGACGGAGACTCCGCATCTCTGTCCCCCGTTACTAGGTTACTGCGCAGTTCGCACGTTGCGCGCGCAGCAATTGCCGTTCGCTTCTAGTTGGCGCTGGGGTGGGAGCTGCTACCCATTCCAGCCGACGAGGACAGCGACTAGCCCCAAGCTGGAATGCGTAGACACTGTTCGGGCTACGTTAAAAGTGGGCGAGCTGCCGGGATCATTCAAAGTGCCCCGCGAGGGATTCGAACCCCCGACCCTCTGCTTAGAAGGCAGATGCTCTATCCACTGAGCTAGCGGGGCGTGATCGCCATTCGGGAGAATACCCGGGAGCCCGGGAATTATGAGCGACAAGCTGAAGCGAATGAAAACGATCCTGGCTGAGGTAACGGACCTCAGCCGGGCCGCCGCGGTCCTCGAATGGGACCAGGAAACGTACATGCCGCCGGGCGGCGTCGCCGCCCGCTCCGATCAGCTCTCCACCTTGCTCCGACTGTCTCACGTCCGCTTCACCTCCGACGAGGTCGGCCGCCTCCTCAGCGAGCTCGAGGAAGAGACCGCCGGCCTCCCCTACGACTCTTATGAGGCAAGTGTGGTCCGCGTTACTCGGCGCGACTACGACCAGGAGCACAAGCTGTCTCCCGAGCTCATAACGGAAGTAGCCCGGGCCAGTTCAACTGCGCGTCCGGTGTGGCTTAAGGCCCGTCGCGAGGGCGACTTCAAGCTCTTCGCGCCGGCCCTGGAAAAGAACGTCGAGCTCAACCGCCGGATCGCCGACGCGCTGGGTTACAAGGATCGGCCTTACGACGCGCTCCTCGATCGCAGCGAGCCCGGCATGACAACCGACGAGCTCGAAGCGATCTTCGCCGAGCTCAAAAAGGCGATCGTGCCGCTCATCGCCGACATCGCGCGGCATGCGGACGCCGTTGACGACCGCGTGCTGTATCGCGGCTTTGAGCCGGCCGTGCAGGTGAGATACGCGCTGGACGTGGTCAGCAAGCTTGGCTACGACCTCGAACGCGGGCGCCAGGACATCTCAGCCCACCCGTTCTCCACGTCTTTTGGACCTGGCGACGTCCGCATCACAACGCGCGTCTCGCGCGACTTCTTCAACGAATGCCTCTTCGGCTCGATCCACGAGTCCGGTCACGCCATGTACAACCAGGGCATGGGCGACGACATCGACCGCACCCCGCTGTGGGGCGGTGCGTCTCCGGGTGTTCACGAATCGCAGTCTCGTCTGTGGGAGAACCTCGTCGGACGCAGCCTTCCGTTCTGGAAGCATTTTTTCCCGAGCCTTCGCAGCGCTTTTCCCGAGCCGCTGCGTGGCGTCGACGACGAGGGCTTCTTCCGAGCGGTCAACAGGTCGTATCCATCTTTGATCCGGGTCGAGGCGGACGAGGTGACCTACAACATGCACGTCCTGCTCCGGTTCGAGCTGGAAACCGAGCTGCTCGAGGGCACCCTCAAGGTCAGCGATCTGCCGGAGGCCTGGAACGAGCGCGTGAAGTCGTACCTCGGCATCAACGTGCCGAATGACCGTGAAGGAGTGCTGCAGGACATCCATTGGTCTTCCGTGAGCTTCGGGATCTTCCCCGGATACACGATCGGCAACCTCGTCGGCGCGCAGCTGATGGAGAAGGTCCGCGCGGACATCCCCGACCTGGAGGCGGGGTTTGAAAGAGGCGAATTCGTGGCGCTGCTCGCATGGTTGCGAAAGAACGTGCACCGGCATGGGCGCAAGTTCACGCCCAACGAGCTGCTCGAGCGAGCCACAGGCAGGCCGCTGACTGCGGCGCCATGGATCGCTTACGTGCGGAGAAAGTACGGGGCGTTGTACGGAATCAAGCCAGCGCGAATCTAGAAATTAACAGGCTGGGTTGACTCTCGAACAACTGTTCGTAAGATCGACTCATGGACACCACGCCGGCGATAGTCGATCTCAAGCAGCTTTCTGACGACGAAATCGCCGAAGAGCTCCGCCGCGAATACCACGCGAGAGATGAGCGGGACCTCTACATAGCCCAACTTACGGCTGAGTTTGCGACCAGGGACAAGTACGACTACGACGGCTTCGTCAGTCCCATCGACTGGATTCGCTTCAACTGCCACGTGACCAGCGGCGCAGCCGCCAACAGCATTGCCGTCGGCGAGGCGATGCATCGGATGCCCGAGAGCACCCAGGCCGTGGGCAAAGCCGAGATCGGTTTTGCCCACATGACAGTCATGGCCAGGACGGCTGAAGCCCTCGGTGATCGGTTCGACGAGAGGGCGCTGATCGAAAAGGCGCGCGACAACTCACCCGGCAAGTTCCACTACATCTGCACCCACTACCGGCACGCGGCCGACCCCCGGCGTTACGCCGATGAACAGGCCGAGTTGGTTCAGAACCGCCGGCTCAAGGTCAGCACGTGGATGGATGGCACAGTGCTCGTGAGCGGGCAGTTCGATCCGGAAGGAGGCGCTGTGCTGCTCACCGCTCTGAAGCCGCTGGCGCGCAAGTCTGGCGCCCACGACGATCGCGATCTGGATA
>CATPBO010000012.1 GCA_955652835.1 Candidatus Dormiibacterota bacterium
CTGTCAGACGCTCCGGCCCCGGGTTCCTCAACAAGGTCTACACCCCCGCGGAGCAGGCTTACTGCGCGAGCAACCCCGACCGCCTCGCCGGCAGGTGGGCCGCCAAAGAGGCGGTGATCAAGTGCTTCGACGGCACCGGCATCTGCTTTCCGCGCCGGCGCATTGAGGTGCTGCCTGGCCCCAACGGCGCCCCCCGCGCACGACTCCTCGGCGACCACCGCGGCGCGCGCCTCGAGGTGAGCATCACCCACCACAGCGGTCTTGCCGTCGCCACGGCGCACCTCGAGATGCCAGACGCGGCGAACGACCTCCTTCCTGCCCCGGACGTGGTCCTCCTGCCCGACCGGCCCCACGACGCCCACAAGGGCACCTTCGGCACTGCGGTCGTGCTGGCCGGCAGCCTGGGATTCACCGGGGCGGCATACCTCGCCTCAACCGCGACGGCCCGGACGGGGGCGGGACTGGTCAGGCTGCTGGTCGCCGACACCATTTACCCGATCCTCGCCACCAAGTGCACCGAGGTCATGGCGACGCCGGTGCCCGAGGTGGCGCCGGGGGCTGTCGGTCACGCGGCTTACGATTCGATCCTGCGCCAGCTGGCATCGGCGGAGGTCGGTGTGATCGGCCCCGGCCTCGGTCGCGACAGCTCGACCTGGCGCCTTGTCCTCGACCTTGCTCTCCACGCGACGTGTCCGTTGGTGATCGACGCTGACGGGCTCAACGCGCTGGCCGACTCCCCGCGTTCCAAGGGCAAGCTGGGCAAGAACCGAGTCCTGACCCCGCACCCGGGCGAGCTGGCCCGCCTGACCGGCAAGACCATCGAGGCGATCGGCAGCGATCGCACCGCCTCCGCGCGCAAGGCGGCCAAGGAATGGGGTGCGGTGGTCGTCCTCAAAGGAGCGCACACGATCGTCGCGCACCCGGACGGCCGGACCAGCGAGGACCCTCACGAGGTGCCGGCGCTCGCGACCGGCGGCACGGGCGACGTCCTCGCGGGCATCATCGGCGGTCTCATCGCGCAGGGCTCCGATCCCTTCGCGGCCGCCGTCACCGGCGTGTACATCCACGCAGCGGCCGGCAGGCGGATCTCGCAGCGTCTCGGCGACTCCGGCCTGCTGGCGAGCGACCTGCTGCCCGAGATCCCCGTCGTGATGAACGTGCTCCGGCAAGGTGGCCTCTAGTTGCCCGGCGCCGAACCCTTTCCGCACGTTTGGCGCCAACGGGGCGGATTTACCGTTGGGATTGCGCACGTTTGGCGCCAAACGTGCGCTTGGGAAGTCGGTTGATCACCTCCTTGCGTTGGGCTGATGTCGACCTCGGCGCTGTCCGCGCCAACTGCGCCCGCATCATCGCGCACCTGACCGATGGGTCGCATCTTCTCGCTGTCGTGAAGGCGGACGGCTACGGCCACGGCGCGGTCAAGGTCGCGCGGGCCGCCCTGGACGGCGGCGCGACGGGCCTCGCTGTTGCCACGCTCGAAGAGGCGCACGCCCTCGGGAGCCTCGTGCCCGCCGAGCAGGTTCTCGTCATGGGCGGCCTCACAATCGATCAAGCTCGTTCGGCGTCAGCGGGTGGATGGTGCATCGCGGTCTCCAGCCGCGAGCTTGCAGCGGCGCTCCGCGAAACCGAAGAGGTCGTGCCGGTGCACCTGAAGATCGATACCGGGATGGGGCGCTTCGGATGCTCCCCGGCCGAGGCCCCCGGACTCGCGCGGTTCATCGGGGACTCGTCGCGGCTGCGCCTGGCCGGCACGTGGACGCATTTCGCCAGCGCCGACTCCGACGACGCGATGACGCGAGCCCAGTTCGAGCGTTTCATCGAGGCCATGGCCACATTCGAGGTCGACCCGGGCCGGCGCCATGCCTGCAACTCGGTGGCAGCTTTCCGCCATCCGGAGTTTGGCCTGGACGCCGTGCGGTGCGGCATCGCCATCTACGGCTGCGAGTGGCCCGGCATGCGCCCCGCCCTTGCGCTGCGGTCGGTCGTTACTCACCTCAAGACGGTGGCGGCGGGCGCCACCGTCGGTTACGGCGCGACCTGGAAAGCCCCCGACAAGAGGAGGGTAGCGACCGTCGGCATCGGTTACGCCGACGGCGTGCACCGGGCCCGCTCGAACCGCGGGCACGTCCTGGTGCGGGGCCGGCGAGCGCCGCTCATCGGCGCGGTCAGCATGGACGCGGTCACGCTCGACGTCACAGACGTCCCGGGGGCGCTGGTCGGCGATGTCGCGACCCTGATTGGGCCCGACGGCGATGAGCAGATCACCGCCGAACAGGTGGCCGAATGGTCGAACACCATCTCGTACGAGGTGCTGACGAGCATCGGGCCCCGAGTGGAGAGGCGCTATTCGGAATAGGGACGGCCCCCTTGTGATTCCAGATGACGCAAGGCAGGTGACCCTAAACTGGCACTACTGATGGCGGAGAGTCCCGCAAGAACTGCCTTCGCGGAAGAGGCATTGACACATCTCGACACTTTGTATCGGGGCGCGCTCCGGCTTACCCGTGACCCGGACCAGGCGCAGGACCTCGTCCAGGAGGCCTACCTCCGCGCCCTTCGCTACCAGCACAGCTACCAGCAGGGCACGAACATGAAGGCCTGGCTCTTCGCGATTATGCGCAACCTGTTCTGGGACCGCTTCAGGGGGTCCCGGAAGGAGGACGTGAGCCTGGACGATGTCGGCGAGTTTGTGCTCTACGACAAGCTGAAGGATGAGGGCGCGAGGCCCGAGGCAGACGTGCTCGACAAGCTGGCCGCGTCAGAGGTCGTCAAGGCGGTCGAGAAGCTTCCGCCGCTGCACCGCGAGGTCGTTCTGCTGGTCGACGTCGAAGGGTTCTCCTACAAGGACGCGGCGCAGACTCTGGGCGTGCCCATCGGCACGGTCATGTCCCGACTCCACCGCGCCCGCCAGCAGTTACAAAGATCCCTCTATGACTATGCGGTGGAATCAGGTATCGTCCGCGCCAACGGCGGACAGCAGGTGCAGCAATGAACTGTAAGGATTGTTCGGAGAAGCTAGATCGCTTTGTCGACCGCGAGTTGAACTCGACGGAGGTCCTCGAGCTGCAGCTCCACCTCGAAAGCTGTCCTGACTGTCAGGACCACTACGAGTTCGAAGCTCATCTCAAGCGGCTGGTCAAGCACTCATGCGAGTGCGACACGCCGCCCGCTTTCCGAGACAAGCTGCGCCAGCTCCTGACCTAGCTTTCCCCTCTCCCCATCGGGGAGAGGGCTAGGGTGAGGGGCTTAAGTGAGTACCACGACCCGCAGCAGACTGCTCGCCGCTCACCTGTACTTCATCACCCCGGATGCCGCACCAGATCGAATCGCCGATCTCGCGACGGCTGCTGTGCGCGGAGGAGCTGACGTCATTCAGCTGCGCCACAAGAGCCTGGCGAGGGGGGAGCTCCTCACGCTCGCGCGCCGCGTCCGCGAAATCACGGCGCGAGCAGGCGTTCTTTTCATCGTCAACGACCACGTCGATATTGCTTTGCTCAGCGACGCCGAAGGAGTGCACCTGGGGCCGGATGACCTCTCCATCGCTTCTGCTCATCGCCTCGCCGGCGAGGCCCGACGGGTCGGTGGTGACCGCCTGCTCATCGGGGCGTCGGCTTCCAGCCCGGAGGCAGCCCGGGCGGCGATCGCCGATGGCGCCGACTACCTGGGCAGCGGACCGGCCTTCGCCACCCCGATCAAGAAAAACAAGCAGGTCATCGGACCGAAGGGCGTGGCCGCGATCGCGGGGGCCGTCGGCCCGAAGGTGCCTGTATTCGCGATCGGGGGCGTCAACGCGTCGAACGTCGGGCAGCTGACCGCGGAGGGGTTGCGGCGCGCATGCGTTATCCGTGCGATCGCCGAGGCGCCGGATCCAAAATTGGCTGCGCGGCGCCTGCGTACCATGCTCGTCGAGTCACAGTGAAAGTCGAAGGCATCGGCGAGTTCGGGCTGCTCGAGCGAATCAAGCCCTACCTCGCCACACAAGCAGGACAGGACGACGCCGCCGTGCTCGCCGAGGCGGGCGGCTTCACTGTCGCCTCCTGCGATATGTTCGTTGAAGGCGTCCATTTCGACCTCGGCTGGATGAGCGCCGAGGACGCCGGGTGGCGCTCGCTAGCGCTCTCGCTTGGCGACCTCGCCGCCAAGGGCGCCACACCCTCGTGGGCGCTGACCTCGATCGCGCTCCCAAACGCCTGGACGGTTGAAAACCTGACCGGGCTCTACGCGGGGATGGCTGCCCTCGCGCAGAAGACACACATCCTCATCGCCGGCGGCGATATGAGCTCCATCGACGGTCCGGCGGTGGTTTCGATTACGGTCGTCGGTCGCACCGACAAACGCCCGCTGGCCCGAAGCGAAGCCCAACCCGGCTGGGCTGTGGCGGTGACCGGCAGGCTCGGTGAAGCGGCAGTCGCGCTTCGCGAACGCCGTCCCCTGCGGCTCTGGCCGCTGCTGGACGAGGGCCGGCGCTTGAACGAGGCAGGGCTCTGCTGCGGCGACATCTCCGACGGGCTCCTCAGGGAGATGGACAAGTTCGTCGCCTTTTCGGGCGCCGGCTGCGTCATCCGCGCGGCCGAGGTACCCGTGGCGGATGGGGCCTCATTGGAGGACGCGCTGACCAGCGGCGAGGAGGCTCAGCTCGTCTGCGCCGGCCCGGATGACCTTATTAGAAAGGCAGGGCTGGCGCCGTTTGGATTTCTCACCGACGACTCGTCAGTGCAGGTGCTCGGCGCCAACGGCATGCCGGTGCAGCTCGAGGTCAGCGGTTACGACCACTTTGCGTGAGACGACCACGACCTCCGCAGCCGAGACAGAGGCCATCGGCGTGGGCCTGGGTGAGCGCCTGCGGACGGGTGACGTGGTCCTGCTGACGGGCGAGCTGGGGGCAGGCAAGACGACCTTCGTCCGTGGTATGGCCCGTGGCGCTGGCTCGGTCGCGCCGGTCGCCAGCCCAACCTTCCAGCTCGTGCGCGTTTACCCGGGTCGCCTGCAGCTCGCACACGTGGACCTGTACCGCGTCGAACACAACACCGAGCTGGGCGACCTGGGCCTGGAGGAGCTGGCGGACCAGGGCGCAGTCGTCATCGAATGGGGCGACCGTCTGCAGGTGCCGGGCTCCGCCTTGATCGAGATTGAGCACCTCGGTGGCGACCGCCGCCTGGTCAGGACGAAGCGTGATCTTAGTCATTGATACCTCGTCGAGCATGGCCGTGGTCGCCACGATCGGGAAGGAGACTTCGCAGACGTTCATACCGTCGCGTGACCCGCGGCTCATCGCAGAGCTACGCGGCATCGCCCGCGGGAAGACGATCACCAGGGTCGCGGTTGCCACCGGCCCGGGATCCTTCACCGGGCTCCGCGTGGGGGTCTCCTTCGGCCTGGGCCTGGCGATGGGTTTGCGAATCCCGATCGTTCCCCTGCCGACCCTCCAGTTGCAGGCGGCCCGCAGCGACCAACCGGTCACAGCCATCTCAGAGGCGGGACGGGGACGCTTCTACTACCTAGTGCCAGGCGGTGAGCTCGCCCTGGGTGAACCGGCTGACATACCCACCAGCCATAGCCTCGTTGGCAGGGTCTTACCGGGCGCGGAGGCAGCGCTCCAGAGGGCGGGACACCGCTTCAAGCCTGAGAGCGAGCTGCAGCCTTTTGTCGAGGCGGCCGCGGCGCTCCTGAAGACGGCTCGCGAAGTGCCCTACGACAGTCTTAAACTCGAGTACATGCAGTCGTTTGCGGCGCCGGCCAAGTAATGGTTCAGATCCGCCAACAGCTGGCCCTCGAGCTCATGCGCGAGGCCGACGTAGCCACCGTCCAGGAGATCGAGCGCGAGATCTTCGCGACGCCGTGGCCCCGGAATGCCTACTACCGCGAGCTCGCGTCGCGCGCCAGTGCCCACTACGTCGTGCTGCGGCAGGAAGGCTTGATCGAGAATCCGGCGGGTTTCCGGGCTCCAGACATGGACCCGACGATCATCGGCTATGGCGGCATGTGGCGCATGTACGACGAGGCTCACGTGACGACGATCGGCGTGCGCCGCGACATGCAGCATCGGGGTTACGGCCGGATCATCTTCGCTGGCCTCGTCCAGGCGGCCTACGACATGGGAGCGAAGTGGGTCACGCTCGAGGTGCGCACGACCAACGAGAACGCGATGCACATGTACGAAGCCTTCAGCTTCAAGGTCATCGGCCGGCGCAAGGGCTACTACACGGACAACGGCGAGGACGCGATCGTCATGTGGTCCGACTCCATCCACTCGCCGCGCTTCCGCCGTGCGTACGAAGCGAACCTGGAGCGGATCGACGCCGACGTCCGCGGCCTCCGCCGCGACCTGCTCACCAAAGGGGAGTGATCCCTCTCCCCATCGGGGAGAGGGCAAGGGTGAGGGGCTTAAGCTGGAACTGTTAACGGCATTCCAACCTGTCCGATCAGCCGCGATCATCCGTCGAATGCGAAGAGACCCTGTTTACATCGCGGACTTCATTTGTCTCCCAGCCCGCCTGGTAATCGAACTCGATGGCGACACTCACGGAAACGACGAGCGACAGAGGTTGGATGCAATACGAACGGAGACCATCGAACGCGCCGGGTACCGAGTAATCCGATTTTGGAACGACGAAGTCTTCAACAACGCGGATGGGGTCATCGAGGAAATAACAAACGCGTTAAGAACGGTCCCCTCTCCCCATCGGGGAGAGGGCTAGGGTGAGGGGCTTAAGCATGCAATCCCGTCGGCTCACACTCGGCATCGAAACGAGCTGCGACGAGACCTCCGTCGCCGTGGTCGAGGATGGCCGTCGTGTCCTCTCCAACGTCATCCACTCCCAGGTCGACCTGCACAGGGGCTTCGGCGGCGTGGTGCCGGAGCTGGCCGCCCGCGATCACCTCGAGCGCCTCCCGCACCTGCTCGACCTCGCCCTGGAAGGCGCCGGCGCAAAACCGGCCGACCTCGACCTGATCGCGGTCACGCGCGGCCCCGGCCTCGCCGGCTGCCTATTGGTGGGAGTGGGCGTGGGGGAGGGCCTGGCGGCCGCGTGGTCGCGACCCCTGACCGGCGTCAACCACCTGTGGGGACACATCTACGCAGCCATGCTCACGCGGCCCGATCTCGAGCCTCCGCTGCTCGGGCTGGTCGTCAGCGGCGCCCATTCGGACCTCGTTCGGATGCCGGAGCACGGGCGCTTCGAGGTCATCGGCCGCACGCGCGATGACGCCGCGGGGGAGGCCTTCGACAAGGCGGCTCGCATGCTGGGCCTCGGCTATCCCGGCGGCCCGGCGCTGGACCGCCTGGCCCGCACCGGCGACGCGCGCCGCCAGCCCCTGCCCCAGCCATCGCTCAAAGGCCTCGAGTACAGCTTCAGCGGCCTGAAGACGGCGCTGCTCTACCGGTTGCGTGACCTTGGTGAAAGCGTGAGCCCGCAAGACAAAGCTGACCTGGCCGCCGCGTTCGAGCGCTCCGTGGTCGAGTCGTTGCTGGAAAAGCTGGACGCCGCTCTCTCGGACTCGCCTTACCCGGAGGTGGTCGTAAGCGGCGGAGTGGCCGCGAACACCTTGCTTCGCAAGCGCGCCGCGGAGGTCGTGGGCAACCGGGCACGGCTGACCATGCCGCCCCTGGAGCTGTGCACCGACAACGCCGCGATGATCGCCTCCGCCGGCTATTACGCCGCCCGCGTCCTCGGCCGCCAGGCCTCGACCGTCGATCCCTCGCTAGGCTGGTAGCACGCAACCCGATTCCGCTCGTTTGGCGCCAACCGTGCGCCCGCACGGCGAAGATTCCGCCCGTTTGGCGCCACCGGTGCGCAATTAAGCTGGTACGACCGTGACCGTTAAAGGCTGGAGCGTTGTCTTCGAGGGCGACCGCATCCAGGCTGACCTCATCGCGGCAGTGCTGCAGGCTGACGGCCTTCGCGTCGAGGTCTTCGGAGACCACGCTTACGGGGTAGGGATCAACCTGACCCCAGCCCGAGTCCTGGTCCCCGACGATCAGGCCGAGACGGCCCGCGAGCTCATCCGTCAGGCCGAACAACAGGCGCCGTCCGAGCCCGACGTTTAACACGCCGCTCTAAGCGGGTAGTAGAATTAGCAGTCGACCCCCTCGAGTGCTAAGCGCTCGTGCGTGGGGAGTGCTAATCAAAAAAAGCTTGCTGAGGAGGGCGCACATGAATCTGAGACCGTTAGGCGACCGCGTCGTGGTGAAGCCGGTCGAGAAAGAAGAGAAAACCAAGAGCGGGATCGTACTTCCGGACACCGCCAAGGAGAAGCCCCAGGAGGGCATCGTCGAGGCCGTGGGGACTGGAAGGATCCTGGACAACGGCACCAAGGTGCCGATGGAGCTCAAGGTCGGCGACAAGGTGCTCTACGCCAAGTACGCCGGTAACGAATTCAAGCACGACGAAATCGAATACCTGATCGTCTCGGAGAAGGACGTTCTGGCAGTCGTCTCATCCAACGGCAAGAGCAAGAAGTAAAGAGGGGAGTTATATGGCAAAGACAGTCACATTCGACGTAGAGGCGAGACAAGCCCTGAAGAAGGGCATTGACATCGTCGCCTCATCCGTACGCATCACGCTCGGCCCCAAGGGCCGCAACGTAGTCCTCGAGAAGAAGTTTGGCGCCCCGACCGTCACCAACGACGGCGTGACGATCGTGCGCGAGATCGAGCTCAAGGACGCAATGGAGAACACCGGCGCGCAGCTGCTGCGCGAGGTGGCGACCAAGACCAACGACGTGGCCGGTGACGGCACCACCACGGCGACGATCCTGGCGCAGAGCATGATCAGCGAAGGCTTCCGCAACGTCACTGCGGGCGCGAACCCGATGCAGCTGAAGATCGGCATCGAGAAGGCCGTCGCGGCCATCGTCGACGAGATCAAGAGGCTGTCCGTGCCGGTCAAGGGCCACGAGGACGTCGCACATGTCGCGGCGATCTCCAGCCAGGACACGCAGATCGGCAACCTCATCGCCGACGCGATGGACAAGGTTGGCAAGGACGGCGTCATCACCGTCGAGGACAACCAGGCCATGGCCACCGAGCTCGAAGTGGTCGAGGGCATGCAGTTCGACCGCGGCTATGTCGCCGCCTACATGGTTACCAACCCGGACCGGATGGAGGCCGTCCTCGAGGACCCCTACATCCTCATCACCGACCGCAAGATCTCGGCCATCCAGGACCTGCTCCCCGTTTTGGAGCGCGTGGTCCAGCACGGCAAGCCGCTGTTGATCGTCGCCGAGGATGTCGAGGGCGAGGCGCTCGCCACTCTCATCGTCAACAAGCTGCGCGGAACCTTCACCGCCGTCGCGGTCAAGGCGCCCGGCTTCGGCGACCGCCGCAAGGCGATGCTCGAGGACATGGCGATCCTGACCGGCGGCCAGGTCATCTCCGAGGACCTCGGCTTGAAGCTCGACCAAACGAAGGTCGAGCAGCTGGGCAAGGCGCGCAAGGTCACCGTGACCAAGGACGACACCACGGTCGTGGTCGACGCCGAGAACGACCCGAAGCGGATGGCCGCCATCCAGGGC
>CATPBO010000013.1 GCA_955652835.1 Candidatus Dormiibacterota bacterium
CTCAACAACACGGGCTCGACCGGATCTGTGGCCAGCCAGCCAATCATCAATCAGCCGCAGGCGGCGATCCTGACCACCGAGTCCATCGTCAAGCGTCCTGTCGTGATCAATGACGCCATCGCGGTTCGCCAGATCATGAACATGTGCCTGAGCTTCGACCATCGCATCATCGACGGGATGATGGCCGGACAGTTCCTCGGGGAAATCAAAAAGCGACTCGAAGACTGGACGCCCGGTAGCATCCGACTGTGAGCAGCCAGCCCCTGAGCCCGGGCCCCATCCCATCCTGGATTCGGCTGCGGGTCACGGAAGGCGAGAACTTCAAGGACCTGAAGCAGATGGTGCGCGCCGGCCGCCTGCACACGGTGTGCGAAGAGGCACGGTGTCCAAACATCTTCGACTGCTGGAACCGCCGGACCGCCACCTTCATGATCCTCGGCGACGTGTGCACGCGGGCCTGCCGCTTCTGCGCTGTGACGTCGGGCCGGCCCACCGAGCTCGACCTCGGCGAACCGCTGCGAGTCGCAGAGTCGGTCGCCGAGCTTGGGCTCAAGCACGCTGTCATAACCTCGGTTGACCGCGACGATCTCAAGGACGGCGGCGCGGGCATCTTCTCGCGGACGATTCGCGCGATTCGCCGCCGGAGCCCAGGGACGACGATCGAGGTCCTGACGCCTGATTTCCAGGGCGATCTGGAATCTGTTGAGACGGTCGTCGAGGCGGGACCGGACATCTTCAACCACAACACTGAAACGGTGCCACGGCTCTATTCGCGGATCCGGCCAAAGGCTGTCTACGCCAACAGCCTCGCCCTGCTGCGCCATGTGAAATCGCTGGCGCCCCACATGGTGACGAAGTCAGGCCTGATGGTGGGATTGGGGGAAACCGAGGACGAGCTCCTGGATGTCTTCCGAAACATGCGGGCGCACAACATCGATGTGCTGACCGTCGGTCAATACCTGCGGCCTTCGAAGAAACACGCTGAGGTCGTCCGCTTCTACCGCCCCGAGGAGTTCGTCCGCTTGAAAGAGCAGGCCCTCCAGATGGGGTTCGGACACGTCGAATCCGGTCCGCTGGTGCGCTCCTCATACCATGCCGATGAACAAGTCCCAGCTCGTAAGAGTCTGCTGGCTGGGTAGGACTCCCTATCGGGAGGCCTGGGATATCCAGGCGGAGCTCGTCTCCGACCTACGCGATGGCCGCGCGTCCGACACGCTGCTCCTGCTCGAGCACCCGCACGTCTTCACCATGGGCAAGGCAGCCAAGTCCGATCACGTGCTGTGGGATGAAGGGGAACGTGCGCAGCGCGATGTGGACGTCATCTGGTCGGATCGCGGAGGCGAAGCGACTTATCACGGCCCGGGCCAGCTGGTCGGGTACCCGGTCCTCGACCTTGCGCAATTCGGTTTGACGATTCCGCAGTACCTGGAGAAGTTGGAACGGTCGCTGATCGATTACCTGCACGACCTGGGCATCGATTCACAGCCAGGCGAACCGGGACTCACGGGCGTGTGGTCCGGGGGCGAGAAGGTCGCCGCCATCGGAATCAAGCTGAACCGGTCGATAGTGAGCCACGGCTTTGCCCTCAACCTCACGACCGACCTCGACTATTTCGATGGCATCGTCCCTTGCGGGCACGTCGACAAGAGGCCGACCTCGGTGGAATCGATCACTAGAGAAAAGGTCGAGACTGCAGTCGCAGCCCGCGCGTACGCGGAGCATTTCTCGGATGTGTTCGGTGTCGTGCTCGAGTGGGGTTCCGCCCAGAAGGTTCTGCCGACGCTGGCGCGCTGACGGCGGAAGAGCCGTTTAGCGGAAGAGCCGTTTACATGTCGCAAGCCATAGCCACGTTTCTCGCGTTCGACCTGCCCGGCTGGCTGCGCGAACCAGGCTGGTGGCGTCCGCTGTCGCGCGCGGTTCGCCTGTTCGTCCTGGACCACCAGACGGGCGGACTGTTCTTTGTCATCTTCTTCGAGGAGCTCGGCGTACCTCTTCCTGCGCCTGGAGATGTGGCCATCGCCTACGGCGGCTACCTGACCACAACTGGCGCCATCCCCTACCCCATGGCGTACCTCGCGGTGGTGGCAGGCGCGGTCCTGGGCAGTGCCTGCAACCTGACCATCAGCCGGCGCTACGGGCGGCCGTTCATCCAGCGTTTCGGCCGATATATCGGTGTAACCGACGAAAGGCTGCGGCACGCCGAACGGATATTCAAGCGGTGGGGGCCGTGGGCCATCATCTTCGGCCGGCACATCCCGGGAATGCGGATCGTTCTATCCGCCCTGTCGGGAATACTTGGAGTCCCCTACAAGGTATTCATACCGTGCGTGCTTGTTTCCGCCTCGATCTGGGCGGCGATCTTCCTCGAGTTGGGGCGCCGGCTGGGCCCCCGAGCTCGGACCCTCTTTGGAGTCTTCCCAGCCCACCTGCTTCCGTGGCTGGTGACGGGTTTGATCCTGCTCGCGATCGGGTATCTGGCATATGAGCATGGCTTCAAACCGAAAGAACATCGAGAGCCCGTTGACCAGCCGAACTGAGCTTGTCCGGCTGGACAGCGTCTCGATGGATGAAGACGACGAGATCCTTCCCGACTTCGAAGCCGAGGTCGACGGGCGCCGGGTCTGGGTGACCGCGGTGCTCGAGCGCACGGCTGTGGTCGAACCTGCTCCGGGCGAGCCCAAAGTGCTCGTCAACCGAAGGCGCCTGATGGTCAACCCCCAGCATCTCCGTGTGCGCCACCTGGCGAGCAAGGAAGCGGCGCGCCGCGGCCGGGAAGCCGCCCGCCAGCTTCGGATGCAGGAGCACAGCTCAGCCGCCTAGCGGCATTCCCCCACCGCGCGTAGACTCGGTTTACGATCGGTCGGCCGGCGGGGTTCTGGTAAAATTCGCTCCCGCCGAACATCGTTCGGCGCTTTTTTTATTTCGGCGGCTTGAAACCGCCTACCAGCCCGAGGGAAGCCACTATATGAGCAAGATCGTTGATCTCGTTTCTCTGGCCAGCATCGTCCCACCCCTCAACCACGAAGTCAGCGGCGGCTTCAACGCGATCGTCGACGGCAAGCAGGTACGCGTACGTGCCGTGCTTGAGCGGACTGTCGTGATCGAGCATCACGAGGGTGGCGAGCGAAGCGTCGTCCGGAAGGACAACTGCATGGTCAAACCGTCGGCTGTCGCGTTCGTGCCCGGCAACCCGAATAACGGTGTTGGGCCCCGGCAATGGCGGCGCCTGCCCGGCAAGCCGCCAGCGACCCCGAGGGTCGGCCCCTAGCCCCACAGGCGCTCCTCTGGCGGGCCCTCCCTCCATCGGAGCCCCTCCCCCAGCTCCAAACGCACCAACTGCGGCTGAATCTAAGCCGAGGCGTGTACGGACGCAACCCCGCCTGTTAAGGGTGCAGGCTCAATCTATGTGGCGCTGTGCCACGAGGGTCAGGAAAGCCGGGAAAGAGCTGGACAGCGCGACCTCCTCGAACACCGCGCGGGCGTCGCTGAAACGGCTCTTCGACCATCCATCCTCACCCTGCCGCTCGCGAATCTGAGCAAGCTCGTCGTCCGCGATCTCACGCACCAGGTCTGAACTCACAGTCGAGCCGTCGCTCAGACGTGACGAGTGTCTGATCCACTGCCAGACCTGTGACCGCGATATCTCGGCGGTGGCCACATCCTCCATCAGGTTGTTGATAGCCGCCGCTCCGATGCCCCTC
>CATPBO010000014.1 GCA_955652835.1 Candidatus Dormiibacterota bacterium
GTCCACCTGCAGTGGCGTGAAGCCGAGAGCCTTCATGATCCCGATTTCGCGGAAGGCGGCGATGACGATGCCGGTGACGAGACTGACGACGATCGCCACGGTTGCGAGCAGCGCGACAACGCTGAACGCCAGGAGCAGCCCGCTGGTTATCTGGTTGGTGATGTTGAAGAGGGTCCGCACCGCCAGATAGTTGGTGGAGCTGACCACGCTCCCAGCCGGCAGCGAGCTACGAATCTTGCTGACGTCCGCTTGAAGCTGGGCGCCGGTCGGGTCGCCGGCGAATCGGTAGTCCATGAAGTAAGAGGACGAATTCGCCGAGCTCAGAGATGGGACCGCGGAGCTCAGCACCCACGAGTTCTGGTTGCTGGTATCAGCGCTTCCCTCATCGATGTCCACGACCTCCGCCACCACGGTGAGCTGCGGTTCCTGCGGGACACTGACGACCTTGACCCTGTCACCGATTGAGATCTGATTCAGCTGTGCAAACGAGCGCGTCAGCGCGATTTCGTTGTCGCTCGTGGGCCAGTGCCCCCCGGTGATTCGCAGCTGTCCGACCTGACCACCTGGGTTGTCGCGGCCGATGGCCGGGAGAGAGAACTTGTGAATACCGAACTGGAACTGCAGCTGGGTCGAGGGGTAGGGTCCGCCGACCGTCGACGCGCCGATGAGTGCCGGTGTACCCGCGAGCAGCGCGGGATCGACGCGGCCGTCGAACACGACCTGGAGATGTGCTCCTTTCTGCGCCGCGAAGGCCGTCTGGAATGGATCGCGTGTCTGCGATATCAATGCGACCGCCATGGTCCCGGTGGCGACGGCGAGCAGCGCGGTAACAGTGACCACGGCGGCCTGCAGACGTCGCCTGCGCAGGTCTTTGATGGCTTTGATGAATACAGCTCTCATTACGAAACCTCCTGGAGCCGCGAGGGTGTCGAGTGGATGTCGTCGACGATCTCTCCGTCAGTGACGGTGAGCATTCGGGTCGCGTATCGCTTCGCGAGCCTGGGGTCGTGGGTGACGAAGATGATGGTCTGTCCACTGCGGTGCAGCTGCGAGAAGAGCTCCATTACCTGCTCACCGCTGTGGGTGTCGAGTGCCCCGGTCGGCTCGTCGGCCAGCAGGAGCGCCGGCTCATTGATGAGGGCCCGGGCGATGGCAACGCGCTGCTGCTGACCGCCGCTCAACCTGGCCGGAAACCGCTCGGCGACTTCGCCGATCCCCAGGCGCTCGAACAGCTCGCGTGCCCGGGCGGCCGCGTTGTTGCCTTTGAGCTGGGCGGGGAGAAGGACGTTCTCCAAGGCCGTCAAGTTCGGCAGCAGGTAGAAGAACTGAAAGACAAGGCCGATGCTGTCGCGCCGAAACCTAGCGAGCGCCGCTTCTCCGAGCTTGTCGATGTCGACTCCGCGCACCGCGACCCTGCCGGAAGTCGGGCGGTCGAGCCCCGCCACGAGGTTGAGCAACGTTGACTTGCCGCTGCCGGACGGTCCCATGATGACGGCGAACTCGCCTTCGTCGACGCTCAACGAGACGTCATTGAGGGCTCCTGTTATGCCGCCCTGGTACACCTTGGTAACGCTGTCTAGACGGACGAAATCACTCACTTGCTTGCTCCTTGTTTGCTGAACCCGCCTGAAGGCTGATGACCTCGTAGCCGCGCAGCGCCTCGAGGAACGGCTGAAAGCTGCCATTAACGAGACAGCGCAGGACCGTCCCGTCGACCTCGACGCCGCTGACTCCCGACGCGCGTCTCACCTGTTGGACGGGTGGCGCGCCAACGAAACTGACCTCAACGCGCTGTGTCGGTTGGTCGTTGCTCATGCCTGCAGGCTATGGACCCCACGCCAGCCTGAAATCGGCGGAATTACCTGTTTTGGGTGCCTGGTCGTTCCCCTGCGTACCTCAGGCCGGTATTAGTCTCCGGTTCAACATGGCCAGACCCACCCGCCGCCTGGGCAATGTGCCGGCCGAGACGACAACGTTCGTCGGGCGCAGCCGCGAGCTTGCAGAACTCAGAACGAAGCTGTCCGCGGCACGCCTGGTGAGCCTTGTCGGGCCGGGCGGTGTCGGGAAAACCCGGCTGGCGATTCGCGCTGCCTCGGAGCTCGGGCGTGGTTTCCGGGACGGCACCTGGTTTGTCGAGCTCGCGGAGGTGCGGGATACCGCCCTGGTCAGCAACGCGGTGGCTGCCGGCCTTGACCTGCGGGACCAAGCAGCAACGGAGCCGCGAGCGCTACTGCTTGCTTATCTGCACGACAAGCAGCTCCTGCTCGTGCTTGACAACTGTGAACACCTGCTCGGAGCGGCATCCGAGCTTATGACGGACATCATCAAATCGGCAGCCGGTGTTCGCGTACTGGCGACGAGCCGCGAGCCGCTGTCCGTGCCAGGTGAGTACGTGCTCCCGGTTCCACCTCTGGAACTGCCCGCGGTCCATGCAGACGAACCCTCCACTCGGGTCCGTCACAGCGAGTCGGTGATGCTTTTCACCGAGAGAGCGGCGGCGGCATCTGGAAAGTTCGAGGTGACGGCTGCCAACCAGGCGGTGATCGCCGAACTTTGCCGGCGGCTCGACGGCCTACCGCTGGCGATCGAGCTCGCCGCAGTTAGAACACGAGTCCTGACCGTGGAGCAGATCCTGGATCGGTTGTCGGACCGGTTCACATTGCTCGCCGGAGGAGGCCAGGCTGCCCTGCCCCGCCATCGCACGCTGCGCGTCACCATCGACTGGAGCCACGATCTTCTGGAGGCACCCGATCGAGCGCTTTTGAGGCGGCTGTGCGTGTTCGCCGGCCGCTTCACGCTCGACGATGTCGAGGGGGTCTGTGCCTCGGACGAAGTGACTGCGACACGAGTGCTCGACTTCCTCACGTCGCTCGTCGAGAAGTCTTTGGTGATGAAGGACGACGCAAAGGCGGTGGCTTCCTATCGCCTTCACGAGACCATGCGCGAATACGCTCGTCTCAAATTGCGAGAAGCCGGCGAGGAGGAGTTGCTCGAGAACCGCTGCGTCGATTACTACTGCATGCGCTGCGAACAAGAGGGCGTACACGCTCGGTTCCGACTGGTCGAGTGGTTGGAATGGATGGACCTCGAGATTGACAACGTCCGATCAGTCATTCGGCGCTGCTTGAGTCAAAGCGACGCCACGCAGGGCCTCGGACTTGTCACCTCGCTGGGTGGCTTCTGGATGACTCGCGCGACCACCGAAGGGGTGCGCTGGCTGGATCAGATGCTTGCGGTCGGAGAGGGCAATCAGCCGCTGCTTGCCTTGGCCTATCACTTCCGCGGATTCCTGGCCTTGCTTCAGAGCAATCCGGTGGCTGCGCGGCCCGCGTTTGAAGCCGCGATTGCTGCCGGTCGACAGGCGAGACTGCCCCAACTCCTGTCCCAATCGATTTCGATGGCCTCGATAGCCGAAAACATGGCGGGGGATCACGCCGCTGCGGGGCGCCTGCTCGACAGGGCCCTGGGCGTGACCAACGATCCCGCGGAGTACACGGCCGCGATCACGTTCCTTCAAGCCAGCGCGCTCAACGCTCTCTTCGATGGTGATCTCGCCGGAGCAAGATCAGCGTCCGAAGAGGGAGTGCGTCTCAGCCGGGAGGCAGGAGATCTCTACAGCCTCGAGATGATGCTGCTCAACCTGGGCAGCACCGAGTTGATCACTGGTGATCTCGACTCGTCGAAACTGCTCTTGGCGGACGCCTTACGGATCGCCCAGCAGATCGATGACCGTATCGCCCAGTACTACCTTCTTGATGCCTTGGCGTACCACGCCGTTCGCTCGGGAGCCGCCCGCCGCGCCGCGCAACTGCTAGGTGCGGCGGAGACGATACGAACTGGCGCCGGCGCGAGCGTGATTCCGACCATCGCTCCGTTGATCGCCGCCGCCGAAGACTCGGCAACTGCAGCCCTCGGGGCAGCGAAGTTTGAGGCCGAAGTCCAGGCAGGAAAGAGGTTGAGTCGAGGCGCGGCGATCGCTCTGGCGCTGGGCGAGCCGGCTCGACCGGCTGCCGTAGCACCGGCTGACCCCCGCGCGAACCTGCTCGGAAAGCGGGAAGCGGAAGTTGCCGGGCTGGTCGCCGAAGGCTTCGGGAACAAGCAGATCGGCGCCCGCCTCTTCATATCCGAGCGCACGGTCGACGGCCACATCCGCAACATCCTGAACAAGCTCGGCTTCAACTCACGCACCCAGATCGCCGCCTGGATTGCGTCATCGAATCGGTAGCGCGGGCTAAACGGCAACGGACCAGGTACCTAAACACGTAATTCCACCGATTTCAGCCCACCGCTCGATCCCTAGGCTGGCGTGCATGACACATGACAGGGGAGAGACGACGATGACCGCCCGCATCGCGGGAGGTTCGCAGAGTTCCTACGCACGATTTGCGGGGTTGATGTACTTCTTTACGGCATTCGATGTGACGGGCGTGGTGATTGTTTCCAGAATCAGCGGAAGCGGCACCTTCCTCGATACGGCCCACAGCATCGCGGCATCGGAAACGCTGTACAGGATCGGCTTGCTCTGCGGCCTGCTTGGAACCCTGTCCACCGTCCTGCTCGCCATCGGCCTCTACGTGACCCTGAAGCCGGTGGACGGGAACCTGGCAATGACGGCCCTACTCTTCAGGCTGGCCGAGAGCGTGATCGGTGGAGTGGCGATCGTGTTCAGTTTCGCCAATCTTCAGATCTACCTGGAGGCAAATCACGCCTCCGCGTTTGATGCCGGCCAGCTGGGCGCGCTCGCGGACCTGGTTTCTCGTACATCCGCGGTCGGCATCAACATCAGCGTGATCTTCTTCTCCGTGGGCTCGACCATCTTCTTCTATCTCTTTCTCAAGTCGGCCTACATCCCTCGATTCCTCGCCCTGTGGGGCGTGCTCGGTTCTCTGTTTTGCTTCGCCGCCTTTGTTGGAAACCTTCTCCTACCGCAGTCCTCGGATGCCCTCCTCGGTATCGGTGGCCTGCCGATCGGGATAGCCGAGCCTGTCCTAGGTCTGTGGCTCTTGATTCGGGGGATCAACACACTGCCGCACGTAGCTCGAGGCGTGGGCGCGGCGGTGACGGCGGGCTGACTCACCTAGTGACCTCAACTCTTTCGTGAATATGAAAATGGTCGGAGGGACGGGACACTATTTGAACTCCGGAGACGAGGTCAAGGGCGGCCTACTCGAACTGCTGCAGAAGTGGCAACCTGACCTATAGCGGCTTACAACGCCGTGCATTCAAGACCGCGGAGGCGTCATCCTGGCATTCGCAGGTTGTACTTCTTCACCAGGGGCGGAGCCAGCTCGGGCATGAAGATCACGTCGTGCTGGAGACCAGCCTCGGCCAGCTGCTTAGCAGTCGGCGGCGACAGCGAAGCTATCTGGGCAACCTCCTCAAAGAATGCCTCGTGCCCAGCGGGTGTGAAGATGTCGAGGAATCTAGCTGGCCGGGTCCCGGTGACCCAGAGCGCATGGGGTACACCCCTCGGCCGGACCACGAACGATCCGGGCCGGAGTTGAAAGTCCTCCTCGGCCACCATCACGCCAAGCTCACCTTCGAGTAAGTAGGAGACCTCATCAATCCTCTCGTGCCGGTGGGGAGGCACGAATGCACCGGGCGGGAGCATGTTCTCGACGATCGAGAAAGCTCCTGAAGTCTGCTCACCGCGGATCTTGATGACGGTCTTGAACCCAAGCGCCGAGACAGGCGAGCCAGCCCCGGGATCAACCACGATCATTTCCTTCGCTGCCATTCGTTCCTCCTTGGGGCGAGCCGGTGTTCGGAAAACTAAACTCGGCGGCTCGCCACGGTTCTATGCTTGCAATTACTCTTGGCCTTGGCAATCGGTTTGCAATTGACTAAAGGAAATAGGACCAATGTTCAGAAAACCTGGACGTCCGCCTGAGGATCGGTTGCAGCGGCGCCGGGAGATCTGGGCCGCTGTCGGTCCCCTAATCGAGCGGCGGGGGGCGCGCAACTTGAGCATGCGCCAGGCGGCAGCCGCCGCATTCGTCAGCCTCGGAGGGCTGTACTTCTACTTTCCGAACAAGCGGGCCTTAGTCCTGTTCGGGATGGACGGGGAAGCCCTGGGGGCAGCCTGCGCTGAGTTCAGGACACAGACCCGCAATCTGTTAGAAAGCGATCCACCTTCCGCCGCCGAGGCATTCATCCGTTTCTTTGCCGAAAGCGCGTCGTTCATCAGGCCGGCGCTGCTGGCGGCCCTCGAACTAGGAGGCGACGAGTTCATGTCTCGACTCGAACCTTTTTTGAGCA
>CATPBO010000015.1 GCA_955652835.1 Candidatus Dormiibacterota bacterium
CTTGCCTGGGGCCACGACAATCGAACCTGCGGGTTTCGCATCGTCGGCCACGGCCAGCACCTACGCGCGGAGTCGCGCATACCCGGCGCAGACGCCAACCCGTATCTCGCTTTCGCTGCCCTCCTGGCCGCGGGCCTGCAAGGGATCGAGACGAAGCTGGAGCTGCCGCCTGAGTTCAAAGGCAACGCTTACGAGTCAGATGTGAAGCGATTCCCGCACTCGATGCGTGATGCGATTGCGGAGCTGGAACGAGGCAAGATGGCCAGGCAGGCATTCGGTGACGACGTCATCGACCACTATTTGAATTACGCACGCACCGAGCAGGCGCTCTTCGACAAGGTCGTGACCGACTACGAGCGCGCGCGGCTCTTCGAACGCGGATAGGGGGAAGCGATGGGAAGGCTTGACGGCAAGGTCGCGGTGATCACGGGTGCGGCCGGCGGCATCGGCCGCGAGGCCGCGCTTCTCTTCTCCTCGGAAGGTGCGCGCGTGTGCGTGGCCGATGTCGGTCGGGAAGCAGGTGAGAAGACGGCAGCCGAGTGCAAAGACGCATTTTTCTTCCAGGCCGACGTCAGCGAGTCCAAGAGCGTGCAGGCGATGTACGAGGCGGCCGCGAAGCGCTACGGCCGGATCGACGTGCTCTACAACAACGCCGGCATCATGCCTGCTGACGACGACTCCATCCTCACCACCGAGCCTGAAGCCTGGGACCGCGTGCAGGCGGTGAATGCCAAAGGCGTGTTCCTCTGCTGCAAGTACGGAATCCCTCACCTGCTGAACGCGGGCGGCGGCTCGGTGATCAACGTCGCTTCGTTCGTGGCGCTGATGGGGGCCGCAACCTCGCAGATCGCATACACGGCGTCCAAGGGCGCGGTGCTGTCGATGAGCCGCGAGCTCGCGGTGCAGTTCGCCCGCCAGGGTGTTCGCGTCAACGCTCTGTGCCCCGGCCCGGTCGAGACGCCGCTGCTCATGCGGATCTTCAACGCGGACCCGGGCGCCTACGAACGGCGGCGCGTGCACCTTCCGATGGGCCGACTCGCGCAGGCCCGTGAGATCGCCAACGCGGCCCTGTTCCTGGCGAGCGACGAGTCGAGCTACGTGAACGGTGCAACGTTCACGGTCGACGGCGGCATCACCGCGGCTTACGTGACACCGGAGTAACGCTTTTCCCTCTCCCCGCAGGGGAGAGGGCTACGGTGAGGGGCTCGAGAGCGGAATTCTCGGCGGGTAACCCGCATCGGTATCCGGATGCGTACTAGGAAACCCTGTTCAGGAGCATCCACATGCACTCGAAAGTCCTATTCACAAGCGCCATCACGGCCTTGGCGCTACTCGCCGCGGCCTGCGGCGGCACGACTTCGACAGCAACCGCCAGCCCAGCCAGCTCCGCAAGCCCATTGCCCAGCCCAGTCGCCACCGGAACCAAGATCGCCGTTGCGACCAGCGCGAAGCTCGGCCAGATCCTGGTCGACGGGAACGGCATGACCGTCTATCTCTTCGTGAAGGACACGGGTACGGCGTCCACCTGCTACACGAGCTGCGCCGCGATCTGGCCTCCCGTCGTCACCACCGGCGCTCCCCAGGCCGGGACCGGCGCCGACTCATCGCTGCTGGGCACCACCACGCGCACCGACGGAAAGGTTGAAGTTACATACGCGGGCCATCCTCTCTACTACTTCGTGCAGGACAAAGCAGCCGGTGACGCGACCGGCCAGGGCATCAACGGGTTCGGCGGCCTCTGGTGGGTTCTGGCTCCATCGGGCGCGGCAATGCACTAACCGTTCGATCGGGAGGCCGGCTGCCGAAGCCGGTTAACTTCTGCAGGTGGCCTCCACCCAGGACTTGATCCAGGCCCGCCGAGGCATCATCCGCGACGCGCTGGGGATCGGAATCGCGACCGGCGCGTACGCGCTGTCGTTCGGAGCGATCTCGACCGCGGCCGGCCTGTCGCTTCTCCAGACGTGCGCCCTCTCGGTGTTGATGTTCACGGGCGCGTCGCAGTTCGCGCTCGTGGGGGTCGTGGGCTCGGGCGGCAGCGTGTGGGCCGGAGCGGCGACGGCTGCACTGCTTGGTTCACGCAACGCGCTATACGGCGTGAGGCTCTCGTCACTGCTCGACGGCGGATGGTGGAAGCGGGCCGCAGCGGCACATTTCGTGATCGACGAGACGACCGCGATGGCGATCGCACGCGACACGGCCTCTGAGAGCAGGCTTGCCTTCTGGGCGACAGGGCTGGCCGTGTTCACGCTGTGGAACCTCGGCACGCTCATCGGCGCGCTCGCCACGCACGCGCTGCCGGATCCGAAGGTGTTGGGTTTCGATGCCGCCCCACCCGCCGCGTTTCTCGCCTTGCTGGCTCCTCGGCTGCGCGCCCGTGAGCCGATGGCAATCGCGCTCGGCGCCGGGGTGGTGGCGCTGGTCACCCTGCCGTTTGTGCCCGCGGGCGTCCCGCTTCTGATCGTCGCCGTGCTGGTGGCCTTGTTCGGCGTGCTGAGGACCGGTCGATGATGTGGGCGGGCGTCCTGGTCGCGTGCGCGAGCTGTTACGCGCTCAAGCTGGCGGGCGTTTCGCTGCCGGCTCGCGTGCTGGCGGACGCTCGGGTACAGCGCACGGTTCCGCTGGTGCCGGTCGGATTGCTCGCGGCGCTCGTCGCCACGCAAACTTTCTCCACCGGCCATCACCTGGTGGTGGACGTGCGCACGACCGCTCTGGTGGTGGCGCTCGGCATGGTTTTGCTGCGCGCCCCGTTCCTGGTCGTGGTCGCAAGCGCAGCGGCGACCGCCGCCCTGCTGCGCCTTTTGTGATTCGCTTGAGGCATTAGCCTGTCCGCGATGGTGCGAATCGAAACGGTGACCGAAGCCACACCTCAGGTGTATACGGCGCTGGCCCGGCTGCTCCCGCAGCTCAATCCAAAGCTTCCGGTGCCCACGATGGAGAGGCTGCAGGCGATCATCGCCGACCCGGCGGCAACGCTCCTCCTGGCCAAGGAGGGCGAGGAGATTGTCGGCACCACCACGGTGATCGTCTACACAACGCCTTTCTGGATCAAGGCGCGCCTCGACGAGGTCGTGGTCGATGAATCAGCTCGTGGCAAGGGCGTTGGCGCGGCGCTGGTGAAAGCAAGTCTGGACATCGCTCGCGAACAAGGGGCCGAGGTTGCCGAGCTGCAGTCGGGAGTCCAGCGCGAGGCCGCCAACCGCCTCTACCCCAGGATGGGTTTCAAGCTACGCGAGACGAACGTATACCGGATCGTCCTCTAGCGGGCGGTCAGCTCTTCGAGCCGGGTCACCATCTCGGCCAGCGTGGCGAACGCCGCTTCTACCGGTTCCGGCGACGTCATGTCGACGCCGGCCAGCCGAAGGCCGTCGAGCGGGTACATCGAACCTCCGCTCTTCAAGAACGCCAGGTATGACTCGACAGCGCTCGCATCGCCATTTGCCACACGTTCGACCAGGTGATCCGCGCCGGCGATGCCGGTTGCGTACTGGTACACGTAGAAGTTGCTGTACAGGTGCGTGTGGAACTGGGCCCATGTCGATCCAATGCGATCGCGGTCCTTCCCGGTGACCTCGACCTCAGAGCCGTACACCTCCAACATCAGGTCGGCCATCAGGTTGTTTAGATACTCGGCCGTGATAGCGCCGCCTCGTTCTACATGCTCGTGTATCTCGAGTTCGAGACGGGCCAGGGACGGCATGATGAAGAAGTACCGATAGAAATTCGCCATCGCCTCTTCGATCACCGCAATCTGCAGGGCTGGATCGGTCTGGGTGGCCAGTAGATGGCGCCGGACGAGCGCCTGGTGCATGTTCGATGCGACCTCAGCCTGGAAAAGCCCGTAGTTCGAATAGATGAAGGGCTGCGTCGTTCGCGTGAAGTACGAGTGCATCGAATGACCGAGCTCGTGAGCGAGCGTGCTCATCGCGTAGATGTCGTCGTTGTAGCTCATGAAGATGAACGGGCGGGTGCCGGGCACGCCGGTCGAGAACGCGCCCATGCGCTTGCCCTTGTTCGGGTAAACATCCACCCAGCGATCCTGGAGAGCACCGCGGCGCAGGATTCGCACGTATTCCTCTCCAAGCGGGCGTACTCCCTCGGAGATCCACTCGACGGCTTGCTCGTAAGGCACCTCGAGCGCCGACGGGCCGAGCTGGGCGCGCGTGTCGTACGGCTTGAGGACGTCGAGCCCGAGCACCCGGCGCCGGACCCGCCAGTAGCGATGCCATGTGCCGACGTTTTCACGGAACGCTTGGATGACGTTGTGATAAACGTCGGGGGGAACGTGGCTGGGTTCTAACGCAGCGGCGAGCGATGACGGGAAACCGCGCGCCCGCGCGTAGAAGACATCACGCTTGATCCCGCCGGCCAGACTCGCCGCCATGGCGTGCCGCACCGCGAGGTGCGTATCGGCATAGTTTTCGAAAGCGGTTCGCCTGACCTCGCGGTCTGCGCTTGTCAGGAGCGCGAGGATTGTGCCTTGAGCGACCTCGTGCTCCTCGCCCTCCGTACCAATCGCGGGAGCGAACCTCAGGTCGGCATTGGCGAGCACACCGTGGACCGAAAGCGCGGTCGCCAGCGGGTCGGAGACCTGAGTCAGGAGCTCTTCCACCTCGGCGCTTCGAATCCGCTTCTGCAGTTTCTCCAGACGGTCGAAGTAGTGGCCCAGGTGAGCCAGTCTTGGCGATGTGGCGACCCATTCCCGGAGCTTTGGTATGCCAATCGCGATCATCTCCGGGAGTGCGAACGAGCTGGCCGCGCCTAACTGAGCGGCGACCGAGCGGGCCCGGTCTGTGCGCGCCAATGCGGCCTCGTCACCGGTGTCAACCGAGTAGGACATCGTGCTGTAGACCATCACCTTGCCCATCAGTCGATGCACCCTCTCGCTGGCGTCGAACCAGTCGGCAAGCGCGTCGGGCGAGTCGGCGAGGTGCCCTTTGAACTCGGCCAGGTCGGGCAGCCGGGCGGTGATTGTCTCGACCGCCTCCTCCCAGCCGGCCTGGTCGGAAAAGACGCTTTCGCTGTCCCAGGTGAAGCGCCTGTCCACCTGTGAGCGAGCGGGCAGCGGACTGGTCACGGCCCCTAAGACTAGGAGACTAGGATGGGCTGGTGCCGCGAGCCAAGGCGAATGGCGTCGAGATCGAGTACGAAACCTTCGGCGATTCCGCCGCCCCGGCGCTGCTGCTAATCACGGGCCTGGGCGCGCAGATGATCAGCTGGGAGAACGCCTTCTGCGAGCAGCTGGCGGGTCGCGGGTTCCACGTCATCCGGTTCGACAACCGCGACTCCGGGCTGTCCACGTGGATGGACGGCGCCGGCCCTCCTGACATGGCCGCCGCCTTCGGCGGCAACCCGAATCCGGCATACCAGCTAGACGATCTGGCCGCCGACGCGGCCGGCTTGCTCGCTGCGCTCGGCGTCGGCGGTGCGCATGTCGTCGGCGCCTCGATGGGAGGCTTCATCGCGCAGCTGGTCGCCATCAATCACCCGGACTGTGTTCTCTCGCTCACGTCGATCATGTCTGGCCCGGGCGGCGCGGACGAGGTACCGCCAAAGCCGGAGGGTGCGGCAGTGTTGATAGCTGCCCCGCCGGCCACGGGCGAGGAGCGGATCGAGCAGGCCATATCGTTCCGGCGAGTCTTGCTCGGTTCGGGCGATCCGCTCGACGAGGGGTTCGAACGGGCGCGGGCGAGGCAAGCTGTCGGCCGCGCGTATCACCCGGCCGGCGTGGGGCGGCAGCTCGTGGCGATCATGGCCGCCAAAAGCCGGCTCGAGCAACTGACGCAAGTTCGCGTGCCGACGCTGGTCATCCACGGCATCGACGACGTCCTCGTGCCCGTCGAGAACGGGCGACTTGTGGCGGAAGCCGTACCGGGCGCCCGCTTGATCGAGATCGAAGGGATGGGCCACGACGTTCCGGTGCGCGTATGGCCTCAGGTCATGGACGCCATCCAAGAGACCGCCCGTCAGGCGGCGCCGCTGCAGCGCCAGTAGTCCAGTGTCGACCTTGTTCCTGGCCGCAACCGGCAGCCTCGAAGGAATCAGCCCTCCGATTGCGGTCCTGGCTGGCCTTGTCTCATTCGTGTCGCCGTGCGTCCTGCCGCTGGTTCCGGCCTACCTCGCGTATCTAGGCGCCCGCGCCGGCCAGCCGGTCGCGGTGTTGGGTGGCCCAGGAGCGGTCGCCGTCGGGCGAGGCTCGCCATCGCTCCCCGTTGCCGCAGCCGGGCTCGCCTTTGTGGCCGGCCTCTCGGTGATCTTCATCCTCTTCTTCTACATCTTCTCGCTCGTCGTGCAGCCGGTCCGCGCTTATGTGCCCGTCGTGGCCGGTGTGCTGGTCATCGTGATGGCGCTGCAGGTCGCGGGCTTGATACGAATCCCGTTTCTGATGGGCGAGTACCGCGCGATGGATCAGGCTCCGCAAGGGGGCGGCATCGCAGGCGGATTCGTGCTGGGCATGGGCTTTGCAAGCGGCTGGACGCCATGCATCGGGGTCACGTTGAGCGCCGTCCTCAGCTCGGCCGTCACTGCTGGAACGACGGCGCAGGGTCTCGGCCTGATGATCGCGTACTGCCTGGGCCTCGGCCTACCCTTCGTCGTCCTTGCTTTTGCGCTCGAGAGCGCGCGCCCGCTGGTGCGGTTGGTCAACAGCCACCGCCGAGCGATCGATCTGGTGTCCGCCGCGATATTGCTGGTCATGGGCGTGCTGCTGCTGATGAACAAGCTGACAATTCTCTCCGCGGGCCTGTCGCAGCTCGTGCCGGGGTGGCCTTCACCAACGCTTTGATCGAGGCCCGCTGAGCCGGTGCGACCGCCGATGTTCTTCGGGAACCCAGATGCGACCGGCGCCTCGGTGTTCGCGTTCTGGATCATCTTGTACGTTTGGATCGGGACCGAGCTGTGGCTGGGGTCTCGCAGGCGCCGGCTGCCCGCCGGCGCGGCCGATCACGATTCCGGCTCGAAGTGGTGGGTGATCGGTTCCGTTTGGGGGAGCGTGGCAATTGGAATGTGGGTGGCGCTCTTGTTTCCGGAAACCGCGATCAGGAGCGGACGCACCCTCGTGTTCATCCTCGGCCTCTTCTTGATGCTCGCCGGCATGGCATTGCGCTGGTACTCGATCCGTATCCTCGGCGCGTCGTTCACATGCGAGGTCTCGACCCGTCCTGGCCAGGAGGTCATTCAAGCCGGGCCGTACCGGTGGGTCCGGCATCCCTCTTACACCGGAGGCCTGGTGACCGTCCTGGGCGTGCTCGTCTGCTGCCTCAACTGGCTCTCGTTCGCGGCCCTGATAGTGGCCCTCCTCGGGTATGCCAACCGGATCCGAATCGAAGAGCGGGCGCTGGCGCGGGACCTCGGCGAGCCGTATCGAGATTACATGCGGCGGACCAAGCGGCTGATCCCTTTCCTGGTCTGAGCGCCGCCTTAACAGGCAGGGCGTTGTCAACCAACAAGGAATCTGACCGTGGTCGAGGCGTTCTGTCAGGAAAGAATCTGACCCTGGGCGTGGGCCGTCTGCCTCGCTTAGCCACTGGCTGCGGCTGGCCAGCGGCGGCCCGGTGGTGAGTAGTCGGCAGCCGGCATGCGGCTGAGGTGAGCCTGGATCTGGCGCTTGAGGGTGAGTGGACTCAGCTGGCTGTGGAGACTGACGAGCTCGGGCACCGCTTCCGGCTGCGCACCGCCAGACTCGAGTAGTCGCTGAAGGGGTGTCCGGGGTTGGTCATGGAGGCGACGGATGCGAGTGCCGACGACGACCTGACCTATGCGCTTCATGACCGGCTGGAAGCAGTTGTTGAAAGGACGCAGGAGAGAGGTGTATAGCTCGTCCAGCCACTCCCACTGTTCCATGTTGTCGAGCCGGTGGTTGCTGACCAGCCGACGGACGAGGTAACCATTCTTCTGCTCGATGTGAGGATTGTCGTTCTTGTGGTGGGGGCGGCCGCGGCTGAGCTCGATGTCGCTGGCCGAGCAGAACTCGATGAGGTCGTCGTTGAGGAACTCGTAGCCGTTGTCGATGTGTAGAGCGGTGAGCCGAAAAGGGAGTTGGCGGTGCATTCGCCGCACTGCCTCGAGCACCGGCTGTTGGCCTTTGGTCATCACAGGAACGAGTTCACTCCATCCGGTGCAGAGGTCAGTCGCCGACAAGGTGTAGAGCCAACTCCCGGTTGCCCAACGACCGCTGTGCGAGACCAGGTCGATCTCCATGAAACCTGGCCGGTCCAGCACTTTTTGGCCGCGGAGCTTGACCGGAACCTCTCGGCGGAGCCGAGTTGCTGGCCGTAGCTGCGGCCGGCCCCAACCGCTGGTATCCCGCATCGTGCTCAGATTGCGGCGAACAGTCGAAACACTGGCCGACAACAAAAGCTCTTCGGTAAGGCTGCTGAGGTGAATCTGGCTATGCGCCGTGAGCGAGGCCAGCAGGTCGGGAAAGAATGGCTGCAGGCGCTCGGCACAGATGTAGCCGGAGGCCTCCCAAAGCAAGGCCAGCGCGAGCCGAAAGTCTTGACCGTAGCGACGCCGTCGGGGTTTCCGAAGAACCGCTTTCGGACGTCGACGCCGGCCACGCAAGAGTGCCATCGCGTACTTGCGGTGGTACCCAGTGGCCAGGCAAAAGGCGTCCAGCAGCTCCCCCCGCAGCCGCTTGCCAGCCGCCGCGTACCGTTCGCGCATCTCTCCAGCCAGCTCGTACCTCTCTGCAATCCGCATCGGTCCTCCCGCCTCCGGGGCCGGCTCGGCCTCGGTCAGATTTCTTTGTGAAGGAACGATCGCGTTTTGGTCAGATTCTGGACGAGTGAATGCGC
>CATPBO010000016.1 GCA_955652835.1 Candidatus Dormiibacterota bacterium
ATCACATGCTTGATCTGCGTGTATTCCTCGAGCGAGTAGATGGACATGTCCTTGCCGTAGCCGCTCTGCTTGTAGCCTCCGTGAGGCATCTCGTTGACCAGCGGGATGTGCGTGTTGACCCACACCGTTCCGAACTGGAGGCGCCGAGCCATGCGCAGGGCGCGGCCGACGTCACGGGTCCACACGGAGGCCGCAAGCCCATAGTCAACCGAGTTCGCCCACTCAAGGGCCTGATCTTCATCGCTGAATTGCTGGATGGTGACCACGGGACCGAACACCTCGCGGTTCACGATCTCTGCGTCGGGGCCGGGCGGCAGGACGATCGTCGGCTCGTACCACGAGCCGGGGCGCTTGATCCGCGCGCCACCGGTCGCGATCTTGGAGCCGGCCTTGCGCGCGCGTTCGACAAAGCCAGAGACGCGCTCGAGCTGCTCCTCAGAAACCAGCGGACCCATATCGGTGTCGGCTGCGGCTGGGTCGCCGACCTTCAGCGACTCGACCGCGGGCACAAGGTCCTTGACCAGCCTGTCGTGGATGTGGGGGCCCGCGATGATGCGCGTGGCGGCGGTGCAGTCCTGCCCCGCGTTGAAGAAGCCGCCGATCTTGATCCCCTCGACCACCGCGTTGATGTCGGCGTCGTCGAAGACGATCACAGGCGCTTTGCCGCCGAGCTCGAGGTGCACGCGCTTGAGCGTCGAGGCCGCATCGCGGGCAATGATCTTGCCGGTGTTAACGTCGCCGGTGAGCGAGACCATCGCGACGCCTGGGTGCTTGACGAGTGTGGAGCCGACCGGTTCGCCATCGCCCGTGACGACGTTGAGCACGCCCGGCGGAAAGATGCCTTCGGCGAGCTCGGCCAGGCGCAGCGCGGTCAGCGGCGTCCACTCGGATGGCTTCAACACGACCGTGTTCCCAGCCGCAAGCGCAGGGCCCAGCTTCCAGGCCGCCATCATCAACGGATAGTTCCACGGCGCGATCGAGCCGACGACTCCAAGCGGCTCGCGCCGCAGCATGCTCGTGAAGCCTTTCATGTACTCGCCCGTGGCCCGGCCTTCGAGCAGGCGTGCTGCGCCCGCGAAGAAACGGAAGCAGTCGGCGATGGGTGGGAGCTCCTCAGACATGGTCGGCGCCAGCGGCTTGCCCACGTTTTCGGATTCGATACGTGCCAGCTCGTCGGCGTGAAGCATCACGACGTCGGCGAGCTTGAGCAGCATCTCGCTCCGGTCGCGCGGTGTGGTGTCGAACCAGACGTCGTCGAAGGCGTTGCGCGCCGCCCTGACGGCAAGGTTGACGTCTTCCTCGGTTGCCTTGGGCACTTCGGCGATCACCTTGCCGGTTGCCGGGTTGATCACCTCCTGGTAGTCGCGCCCCGTTCCGGGAACCCACTTGCCTCCGATGGACATCTCGAGGCGCTTCAGGGTGGTGCTCATGTCTCCCTCCTTCCGGGAACT
Source organism: Candidatus Dormiibacterota bacterium (assembly GCA_955652835.1). Classification (GTDB taxonomy): domain Bacteria; phylum Chloroflexota; class Dormibacteria; order Dormibacterales; family Dormibacteraceae; genus Palsa-870. The sequence continues at coordinate 1,452 of CATPBO010000016.1, forward strand.
TCCGCGACCTCGGCCAGGGCCGAGCCAAGCATGTCCAGCCCTTCATGGAGCTGCTCGTCGGGGATCGTCAACGGCATCAGCGTCCGGATCACGTTGTGGTGCGTCCCGGCGCGCAGCAGGATCAAGCCCTTTTCGCGCGCGACCGCGAGGACTTTCGCCGTCTCCTTGTCCGCCGGTTCCTTGGTGCCGCGGTCACGCACCAGCTCCATGCCCGCCATCGCGCCCGCGACTCGAACATCGCCAACGATGTCGTGCTCGGAGGCCCAGCTCTGCATGCGCTCCTCAATGATGGAGCCGATTCGCACGGCGCGTTCCGGCAGCTTCTCGTCGCGCATCACGTCCATCACCGCCAGGCCGGCCGCGCACGCGACGGGATTGCCGCCGTAGGTGCCGCCGAGGCCGCCGGGGTCCGGGGCGTCCATCACGTCGGCGCGGCCGACGACGCCGGAGAGCGGGAACCCCGCCGCCAGGCTCTTGGCGACGGTGACGAGGTCGGGCTGCACCCCGGAGTGCTCGATGGCGAAGAACTTACCGGTGCGTCCAAAACCGCTTTGTATCTCATCGGCGATCAAAAGGATGTCGTGGCGTTTGGTCAGCTCCCGCAGCCGGCGCATGAAGTCGGTGGGGGCCGGCACGAAGCCGCCTTCGCCGAGGACCGGCTCGATGATCACGGCGGCGACGCGTTTCGGCGAAACCTCGGCCTCGAACAGGCCCTCCAGCGAAGCGAGCGCCCGCTCGGTGTCCCAGCCCCGATACTCGTAGGGGAACGGGGTCTGGTAGATCTCGGTCGCGTACGGGCCGAAGTTCTGCTTGTAGGGACTCACCGATCCGGTGAGGCTGAGGGTCAGGAGCGTCCGCCCGTGGAAGCTGCCCTGGAAGCTGATCACGGCCGGCCGGCCGGTGTAGGCCCGCGCGATCTTGACCGCGTTTTCGACCGCCTCCGCGCCGGTGCTGAAGAAGATCGCTTTCTTCGGCCCGTCCAGTGGCGCGACCTCGCAAAGACGCTCGGCCAGGCGCAGGTACGACTCATACATCACGACCTGAAAAGAGGTGTGGGTGGCGCGTTCGAGCTGGGCCCGGACCGCCTCCATGACGCGGGGGTGGCCGTGGCCGACGTTCATCACGCCGATACCGCCGGCGAAGTCGACGTACCGGCGCCCGCTGACGTCCCAAAGCTCGGAGCCCTGGGCCCGGTCGGCGACCAGCGGATGGGCTGTGGTTATGCCGCGAGGGACGTACTTCGAGCGAAGCTCGGTCAGCTCCGCGTCGAGGGCTTGCTTCTCGACCTTCACGGGGCCATTCAAGCAGATACGATCCGGCACTGTGGAAGGGGCGGCTGCTGCCGTTGAGCGGCTCTGGCCGGGACGCCGCGCGAACGTAATCCCGCTGGACGGCGGCATCACCAATCGGAACTTCAAAGTCGAGGTGGACGGGGCCGCCTACGTGCTGCGGATGGGCGGCAAGAAGACTGACTTGCTGGGCATCGACCGAGCCGTTGAGCACGCCGCGAGCCTGCGGGCGGAGGAGATCGGCGTTGGGCCCGCGGTGGTGGATTTCGTCGAGTCGGAGGGCTGGTTGGTCACGCGCTTCATCGCCGGACGGCCAATCGGCGTTGAGGAGATGCGGGGCCCATCGGTGCTCCCGAGGGTGGCGGAAGCGCTGCGCAAGATCCACTCCGCAGCTGCGATTCCGGGTCGCTTTGACTCGTATGCCGTCGTCGATGAGTACCAGTCAGAAGCAGAGGCCAACGGCGTCAAGCTCCCGAAGGAGTTCATCGCCGCACGTGAGGTCTCGGAGCGGATTCGAGCGGCGCGGGGCCCGCAGTCCCTGGTGCCGTGCCACAACGATTTGTTGAATGCAAACTTTCTCGACGATGGCGAGATTCGGATCGTCGACTGGGAGTATGCGGGCATGGGTGATCGCTTCTTCGACCTGGCCAACTTCTCGGTGAACCACGAGTTCGATGTCGACGACGACCGGCGGTTGCTCGCTACCTATTTCGGGACCGAGCGCGATGTGGACCTGGTGTCGTTGCGTCTCATGCGGTTCATGTCCGATTTTCGCGAGGCGATGTGGGGGGTTCTGCAAAGCGGGATCTCAGAGCTCGACTTTGATTTCAAAGGCTATGCGGCAAAGCACTTCGATCGCATGAAACAAACCGCCGCGGGTCCGGACTTTAAGCGCTATCTGGCGTCGTAGCCCGAAGTAACTTCAGCACTTCTTCGCCGTATTTGCGCAGCTTCGAATCTCCCACACCGGGCACACGCAGCAGGTCGGGCAGGTTCGTGGGCCGCGCCGCGGCGATCGCGGCGAGGGTGGAGTCGTGGAACACGACGTACGCGGGAACACTGGCGGCTCGCGCGGTTTCCAGGCGCCACCGCCGCAGGCGGTCCATCGTCTCGACCGGGACATCGGCGCCATTCGCGGCACGGTTGCTGAGGCTCGGCGTTTCGGCCGGCAGTGTGAGTGGCGGCGCCGTCCCGCGCGTGATCGCCTCGCGGCCCGCCGGCGTCAGCTCGACGACGGGGTACTCGCCCGAGCTCTGGCGCGCGAGGCCGGCGCCCACCAGCTCGGCGAGGAGCTGCCTGACTCGCGCATCGCTCCAGTTGCTCAGAGCGCCATGGAACGCCAGCTCCTGCACCCATGCCTGGGAGGTGGACCATCTTGTCCGCCGGCCGCCGAGCACTGCGGCCACGTTGGCTAGTCCGACCCGCCCGCTGAATCGTGCGATTGCCGCGAGCCCGGCGCGCACCGCGTCGACGGGCACCGGCTCCTCCGGAGGCCGCGCGGCGAGGCAGTTGTCGCAAGCGCTGCAGTGCCGCGGCGCATCCCTCTCGCCGAAGTAGTCCGCGATCCGCGCATGCCGGCAATCGCGCATCTCTGCGTAGGCCATCATCTGTGAGAGCCGCGCATAGGCGTGATCTTTCAACGGCGAGCCATCCTCGAGGCCTGACTGCTCGATGAAGAAGGCTTGAAGGTCGCGGTCCGCCGGGCTGTAGAGAAGCGTGCATTCTGCCGCCTGCCCGTCGCGCCCCGCCCGGCCGGCCTCCTGGTAGTACGCCTCCAGGCTGCCGGGTAGGTCGTAGTGGATCACGCGCCGGATGCCGGCTATGTCGACGCCCATGCCGAACGCCGAGGTCGCGACCACGACCTTGGTGTGTCCTGCCGTGAAGTCCTCCTGAATGCGTCGGCGCAGCGAGGCTTCCTGACGTCCGTGGTAGCAAGCGACGCCGAGGTCGGCAGCCACCTCTTCGGCCGCCCTGACAGTGCCGACATAAACAAGCGCCTGCTGTGGTGCTCCAGCGAGTAGACGGCGCAAATGCTCGCGCTTGGCGCGCTCGCCGCGGCATCGAACCACCGAGAGTTTCAGCGTCGGCCTGTGGAATCCGGTGACCGAGATAAAAGGATCCTTGAGGTCAAGCGAGCTGGCGATGTCCGCTCGAACCTGCGGCGTCGCCGTCGCTGTGAACCCCGCCACGGGTGGACGTCCGCAGGCCGCGATCGCCGCAGCCAGAAGACGGTAGTCAGGCCGGAAGTCATGTCCCCAGGTCGAGATGCAGTGCGCCTCATCGACGACCACCCGGCGAACGCGCAGCTCGGCCAGCCGCTCCATGAACCCAGGACGCCCAAGTCGCTCGGGCGCCAGGAACACCAGCCGGTATTCGCCATCGATTGCGCGGCGGAGCCGATCGACCTGTTCTGAGCGCTCGACCGAGGAGTTGATGAATGTCGCGGCGACGCCTCGCTCCGTCAGCCGGTCGACCTGATCCTTCATGAGCGCGATGAGTGGTGAGACGACCATCGTCAGTCCGCCCTCGACAACAGCAGGCACCCAGTAGCTGATGCTCTTTCCAGATCCGGTAGGCGCGACCGAAAGCACGTCACGCCCCGCCAGCATCGCCGCCACAACGTCTGCCTGGCCCGAGCGGAATTCGTCAAGCCCGAAGACCTCACGAAG
>CATPBO010000017.1 GCA_955652835.1 Candidatus Dormiibacterota bacterium
CGAGGTCGCGCGTGCCGACGCGGAGTGGGCGGTCGCAGTCGGTCAGCTGCTCCGCCGATCGGGTGCGCGCGCCGTCACTCTCGGTCTGCTGGCTTCCGCGACAGAGCGTGCGGTGGCGGCCCAGACGGGAATTCCACTGCAGCCACGGGAGCGCTTCTGGAATGCTCTGTGGGTGCGCGTGCCCGGGCTTGCCGCCGACCTGGCCCAAGCGGAGAACGCCCTCTATGCCTCAGCGACAAGCGAGCCTGATCTCTTGAAAGCCGCCCAGCTGCTTCATGAGATCGCGCATCCGGTCACCAAGGGCCAGCAACCTCGCCCTCGGGCGTCGGATAGGGTGGCTTGATGTTAAGTCCTGCCGCGGCCTCGGCACCCGACTTCTACGCGCGGCTCAGAGAGCAGCTCATCAAGGCCGTTGTCGGCCAGGAAGAAGCGATTCGCCTGTGCGCGATCGCGCTCGTGGCGCAGGGACACGTCCTCCTCGAAGGAGTTCCGGGCACGGGCAAGACGCTGCTCGCGAAATCGATCGCCCGCGCGCTTGCGCTCGAGTACGGCCGGGTCCAGTTCACGCCCGACTTGATGCCTGCAGACATCGTGGGCACCTCCGTCTACGATCTCGCGAACCGCACCTTCGCCCTGCGGCGCGGCCCGATCTTCACGAACGTGTTGCTCGCGGACGAGATCAATCGCGCCCCTGCAAAAGTCCAGTCAGCCCTCCTCGAGGCGATGGAGGAGCGCGGCGTAACTCTGGAAGGCCAGCAGCTTGCGCTTCCCGCTCCGTTCTTCGTCCTGGCGACTCAGAACCCGGTCGAGTACGAGGGCACGTATCCGCTGCCTGAAGCGCAGCAGGATCGCTTCCTCTTCAAGGTCCGGCTCGACTATCCGTCGCCGGCGGATGAGATGGAGGTCCTGCGGCGCTGGGAGTCAGGGATCGAGCTTCGTGACCCGGTCAAAGCAGGAGTCGAGCCGGTGCTCGGATCCACAGACATTGACGCGTGCAAAGCAGAGGTTGCGAAGGTCGTCGTCGACGAGAAGATTCGCGCTTACGTCGTCGACCTCGCATCGGCCACCCGCACGGCGCCTGAGATCGCCCTAGGCGCGAGTACGCGCGCCGAGGTTCTGCTGATGCTGGCCGCTCGTGCTTATGCCGCGTTCGAAGGGCAGCAGTTCGTCACGCCCGACCACGTGAAGGCGCTGCTCGCGCCGGCGTTCCGCCACCGATTGATCCTGCGCCCGGAGGCAGAGGTCGGCGGCCAGACTCCGGACAGCGTCCTGGAAGCTGTGGCGAACCGGGTCGTCCCACCCCGCTGATCTGCTCGTGATCCGAGGACTCGCACCACAGCCGCGGCTGCTCTGGGCGGTCGGCATCGGCGCCATCCTGATCGCGCTGGCGGTCGTGTCACCCGTTCTCGGCTTTGTCGCGGTCATCTATAACGCCGGCCTGGTCGTCATCACGACCCGAGACCTGGCGCTCCTGCCGGGCCGGTCGGGCTACCGCGTTCGGCGAATCATGCCCGAACCCTTCTCGCTTGGAGAGCGCGAAGACGTCACTGTCGTGGTCGAGAACTCCGCCGCCGCCGGGCTGATGGCCAGGATCTCCGATCACGCGCCGGCTGAGCTGACCCCCCAGCCTCGTGAGGTGGAAGGCCACTTCGACCAGTCCGGCGGTCTGAAGCTCACGTATCAAACCGCCTCCCCAAAGCGCGGCGCCTACAGGTTCGGTCCCGTCGACCTACGCGTCTGGCGCGCTGAGGGTTGGTGGCGCCGGCAGGTGCGGCTGCAGCATCCAGACGAGGTGGCGGTTTTTCCCAACGTCGTGGCCATCAAGCGCGTACAGCTGACGTTGCGTCGAGGTCTTCGGGCCATGGCGGGCATGCGCCGCGCACGTCCACCGGGCGCCTCCACAGCCTTTGCCGGTCTGCGGGACTACGTGCGTGGCGATGACTTTCGCCGCGTGAGCTGGAGCGCGACCGCCCGGCGGGACCGCCCTGTCGTCGTTGAAGTGGAAGCTGAGCGCGGACAGCAGGTGATGATCGCCGTCGATTGCGGGCGACTCATGACCGCGCCCGCTGGAGATCTGGACAAGCTCGACCATGCCGTCAACGCTGCCCTCATGCTCGCCTGGGTCGCCCAGGCGTATGGAGACCGTATTGGGCTGATGACGTTCGACGACCGCGTCACGAGTTTCATCAAGCCCGAGCGGGGGAGCACACAGATCCGCCGGTTGACCGAAGCCCTCTACGCGGTCAAGGCGTCGTACGTCGAACCGGATTTCGGCCATGCCATGACTCACCTCGCGCTGCGAGTCGGCCGCCGCTCGATGATCGTCGTCCTGACAGACGTTCAGGATCCCGAGGCATCAAAGGAATTGGTCGCCCACTGCCTTCGCCTTTCCGGGAAGCATCTCGTGCTTGTGGTGGCGATGTCCGATCCTGCCGTGCTTGCCGCGCGCGATGCGCCGATCGCAACTTCGGCTCGAGCCTACGAATGGGCGGCAGCGGAGCAGTTCGTCGCGAGCCGCCGCGAGAGCTTCGAGCTGCTTCGGCGCGGTGGCGTGCTCGGCCTCGATGTCGTCGCCGGCCAGCTTTCGCCTGCTTTGGTCGAGCGCTACCTGGAGCTGAAGGAACGCGCGCTGCTTTAGTTAGAGATGCGCTCGCGCGTGCGGCCCATGAGCAGTAGGTACGAGTAGAACAGCAGCCCAGTCGTCAGCCCGATCGCCAGCTTGATCGCGAATGGGGCATCCGATGGTGAGATGTTGCCCTCTATGGTGCCGGCGACGACTAGCAGGGGCGCGAGGCCGAGCAGCAGCGTAAACGCCCGCCGGGCGGCGATCGCGAGCGCGTCGGAGCGCTTGCGATTGCCGGGCGATATGAGCGCCCAACCCATCATCAGGCCTCCGGCGCCCTGCGCGACCACGATTGACAGCTCCAGCACGCCGTGTCCGATCACGAAACCGAACAGGCCACCGCTCAGCCCATACGCCTGCGTCAACCCGAACAGGCCGCCGAGGCTGATTCCGTTGGAGATCATCACCCAGATCACCGGCAGCCCGAACACGACGCCGAGGGCGGAGGCGAGCATGGAGACCCAGATGTTGTGGGTCATGATCAGGCCCGCCATCGCGACACGTGTGTCGGGCGAGATGTTGGTCCAGAGCTGGTGGCGATGAACCGAATCGATCAAGGTTGGCGGGGCGATGGCGTAAGCCGCGTCGGGGTTGGCCAGCACGACGAAGTAGCTCACGATCGCGGGGACGAACATGAGAGCCGCCGCGGCCAGAAGGAAGGGCGCCGCTTCTCGATACGTGCGCGGAAGCGTCTCGGTGTAGAAATTGCGAATGCGTCGCCAGACCTCACCGCCGCGCCGATAGACGATCCCATGACCGCGCGCGACCAATCCATTGAGGTAGCGGTGGACGGGCTCACCCGGCCAGTCGCGCTGCGCTCGCGCGAGATCGGCGGTGGCCCTTCTATAAAGGGCAGCCATCGTGAGCACCTGGGCCGGCGCCAGGCCGTTGAGGCGCCCGCCGCCCGCTTGCGCGAGCAGGTCCTCGAGCCGGTTCCAGTCGTCGCGCCTCAACGCGACAAAATCCTCTGCCCGCATTACAGGGCCCAAAATTACCTGACATGCAGCCCCTGCCGGACAGCGAACTCGTCGTCCCGACGCCTGAGCGGGTCTCGTTCGACTACCAGGTCGCAGGCCTTGGGACACGCGCCATCGCGCAGCTCCTCGACCTTCTCATCATCGGCGTCATCCTGGCCGCGGTCCTCTCCGTCGCCATCGCCGCCTCTTCCGTGGACGCCACGACCGCTTTGCTGATCGCGATGATCGGCGGCTTCGTGGTGATCTTCGGTTACTTCTGGGTGAGCGAATCAATCTGGTCTGGCCAGACGGTTGGGAAGAAGGTTTTTCGCCTGCGGGCGGTCGGCGATCGGGGCGAGCCGCTCACGTTCGGGCAGGCCGGGATCCGCAACATCGTGCGGATCGTGGATTTCCTGCCCTACGCGTATGGCGTCGGGATGGTCGTGTTGTTCGTCAACGGCAAAGGCAAACGTCTCGGCGATCTCGCCGCGGGGACCATCGTGGTCAAGGACTCAGACCACATCTGGCTCTGGCAGCTGCCAGGAGGACGGACACCCGCCGCACCCGCGGGTATGCCGGTCCCGACTGCGCCCGCATACGCGGCGGCCTCAGCCGCCGAGCTCACCCTCCGGCGGCTCGATCCCGAGCTGCGCCGCTTCGTCAGCTCATATGCGAGGAGGCGACCTGAGCTCCCGCTTGAACTGAGAGCCCAGCTGGCCAGCCAGGTGCAGTCGAGCCTTAGGACGGCGCTTCCGGATGTCTTCGCGGAAAACGGACCTCTCGCCGCGCTGGACCGCCTCGCCGACCTGGAGCGCCAGTAGTCCAGATGAGTTGACGCCGCCCTGGGGGTAGTCAGGGCGGCGCCTTCACGCTCGAGGACGCGGGATTTCATTTCCGATCCTCTCACTGAATAAAACGCCTGAGCCTGTAAAAGGCTACGCGTCCACTTGTAAATCCCGATGATGGGTGGGAGAGTAGTCCCTCCCATGCCCAAGTCGACGATCACCTTTATCTGTACTGACTGTGGCGGCGAGAGCCTCCGCTGGGCCGGCCAGTGCCCCCACTGCCAGGCCTGGAACACGTTGCAGGAGTTCCAGGTGCGCAAGGCCGTCGCCGGTAAAAGGGGCCCACGCGCGAACACGGCCGGCGCTTCGAAACCGGTCGCCCTTGGCGACATATCGAGCGAGGCCGCGCCGCGACGCCGCCTGGGCTGGGATGAGCTGAATCGAGTTCTCGGCGGTGGGATCGTGCCAGGGAGCCTGGTCCTGGTCGGCGGCGAACCGGGTGTGGGGAAGTCGACCCTGCTCATGCACGCTGCCGCGCAGGTCGCCCATCACGGGGGTCGAGTGCTCTACATCTCCGGGGAGGAGTCAGCGCAGCAGGTCAGGATGCGGGCGGAACGCCTGGGGACCCTGGAGGCGGGCATCTTCCTCCTCGCGGAGAACGACCTCGATGCGATCTGCGAGTCGATCTCTTCCGACCCGCCCCTGCTCGCGATCATCGATTCGATCCAGACCGTGACGGACGCCGGCTTCGAAGGAAGCGCCGGCAGCGTGACGCAGGTTCGCGAGTCAGCCGCCCGCCTGATGCGGCTCGCCAAGGAGATCGGGGTTCCGATCTTCCTGGTCGGACACGTGACCAAGGACGGCGCGATCGCCGGGCCCAGGGTCCTGGAGCATATCGTTGACACCGTGCTGTACCTGGAAGGCGACCGCCGGCAGGAGCTTCGTATCCTGCGAGCGATGAAGAACCGATTCGGCTCGGCCGAGGAGATCGGAGTGTTCGCGATGGGCGAAGCCGGTCTGGAGGAGGTGCCAGACCCTTCGGCTGCCCTTCTTGGCTCGGCCGCCACCTAGTCGCCGGGTACCGCGGTCGTGGCTGCGCTGGAGGGAACGCGACCGATCCTGGTCGAGATCCAGAGCCTCGTGAACACGAATCAGAACAGCATGGTGCGGCGGATCGCGAACGGGATAGACATCAACCGACTTCACATGATCCTGGCGGTGCTGGAAAAGCGCCTCACGTACAAATTCGGAAACTCAGACATCTTTGTCAGCGTCGCGGGCGGCATCCGTGTAACGGAGCCTGCCGCCGATCTCGGTCTTGCCCTGTCGATCGTCAGCAACCAGAACAACAGGCCACTGCCAGACGGCCTTGTTGTCATCGGTGAGCTGGGTTTGACGGGTGAGGTGCGCCGCGTAGGCCAGCTCGAGCGTCGCCTCCAGGAGGCCGCTCGGCATGGACTCACGCGCGCCTTGATTCCGGCCGGCACGAAAGCCGGACGGCCTTCCGGCCTCGAGATCGTCGAGGTTCGGACACTGGCGGAGGCTGCCTCCGCCGCGTTTTCTACACCTATGAGGTCTGGCGCATTCATTACAGGAACCGAGGTATCGGTCTCCTGAGGAGGTAACCCGTGAAGCGTTCCGAGTTTCTCGCCCGGTGGCTAGGGGCGGGGCTCGGAGTGGTCGGTGGTTTTTTGCTCGGTTATTTCATGGTCCGCGGTGTGGGGAACCCGCACCCCGGATACGTGATCATCGGGCTGACCACGCTGGAAGGCTTGATCTTCGCCTACCTGGGCACGCCGTACGTGCTGGGCGGCTGGCGAACGTTCAATTTCCGGCTGACGAGCACTCCGCTGCCCGACCTGTTGAGCGGCCTTCTCGGCATGGTCGTCGGCCTTGTCATCGCTGTTCTCATCGGCAGCTTTGTGCGCGACCTTCCTTATGGATACGCGCTGTCGTTTGTGCTCGCTCTCTTGCTGGCCGCGCAGGGTGCCTCGGTCGGGCTCACGCGCCGCGCTGAGCTGACCTCGCTGTTCCTTGGCGGCGGTGCGCGCGCCCGCGACTCCGATAGTCACCGGCTGAGCTCGGTGCTGCTGGACACGTCCGTGATCATCGACGGCCGCATTCAGGACATCGCGAAGACCGGTTTCGTGGACATGCCGCTGGTGGTCCTCAGCTCTGTGCTGCGTGAGCTTCAGATGGTGGCTGATTCGGCGGACGCCACGCGCCGCCGTCGCGGACGCCGAGGCCTGGACGTGCTGACCGAGATGCAGAAGGACCCCTCCATCAACCTGCAGGTTGAAGAGGATGAGGTGACGCCGGGCACGGAGATCGATGCGCACCTGGTGCGCACGGCAAAGCGCAAGAGCTGGGCGATCATGACCAACGACTTCAACCTCAACCGCATCGCGCGGCTGGAAGGCGTCGCCGTTCTCAACCTCAATGAGCTGGCGCAGGCCATGCGGCCGGTCGCGATCCCCGGCGAGGAGATCGTGGTCACGGTCGCCCGCGAGGGCAAGGAGCCAAGCCAGGGCGTCGGGAGCCTCGACGACGGCACCATGGTCGTGATCCAGAACGGGCGCCGGCTCCTGAACCAGACGATCACCGCGGTCGTGACGTCCGTGATCCAGACTTCAGCGGGCCGCATGATCTTCGCCGAGCCGGCCACTACTGACGGGCGGCGGGCGGGCAGTCGCAAGCGCGAAGAGACCGCATGACGGTAGGAGCGATCGTCGCGGCCGCGGGCTCAGGCTCGCGGCTGGGCCGAGGCAGCAAGGCGCTCGTACAGCTCAACGGCCGGACCACGCTGGCCCGCGTGATGGAGCTCTTCCTCGCTCTGGACGAGGTCGATCGGATCGTGGTCGTGGGTCCGCCAAGCCGGCTCGAGACCGCGGAGCGCGAAGTCCAGGCCTTGCACCCGCGCAAGAGCGTGATCGTCAAGGCCGGCGGGGAGAGCAGGCAGGAGTCTGTCCGGGCGGGATTGGCCGCCCTCGGAGAGTGTGACTTCGTGCTCGTGCACGACGCCGCGCGGCCGCTTGCGACTGCCACCCTCGTGCGCAGGGTGCTGAGTGCGGCGATGGAGTCGGGAGCGGCATTCCCGGCCATCTCACCTCGTGACGCGGTCAAGCGCGTGGAGGGCAATCGCCTCGTCGAGAGCCTTGACCGCTCGCGGATCGTCCTCGCGCAGACACCGCAGGCCTTCTCGTATGAGCTGCTCGCGCGCGCCCACCGCGAGGCTGCTGACGCGGGTCTGGTCGGCGACGATGACGCACAGCTCGTGGCCGCCACCGGTCATGCGGTCACGGTCGTGGAAGGGGAGCCGGCCAACATCAAGCTCACAACGCCCGAGGACCTTGGCGTCGTGGAGGCGCTGATCAAAGAGCAGGAAGCCGCCGCCCCGTGAGGGTGGGCATCGGGTATGACGTCCACCCGCTCAAGGCCGGTCGCGATCTGATCCTCGGCGGCGTGCCGATCGGCCACCCCGTGGGGCTCGACGGCCATTCGGATGCGGACGTGCTCACGCACGCGGTGATCGACGCTTTGCTCGGTGCCGCGGCCATTGGAGACATCGGAAAGCTTTTCCCGTCGACCGACTCGAAATTCAAAGGCGCCTCGAGCCTTGGCCTGCTGTCGACGGCAGCCGAAGCGGTGCGCGCGGCGGGCTATCGTGTCGTGAACATCGACACCACTGTTATCGCCGAGGAACCCCGCCTGCATCCGCACTTGCATCAGATGCGGGACAACATCGCCGCCTCATTAAAGCTCGGGCTCGACCGCGTCAGCGTCAAAGCCACCTCACCTGAAGGGCTCGGCGCGCTCGGCCAGAAAGCCGGCATCGCGGCGCAGGCCGTCGCCCTGATCGAGGAAACGTGAGTCTGAGGCTTCACAACACGCTGACCGGAACCAAGGACGTCTTCGAGCCGATCACGCGAGGCCATGTCGGCATGTACACCTGCGGACCGACGGTGTGGAACTTCGCGCACGTCGGGAACCTGCGGGCTTTTCTCTTCTACGACCTGGTGCGGCGCCATCTGAAAGTGAGCGGATACGCCGTGGAGCACGTCATGAACCTCACCGACATCGACGACCGCATCCTCGACCAGGCGATGCACGCCGGGATCACGATCGGCGAATACGTGAAGCCTTACGTCGCCGCGTTCTTCGAGGACATGGCCGCGCTGCGTACGCAGCAGGCTGAGCACTATCCGCGAGCGACCGAGCACATCCCGGAGATGGTCGAGATGATCAGCGAGCTGATCGAGCACGAGTACGCGTACGTCGCCGACGGCGACGTGTACTTCCGGATCGCGAGCTTTCCATCGTATGGCGCCCTCTCGCGCCTCGACCGCAGCGGCCTCAAGCCAGGCGCTCGTGTGGCGACGGACAAATATGACAAGGAATCGGTCAGCGACTTCGCCCTCTGGAAGAAGGCGCAACCAGGCGACGAGAAGCTTGGCGCCGCCTGGGACGCGCCGTTCGGTCGCGGGCGGCCCGGCTGGCACATCGAGTGCTCGGCGATGAGCAAGCGCTACCTGGGCGAGACGCTCGACATCCACGCCGGCGGCGTCGACCTGATGTTCCCGCATCACGAGAACGAGATCGCTCAGTCGGAGGCCGCGAACCACAAGCAGTTCGCGCGTTTCTGGCTGCACTCAGAGCATCTGGCGGACGCCACGGGCGAGAAGATGTCGAAGAGCGCAGGAGGCTTTACGACGCTGCGCGACCTGAGCGAGGCCGGCTACGACCCGGTGGCGGTTCGCTTCTTCCTCATGGCCGGCGCGCACTACCGCTCCCGCTTGCGCCTGAGCGATGAGGCTCTGCGCGCGGCGGCCGAGCAGGTGCGGCGCCTGCGCGAGTTCGCCGACCGGGTTCGCAGATCGACGCCTGGTCCAGTGGAGGACGGTGCCCTCTTGAAGCGGATCGGCGAAGTGCGTGCCGGCTATCGCGAGGCGTTAGACGACGACCTCAACCTGCCTCAAGGCGTGGGGCTGGTGTTCGAGCTTGCGCGTGAGGCCAACGCCGCCCTGGACGCCGGCCGGGTTGGTGAGAGCGGACGCGAGGCCTTGCTGCAGCTGATCGGCGACTTCGATGCGCACCTCGACGTCATCCGCGTGGAGGAGCCTGGACTTGCCGAAGAGGTCGAGCGCCTGATCGCCGAGCGCGAGGCGGCGCGTAAGGAGCGCGACTTCAGCCGGTCGGACGGGATTCGCGATGAGCTCCGCCAGAAGGGCATCGCGCTCGAGGACTCGAAGGACGGAGTGCGATGGCGCCGCGTCCGGTAAAACGCCCGGCACCGCGCGGTCCGCGACCCGGAATTGCCTCAGCGCGAATCGCGACGGTGGCGCTCATCCACGGCCGCAACGCAGTGCTGGAGGCGGCTCGCGCGGGGCGGGTCGTCAAGGTGTACCAGGCCTCCGGCCTCGGACATGATCCTCGCCTCGAGGAACTTGGCCGGCTGGCTCGAATCGAGGTCGTCCCGCCTGAGCGGCTGGACGTCATCGCCGCCGGCGTGCATCAGGGCGTCGCCGCGGAGCTTCAGCCTCGTCGCGACTGGGCGCTGAAGGAGCTGCTCGCCACCAATCCAAACCTGCTGATCGCGCTCGACTCGATCATGGACCCGCAGAACCTGGGGGCGATCCTGCGCAGCGCCGAGGTCGCCGGCAGCGACGGGGCGATCATTCCCGAGCATCGAAGCGCGCCGCTGTCGCCGGCTGCGGTCAAGGCGAGCTCGGGCGCGAGCGAGCTGCTTCGCATCTCACACGTCTCTGGCCTGCCCTCGGCCATCGCCGAAGTCAAGCGGTCCGGCATCTGGTGCGTAGCCCTTGACCCGCGAGGCGAGCTGCTGGCGTGGGAATTCGACTTCACTCAGAGCGTCTGCGTGATTGTCGGCAGCGAGGGGGAGGGCGTGCACCGTTTGGTCAGGGAGCGATGCGATGCACGTGTTCGCCTTCCAGTGAGGGGCCACATCGCGAGCCTCAATGCATCGGCGGCTGCTGCGGCGTTGCTGTATGAGGTGACCAGGCAGCGGACCCTTTCGAACGAGGCCGAACCCCCTGCCACTTCCTAAACTGGTCCGCTGTGCCTGACCCCACCACCGAGCTCGAACGCGACGCCGCGGACATTCCGCTGACGCGGGCGGCACGAGACATCCTCGAACGCGCCGCAGCTGTGGCGAAGGCGCGCGGACAAAGCGCGACTCCGAGCGACGTGCTCCAGGTGATCCTGACGACACGAGGCACCCTGGCCGACCAGTCGATCCGCGCCCTCGAGATCGATCCTGCGTCCATCACCATGCAGCAGCCCGCTACTGATGGGTCTGGCGCGAAGGCCATCCCCCTGCGCCAGCTGCTGGTCAATGCGAATCGCGAGGCGCAGGTGCTCGGCCACTACCACGTCGACTCGATCCACCTCCTGCTCGCGATGCTTTACAGCGACACGCAGGAAACATCGGCGCCGCTCCAGAAGGCCGGCCTGACGCTTTACGACCTGCGCCGCCACCTTCAGGCTGGAACCAAGGTGGACTTTCAGCCGGGTGAGTCGGACCGGCTGCAGGGGAGCCGGTCACAACCAGGTCGCACACAGTCGCAGCAGGCACCTGGACGGTCGGACCCGGGGCGCACGTCGACTCCCGACAGGAGGTCGCGGCCCGACGCGGCCCTGCGCCGTAAGCCCTGGCCATCTTTACGCGGCGTGATCAAGGTGAGCCCGGTCTTCCTCGGGCTGGTCGCGGTCACGGCAGCGTCGGGGGCGCTGCTGTGGTTTGGAATCCTTCCGGCATTCGTCGCTGCGTGGACGATCGTGTTCGTGACGGCGGGTTGGATCACATCGGTGTGCGTGCACGAGTTCGCGCACGCACTGGTCGCGTTCCTCGGCGGCGATCGCGGAGTCCAGGCTTCCGGTTATCTCGACCTCAACCCGCTGCGCTACACGAATGTGATGCTCAGCCTGGTGATGCCGGTGCTGTTCCTGCTGCTTGGCGGCATCGGTCTGCCCGGCGGAGCGGTTTACATCAACCGCGGCATGCTGCGCAGCCGCACGTGGGACTCAGCGGTGTCCGTCGCGGGCCCGGTAGGCACTCTGCTTTGTGGTCTCCTCGTCGCGATTCCCTTCATGGTTCCAGGCCACCTCGACTGGATCACCCACACGAACGCAGGCTTCTTCGGAGCGCTGGCCTTCCTTGGATTCATCGAAGCCATCGCGCTGGTCTTGAACCTGCTGCCCGTGCCGGGTCTCGACGGTTTCGGCATCCTGCGGCCGTGGCTGCCCTACTCGGTGCAGGGCCTGGCGATTCAATACGGGCAGCTGGGCATCATCGCGGTGTTCGCGGCGCTGTTTTTCATCGCGCCGGTCAGGGACGCTTTTTTCGGGTTCGTGCTGCAGATCACCAGCTTCGTCGGCATCGACCAGATCCTGATCATTTACGGCCAGTCCAACTTCCGCTTCCGCTGATGGAACGGGTCATCGTCGACGGGTACAACGTGATCCACGCGTGGCCACAGCTCAAGCGGCTGCTCAGCGAGGCGTCGCTGGAGGCTGCGCGCGATAGGCTGGTCGAGCGCCTCTCCGTTTTCGGCATGGTGGTTGGCGCGGACGTGACGGTGGTGTTCGACGCCCATCATTCCGCCGCCAGGAACAACTCCGAAGGGCTGATTGAAGGCGTGCATGTCCTGTTCACGCGCAAAGGTCATTCGGCGGATCACGCCATCGAGCGCATCGCATACGACGCCTCCCAGGTCGGCGACATGATCACCGTCGCGACCTCCGATCGCTTTCAACGCGATCTCGTGCGCGGCATGGGTGGCGCCGTGATCAGCGCGCTCGAGCTCGAGCGTCGCGTCCTCGACGCCGAAGAAGAGCTTGGCCGCAGGGTGAAGCGCTACTCGTGAACCGCCGCGACCGGCCAGACCGCATCTCGGGGCTCAGGACGCCGATACGTGCGTCAGGGGGCCCGGCCCGTCGTCGTCACGCATGCAAAGATGCGCTCCTCCTAGGGCCACCCCTTCCTTCGTCTCGGCGCCCTGACCGGCGACCTGCCGGTCGCCTGCCCCGAGCTGCGGCCCGTCCGGCCACGGCGGTCCACTATTGAGTCAGGTACGCCGCACGCGCATCGTCTGCACCATCGGGCCGGCGAGCTCGTCGCCCGCGGTGCTGCGCGCGATGATCCAGGCGGGCATGGACGTGGCGCGGATGAACTTCTCGCATGGCGACCACGCAACGCACCGTCAGGTCGCCGCCGACGTGCGCGAGGCCGCCGAGGCTGCGGAACGGCCGATCGCGCTGCTGGGCGACCTGCAGGGGCCCAAGATCCGCACCGGCCCGCTCGAGTCCGCATTCCAGCGCCTCGTGCGCGGGCGCCTTGTGATCCTGACCAGCGAGCCTCGGGCCGCCGACAACGAAATCGAAGTCAGCCATCCCGAGCTCATCGAAGCGCTCCACCGGGGTGACCGCGTGCTCCTGGACGACGGTCGCATCGAGCTGGTGGTGCGCAGCGTCGACGGTGGACGAGCCGAGTGCTCGGTCGTGCGTGGCGGGCTGCTGGGTGAACGCAAGGGAGTCAGCGTCCCTGGCCGCCCGCTGCCGATGCCTGCGCTTACCGAGAAGGACCTGGAGGACCTGAAGCTCGCGGTTGAGCTTGGTGTCGACTGGCTGGCGCTTTCCTTCGTTCGCCAACCGGAAGACGTCCTTTTGTGCCAGAAGCATCTCAGCGATCTGGGGTGCCGGGCGCCGGTGATCGCCAAGCTCGAAAAGCTGGAAGCGATTCGCAACCTCAGCAAGATCCTGGAGGTCGCGGACGCGGTGATGGTGGCTCGTGGAGACCTCGGCGTCGAGCTTAAGCTCGGCGACCTGCCTGCAGTCCAGAAGGAGGTGATCGACCGCGCGAACCGCGCGGGCGTTCCGGTCATCACGGCAACCGAGATGCTCGAGTCGATGGTCACCTCCAACCGCCCGACCCGGGCCGAGGCTTCAGACGTTGCCAACGCGATCTGGGACGGCACCGACGCGGTGATGCTTTCGCAGGAGACCTCCGTCGGTGCACACCCGGTCGAAGCCGTGCGCGCGATGGCCCGGATCTGCCTGTCCGCGCAACAGCATCCGGGGTTTGAGCGTGCTCGGCAGCCGTGGCGCGAGCCAGGCCAGATCGGCAGCGCGATCGCCCACGCCGCCGCGACCACGGCCAACGAGCTTGGTGCCAGGTTGATCATCGCGTTCACGGAGTCGGGGACGACCGCGCTGCGGTGCAGCAAAGCGAGGCCGCGCGTGCCGGTGGTCGCCGCCAGCCCGCACCCGGAGGTCCTTCGCAAGACCGCCCTGTATTCGGGCGTCATCCCGTTGCTGGTCAGCCCGGGACGCGACACCGACCAGATGGTGGCGAATGCGACCGAGGCCGC
>CATPBO010000018.1 GCA_955652835.1 Candidatus Dormiibacterota bacterium
GCGCCGTCCCCGTGCCCGTCAACCCCCTGCTACAGCGCAGCGAGGACTACGACCACTACATCGACGACTCACTCGCGCGCGTCATCGTCGTGGACGCAAACACCGAGGAGAAGCTGGCTTCGGCGGTGGCTCGGTCCGCGGGCAGCCCTCGCTTGCTGCGCGCGGACCAGATTGCGCCGGGCCCCGAGATTTCGGCAGCGCCCACACGCAAAGACGATATGGCGTTCTGGCTGTACAGCTCAGGCTCGACCGGCAAGCCGAAAGCCGTCGTGCACCTCCAGCACGACATCCCTTACACGTGCGTCACGTACGGGGAGCAGGTTCTCGGCATCACCGAGCGCGACGTCACCTTCTCTACCACCGGCCTCTTCCACGCGTACGGGTTCGGCAACAACCTCAGCTTCCCGTACTGGGTGGGCGCCTCGACCGTGCTGCATGCAGGGCGCAGCACACCGGCGACCGTGCTGGAGACGATCGAGAAGAGGCGTCCGACGCTGTTCTTCTCTGCGCCAACTCTCTACAACGCGATCCTCAACTTCGAAGGCGCCAAAGGCCGCGATCTCTCCTCGATCCGCCACTGCGTCGCCGCCGCCGAAGCGCTCCCGGCCGAGGTTTGGCGGCGCTGGAAGGACGCTTTCGGCCTCACCATCCTGGACGGCGTGGGCTCGACCGAGATGCTTCACATCTACTGCTCAAACCGGCTCGACGAGGTGCGCCCGGGCTCGAGCGGCAAGCCCGTACCCGGTTACGAGCTGAAGATCCTCGACGAAGAAGGCCATCCGGTGTCGCCGGGCGTCGCCGGCGATCTCTACGTCAAAGGAGACAGCGCGCTGGCGCTCTACTGGGCCCAGCACGAAAAGACCAAGCGCTCGGTGCTCGGTGAGTGGTTCTTCAGCGGAGACCGCTACCGAGTGGACGAGGACGGGTTCTACTGGTACGAAGGCCGGTCTGACGACATGATCAAGGTGAGCGGCCTGTGGGTTTCACCGATCGAGATCGAGTCCGTGCTGATGGAGCACGCCGCGGTGGCCGAAAGCGCGGTGGTCGGCACCTCGATCGACGGCTTCACCAAGATCAAGGCGTTCGTGATCACGAAAGGCGACGTGGCCACTGGCGATGCGCTCGTCGCCGAGCTCCAGGAACATTGCAAGATGCGACTGCAGCGTTTCCAGTACCCGCACCTGATCGAGTTCGTGCCGGAGCTGCCGAAAACCGTGACGGGCAAGATTCAGCGCTACAGGCTGCGCGAGTCCGCTCGCGAAACGACGCCCGCATAGTGTCTAAATAATGTCTAAGCACATCGCGGTTCTGCCATGTGACGGCGCGGGCAAAGAGGTCGTTCCCGAAGCGATCAAGGTCCTGCGCGCCGCGGGCGCCGACTTCGAGTTCGAGGAGTTCGACGTCAACGCGGACGCGTACATGCGCACCGGGGTCGCCATCCCCGACGAAGTGTGGTCGCAGCTCGTGAAGGCCGACTCGATCCTCTTCGGCGCCGTCGGCGATCCGCGCGTGTCGGAGTCCGACTATCTCGCGGGCGTGCTGCTCAGGATGCGCTTCGAGCTCGACCTCTACGTCAATCTGCGTCCGGCGAAGCTCTACGACGACCGCCTGTCACCGCTGCGCCGAGAGGACAAGCGGGCGGTGGACCTGCTCGTGGTGCGCGAAAACACAGAAGGCCTGTACGTAGGAATGGGAGGCCGCTTCAAGAAAGGCACCGATCAGGAGGTCGCGATCCAGGAGGACCTCAACACGTTCATCGGCGTCACCCGCATCATCGAGTACGCCTTCGAGGTCGCCCGCAAAGAAGTCGTGATGGTGGACAAGTCCAACGCGATGACCTACGCCGGCGGGCTCTGGCAGGCGCGTTGGAAGGCTGCAGTCGCCGAACATCCGAACGTCAAGGCCCGACACCTCCTCGTCGACGCTGCGGCGATGCAGCTGGTGAAGGACCCAACCCAGTTCGACGTCATCGTCACGGGCAACCTGTTTGGCGACATCCTCTCCGACCTGACCGCGGAGCTAATCGGCGGCATGGGCATCGCTCCGTCCGCCAACATCAATCCACGTACCGGCCGCGGCCTGTTCGAGCCCGTGCACGGCACCGCCCCGGACATCGCCGGACGCGGGATCGTGAACCCGATCGGAGCGATCCTGAGCGCATCTATGATGGTGAGACATCTGGGTCACACGGACATGGCACAAGCGATCGAGGGTGCGGTCGAATCGGCCATCCGCGCGGGAGACTGCACGCGCGATCTCGGCGGGACGCTGTCGACTGCCGAGTGTGGCGACGCCGTCGCAAGACGGCTGAGGGATTAGCTGATGGGCATGACGATGACGGAAAAGATCCTGGCCCGGGGAGCGGGGCGCGAGAGCGTGCGCCCAGGCGACCTCGTGCTGGCCAAGGTCGACTTCGCGATGGGTCACGACCTCACCATCCCGCCCGCCGGCAAGATCATGCGCGAGCAGATGGGGGCGGAGAAGATCTGGGATCCCGAGCGGGTCGCTGTCACCCAGGACCACTTTCAACCCGCCAAGGACGCAGCCAGCGCCACGCTCGGCCGGCTCACGCGCGAGTTCTCGCGAGATATGGGCATCAAGTGGTACTTCGAGGTCGGGCAGGGCGGCATCTGCCACACGGTGCTGCCCGAGCAAGGGCTGGTTCTCCCCGGCGAGCTGGTCGTTGGCGCCGACTCGCACAGCTGCACGTACGGAGCGCTCAACAACTTCGCGACCGGCATCGGATCCACCGACCTGGCGTGCGTCTTCGCGCTGGGTGAGCTGTGGTTCCGCGTGCCGGAGACGCTCAAGTTCGTCTACCACAACCGCCTCAAGGAATGGGTCGAGGCGAAGGACCTCATTCTCTATGTGATCGGTCAGATCGGCGTCGACGGCGCGCGCTCGAAGGCGATGGAGCACACCGGCGAGGCGCTGCGACACATCGACATGGAAGCCCGCCTGACGATGACCAACATGGCGATCGAGGCGGGCGCGAAGAACGGGATCATGGAGTTCGACGACGTTACCAAGCAGTATCTCGACGGACGTGCGAAGCGGCCCTACACTCCGGTCACCTCCGACCCCGACGCGGAATACGAGAAGGTGTTCGAGTTCGACGCCGAAAAGGTCGAGCTTGGCGTCGCCAAGCCAATGTCGCCCGACAACTACTCGCCGCTGTCTGATGTTGCCGGCACGAGGCTCGACCAGGTGTTCATCGGTTCGTGCACCAACTCGCGCATCACCGACCTGCGCCGGGCGGCCGCGGTGCTCGACGGACACAAGGTAGCGCCAGGCGTCCGACTCATCATTACGCCGTCATCGCACCAGGTCGCGATACAGGCGGAGAAAGAGGGACTCATAGGCATCTTCCTCGCCAGTGGAGCGGCGTGGACGACCGCGACGTGCGGTGCTTGCCTCGGCGGCCACATGGGAGTGCTCGGTGAGGGAGAGGTGTGCCTGAGCACAACCAATCGCAACTTCCCCGGCCGGATGGGCCATCCGAAGGCGCTGGTCTACCTGTCCAACCCTGCGGTAGCGGCGGCCAGTGCGGTGACGGGAGTGATCACGCACCCTCGTGAGGTTCTGAAGAAGATGCCGGCGGGGATCGCATGAGCTTCCCCACAGTGCTTCGCGGTAAGGCCTGGAAGTTCGGCGCGAACATCGACACCGATCAGATCATCCCTGCGAAGTACGCGATCTACTCCCTCGACGAGAAGGAGCTCGGCAAGCACGCGATGGAGGGCGTGCCCGGGCGTGACGGATGGGCTCCGGGCGTGACGCAAGGAGACATACTCGTCGCCGGCTCGAACTTCGGCTGCGGGTCGTCGCGCGAGATCGCGCCGGTGGCGATACGCGGCGCGGGCATCTCACTGGTGATCGCGGACTCGTACGCGCGAATCTTCTTTCGCAACGCCATCAACATGGGCTACCCCATCCTCCAGTCGCCGCAGGCCGCGGAGGGGGTGCAGGAAGGAGACGAGCTCGAGGTCGACCTCGAAGAAGGGATCGTGCGCAACTTCACGAAGGGCGATGAGTACCGCTGCGAGGCGTTTCCCACCTTCATGAACGAGCTGCTGCACATGGGCGGCCTCGTGCCGTGGGTGCGCATGCGGCTGGAAGAGCGTCGGCGCGTAGCGACCGCTCGTGGATGAAATCAAACCCGTCGAGCTGCAGGAACCACTAGAAGAGCTCGCGCGCGACCCCACCCGTTTCGCCCACGACCTGAAGTTCCCGCCATCCGACAAGATCCGCGTCTACGACGACACGCTTCGCGACGGCGAGCAGATGCCCGGCGTCGCCATCACGCCGAAGGACAAGTACGCGCTCGCGCGACTGCTGTCTGACATCGGTGTCCACATCATGGATGTGGGATTTCCCTCCGTCTCGGAGGGAGAGCGCGAGACGCTCAAGCTCATCCTCGAAGGCCGCAAGCGAGGCGAGCTGCGAGCCGACCTCGAGGTCGTGTGCATGATGCGCTCGACCACCAGCGACATCGACGCGACGATGCGCGTCATCGATGCGCTCGGATACAAGCGCGACGAGGTGACCTACTTCATCTTCACGTCGGCGTCCGACCTGCATGTCAAGTACAAGCTGGGCAAGACGCTGCTGCACCGCGAAGGGATTCCGGAGTCAGAGTGGCTCGAGCTTCCCGTGTCGCACTACCGCGACGCAAACCTTCGGATGATGTGTGAGGCGATCCGCTACGCCCGAGAGCAGGGCGCGGAGTCCATCGAGTTCGGCGGCGAGGACGGCAGCCGAGCCGACGTCGACTACATCGCCGAGATCCATCGCGAAGGGCTCAAGGCGGGGGGGACGAGGCCTTCTACTCCGGACACCGTCGGGTGCTATTCACCCTTCGCCGTGCGCGAGTACATCCCTGCGATCAAAGCCGCGGCGCCGGACGCGCCGCTAGTCGTCCACTTCCACAACGACCTCGGACTTGGCGCGTGGAACACCGTGATGGCGCTCGGCTCCGGAGCCGAGGTGTTCACCACCAGCGTTAACGGGATCGGCGAGCGAACGGGCAATGCTCCAATGCACCAGGTGCTGCTTCAGCTGCGATACCTGTTCGGTATCGAGATCCCGCGGTTCAAGTACGAGAAGCTGCGCGCGCTCGCTCGTCACCTCGAGAAGATCAGCGGAATTCCCGTGCAGCCCACCGAGCCGGGCATCGGCCTCAATGTTTTCAGTCACGAGTCGGGGATCCACACCGCGGGCATGCTGATCCATCCCGCCATCTACCAGTTCATTCCGCCGGCCGACCTCGGCGCAGAGATCTCGTACGTGTACGGCAAGCATTCCGGCGCGTTGGTGATCGAGCACGCTCTGCGCGATGCCGGGATCAAGCCCGAGCCGGAGCTTGTGGCCGCGGTGCTGAAGGAAGTCAAGCGGATCCGCGAGGAGCGAGCCGAGCGCAGTGACTTCTCCGACTTCCACCGCCGGTATTACGATCACCTGAATCGCCTGGGCCTGACCGCCGACGAGGTGGCGGACATCGCCCGCGCGCTGATCAAAAACTGATGGCGACTACGACCCGCACCGACACGGCGACCCGCGAGCAATATCTCCAGCTGCACCGCTTTATGTGCATGGCCAAAGCGCTCGACGATCGCATGCACATCCTGGTCAAGCAGGGCCGGGCGCCGTTTGTCGGCTCGAGCCGCGGGCACGAGGGCATCCAGGTCGCCTCCACGGCTGCTCTCGGACCGGATGACTGGCTCGTCCCTCACTATCGCGGTCTCGCCAACTCCATCGTGCGCGGGCTGACCATGAAGGAATGGATGCTTGCCGTGTTTGCCAAGGCGGCCGATCCCCTTTCGGCTGGACGCAACATCCCTGGTGGCTGCTACAGCTACCGAGCGCTGAAGATCGCACCCGTCTCCCAGGTCGTCGCGAGCTGGATCCCGAAAGCCTCAGGAATCGCCTATGCGGCCAAGCTCAGGGGCGAAGGCTCGGTCACCCTGTGCACGTTCGGTGACGGGGCGACCAGCCAGGGCGACTTCCATGAGGGGGTTAACTTCGCGGCGGTGCACCGCCTTCCGGTCGTGTTCGTTTGCGAGAACAACAGCTACGCGATCTCGGTACCGATCCGGCTCCAGATGGCGAATCCCGATGTCGCCGACCGCGCGGCGGGCTACGGCATTCCCGGCGTGACCGTAGACGGAACCGACGTCCCCGCTAGCTACGCCGTTTGCCGGGAGGCCGTGGACCGGGCGCGTCGCGGCGAGGGTCCAACGCTGATCGACGCCAAGATCTGGCGCATCAACTCGCACACGTCCGAAGACAACCACCTGAAGTACAGGACGAAAGAGGAGATCGCCGACGCGGCCGAACACGATCCCATCGTTCGCTTTGTGGCCTGGCTCATCGATCGCGGCTGGATCTCGGCGGACGATGCAGCGCAAGTTCAGGCGGAATGCGACAAGGAGGCGTCGGACGCCGCCGACTGGGCGGAGCAGCAGCCCGACCCGCTTCCCGAAGACGCCATGACCAACTTATTCGCCTGAACATCGAATACAACCCCCGCATCCCAGAGATAGACTGACGATCGATTTGGAATCAGATTCAGAGCCCGGGAGTCCGAAGGAATCCACGCCGCCGGAAGCGCCTGCGCCGGCAGTGCCGACCCATGAGACGACTCCGGTGTGGGCCCGAACCGTACCTGTAACACCACCCGTGGACGACGACGGAATGCAATCTGTGACCGACTCGGCATCGGAGGCCGACCCTCTGCTGGCGCTGCCCATGCAGAAGGAGACGGCACCCGACTGGGGCAGTACTGAGACGCCGGCCGAGGCCGCAGCCGAGACCGATCCGAAGCAGGCCGTGCCGATGCAGAAGCCGACCCCGGCCTGGGCCGACACTGTGCCTGCCCCGCCGGGCGAAGGGCTCGAGGAGAACGTATCCGCACCCGTAGCAACGAACCCGTTTGCGAAGCGAACGTGGCCGCCCGCCGCGGGTGCGCAAAGCGCACCTCCAGCAGAAGGAGCGCAGCAGGAGGACGTTGCTCCCGCACAAGGGACTGTTCCCGAAGAAACCGACATCTGGCCCCCGGATCCGCCGACCGAGCACTCGATGCCCGCCTGGCCGCCGTCATCGACCATCAGTGAAGGGCTGCCCAAGCCCTCGACGATCCCGGCTGCAGAGCGCGTCGACAGCTGGCCCGACTCGTTCGATGCCGTCCCGGCAGCTCAGCCGAAGCCAACCCTGGCAACTCCGGCACGAGATGCCGAGTCGAAGCCGCCCTCAGCAGCTTCTGCACCGTCGCCAGCGCCACCGAGCGCGTCGGCTCCGCCCGAAGCGAAGCCTGCGACCACGCCGTCGGTAGAGCCTGAGCCGATTGCACCGACTGTGCCGCCGGCTTCGTCACCCCCGCCGTTCACCGCTTCACCCGTCGCGCCCGCGCCGATTGCACCGACTGTGCCGGCGGCTTCGTCACCTCCACCGCCTGTCGTTCCGCCCATCGCGCCCGCAGCGTCCGAGCCGCCACACGCGACCGGGCCGGCGGCTTCGACACCGCCCTCAGTGACCGGCCAGCAACCCTCGCCGTCGTCGCTGGCAGAGCGGGCCCGAACGCTCGGTAAGGCGTGGACGAAGCCGCCCCCGGCGCCGAAGGCGACACCTGAGAAGGAGGCGGGCCCCAAGATCGACTGGCCCGCGCCTGTAGCGATTCCGGCCTGGGCACCTCAGATCCGCATTGGCTCGGCCGATGAGTCGAAGCTGCCCGCGCCTCCCACACCGCAACCTTCGATTCAATCAGCGCCTCCCCC
>CATPBO010000019.1 GCA_955652835.1 Candidatus Dormiibacterota bacterium
ATCGACTTCGAGGTGCCTGGCATCGCAGAGGCGATGAGACGGGCGGGTGCCGCGACCACTCCGATGGCCGCTCTGTCTAGAGGCATCGTCGGGGTTCGCGGCCATACGCTGATCATCAATGTGCCTGGCAGTGCCAAGGGCGCGGCTGAGTCCCTGGATGCGGTGATACCGGTGCTCGGCCACGCGATCCGGCTGCTGCACGGCGACACAGCCCACGAACCTCACGATTGAACCTAAACGCGGACTTGGGGGAAGGCGCGGGCGAGGACGAGGCGATCCTCGCGCACGTCGACAGCGCGAGCGTCGGCTGCGGCGTTCACGCAGGATCGGTCTCGATCACCATCGCCACGTTGTCGCGCTGCCGCGAGCTGGGAGTCGAAGTGGGCGCGCATCCCGGCTATGACGATCGCTCGAACTTCGGACGCGTCGAGGTGCCGATCTCCGTGGATGAGATCGAAGCGCTTGTCGCGTTTCAGGTCGCGGGCCTGGTTGCGCTCGGCCCCATCGCGTACGTCAAGCCTCACGGCGCCCTGTACCGCCGCTGCCAGCACGACCAGGCGGCCGCGGATGCCCTGGCACGAGTGGCGAAGCAACACCGAGTCGGCTTGATCGGCCAGCCGGGTCTTGAGATCATCGAAGCGGCGGAGCGCGCCGCCATACCGGGTTACCGCGAAGGGTTCGCCGATCGCCGCATGCTCGCCGACGGCAGCCTCGCGCCGCGCCACGAACCGGGCGCCGTCCTCGAGCCCGAGGACGCCGTCCTGCAGGCGATTGAGATGGCGAAGAGCGGTCGCTACGACACAGTCTGCATTCACGGCGACAGTCCCGGTGCCGGCCGGGTCGCGGCTGCCGTGCGGCGGGCGCTGGACGAAGCCGGGATTGCGACCGCCCCGCTGGGTACAAGCAGCTCGTGAATAAGTCGGCGAAGACGTTCTCCATCATGGAGCTGTCGGCTCTGGAAGACCTGCGTGAGCTCGCAGAGCTTTTTGCTGCCGTCTGGGGACGCCCAGGAGAGCCGCCGATCAACTCCGACATCCTCAAGGCGCTCGCGCATTCAGGTAACTACGTTGCCGGCGCGCACGCCGGCCAGAGGCTCGTCGGCGGCCTGGTCGGTTGGTTCGGCGGCGTGCCTCCCCATGAGCTGCACATGCACTCGCACATCCTTGGAGTGGTGACCGGAAGCGAAGCGCATGGCTTGGGGTTTGAGCTCAAGCAGCATCAGCGCAGCTGGTGCATCGCGCGAGGCGCCATGGTGATCGAGTGGACAACGGATCCCCTTGTGCGCCGCAACGCTTACTTCAACCTCACGAAGCTGGGTGCGCAGGCGCGGAAGTACCTCGTGAACTTCTATGGCGAGATGAGCGACGGGATCAACGCCGGAGAGGAGTCGGACCGGATGCTAATCAGCTGGCGCCTGGATTCCCCGTCCGCGGAAGCAGCCGCCAACGGTCGCAGCCCAGAGCCAAACTTCGACGAGCTGATGGGCGCCGGCGCGGCCGCGATCCTCTCGGTGGGCCAGGCTGGTGAACCCGTGCAGGCCTCGTCATCCGCGCGCGTCCTTCTATGTCAGGTGCCGGAAGACATCGTCGCCGTAAGGCGGTCCGATCCTGCCCTCGCACGTTCGTGGCGCATGGCGCTGCGCAAAACCCTCACCGACGCGATCGCCGCGGGTTATGAGGTGACCGGCGCGACGCGATCTGGCTGGTACGTGTTGGAAACCGGAGCTAACTAGACTTTTCTAGTGCTGCAGGTTGGGGACAAGGCCCCTGAATTCAAGCTCCCGACCACAGGAGGTACCGAGCTCACGCTCGCGGACGCGCTCCAGAAGCACAAGGCGCTCATCTTTCTCTTCTACGTTCTCGATTTCACTGGTGGTTGAAGGATGGAGTTGACCG
Organism: Candidatus Dormiibacterota bacterium; assembly: GCA_955652835.1. GTDB lineage: Bacteria > Chloroflexota > Dormibacteria > Dormibacterales > Dormibacteraceae > Palsa-870. Next base: position 1,896 of record CATPBO010000019.1, read on the forward strand.
AGTTTCGGTCAAGGCACGAGGCGGCGGCCGCGGATGGCCTCGGCATGTACGGCATCAGCGTGGATTCCGTGTACTCGCACCAGGCATTCGCCAAGGAGCTTGGCGGCCTGCCCTATGAGCTGATCGCAGACTTCGAGCGGAAGATGGTCGCCGACTACGGCGTGCGTCGCGATGACGTCGAAGGGTACTCGGGCATTGCGCGTCGAACGGTTTTCGTTGTCGACGGCGAAGGAACGATCCGCTGGACATGGATCACTTCGCGCGAGAAGCCCCAGCCGGACTACGACCTCGTGATCGAAGAAGCGCGCAAGGCGGCCGGCGGATCGGAGGCCGGCTCATGAGTCCGTCCAACGCACAGATGCAGCGGATCGAAGCCTCATGGAACCAGCTCGCTGAGCTTGTCAACGAGGTTCGGGATGCTGACGGCCTAACCCAGGTCGGGGCGGACGGATGGTCTGTCAAAGACCACATCGCGCACGTCGCGGCCTGGGAGCATTCGCTGCTGGCGCTAATCGACGGCCGCGACCGGCCGGAGGGGATGGGTCTGTCAGAGCCGCTGGAGGAAATCGATCCGATCAACGAGGCGATCAGGAAGCTGCACGAGAGCGACACGGTTGAGGAAGCGCTTGGGTACTTCCGAGATTCACATGCGCAGCTGATGGCCGGGCTCGGAAAGCTGAGCGACGCTGACCTCCAGAAGCCATACAGCCACTACCAGCCGAGCGACCCGGACGAAATGCGGCCGGTGATCGGCTGGGTAGCCGGCAACACCTATGAGCACTACACCGAGCACATCGACTGGATCAATCAGCTCCTCAGTAACTCGAGCGCTGCTCGCTGAGCCGCGCGCATCCGGAGCGCGGCTTCAATGCTGACCTCCGCGAAGGTCACCTCGTCCCCCGGCAGGAGCTGGGCGGCAACCGGCATCGCGGCGCTGGCGACGGTGGCGACGACCGGATAGCCTCCGGCGGTCTGGTGATCGGCCATGAGCAGAATCGGCTGGCCGCTCCGCGGCACCTGGATCGCACCCGCGGTGAGGCCGAACGACAGAAGCTCGTCGCCCGACGCATCGAGCACCGGACCTTCCAGCCGGTAACCCATACGGTCGGCGTCTCGGCTGACGCTGAACGGCGACCCGAACAATGTCTTGCGCCCCTCGGCGCCCAGCCGCTTGATGTGTGGTCCCGCGATCGCATGCAAGGTGTGGTCGGAGTAGCGAGGCCGGAGGGCGTGCGCCAGCTGGCGGCCTGAGATCGCAGGGGCCGATGGCTGACCCGCGATGCCGATCTCGTCTCCAGCCTTAAGCAAGCGTCCGTGCATGCCGCCGCGTGCGGCCAGCATGTAGGTCGAAAGGGAGCCAAGCCACCGATCCCCCTCAATCCCGCCGGCCACCGCGATGTAGGCGCGAGCTCCCGAGCGGCGGCCGGCGAAGCTGAGCTCGTCCCCTTCGCTCAGGAAAATGCTCGTCCACATCTGGACCGGCTCGTCGTTGACATGAGGGTCGAAATCCGCGCCGGTGATGGCAACCAGGCATGGTTCCAAGGCGATCAGTCCAGGCCCACTCAGCGTGCATTCAAGAGTTGCCGCACCCTCATCGTTGCCCGCCATCAGGTTGGCCGCCCTGTGCGCGAATCGATCCATCGCACCGCCGGGAGGCACGCCGGCTGAGATCGCGTTGGGGCGTCCAAGATCCTGCACCGTCGTGAACAGGCCCGGCTTCATGACGCGCATGACCTGCTTCACTCGCGCGCGGCAAAGAACTTGACCCGGTCGCCCGCCCGGAAGAGGCACGGCGGATCTGAATCGGGGAGGAAGAGCTTGACCGAGGTGCGCCCGATGAGATGCCAGCCGCCGGAAGTCGACAAGGGATAGATTCCGCTCTGGCGGCCGGCGATGGCGACCGAGCCGGCGGGGACCTTTGTCCGCGGCACGTGACGCCGGGGTAGCTCGAGCTCTTCAGGCAGCGGCCCGAGATACGCCCAGCCAGGGACAAACCCGATGAGAAAGACGCGGTAGATGGGCCGCGCGTGGATCTCGGCGATCTTCGCCGGCGGGAGACCGAGCGTCGCCGCCACCGCCTCCATGTCCGGTCCGTCGTAAACGACGGGTATCCGGTGCAGCCGGCCCGGTTCGGACATCGGAGGACGTTTCGAGGCGAGCCTCTTGATCGCGGCGGCAAGCGCATCGTGCGTCGTCTGGTCAGGATCGAAATGGACCGTCACGCTCGCGTAGCCGGCGATGGCTTGCCGCACGTCACGCCGTTTTTTGAGCGCAGCGGCGAGGGCGATGGCACGCGTGTTGAGGGCGGTATCAAGCCGCGTTCCAAGCTCCGCGAGTAGCGCGGCGTCACCTAGCGGGTGAGTTCGCACCCTTGTCGTCGAGCGCGGCGCTGGCATGTGCGCTTACAAGAATGGCGTAGAACACGCCAGGCACGAGGCCGACGCATAGCAGCCCGACGCACGCCAATCCGACCGCCCAGCCAGTGACGATGGCGGCGGCGGCGACATTCCAGGTTGGGAAGTCGCGCCTGACGTCGCGAATCGATGCAGGAAGATCGAAGAGGTCGCGCGCCCTCCCGGTATGCGCGAAGCGAGCGGTCGCGTGCGGCATGTGGACCAGCAGGAGGAAGCCCCATGGCAGCGCGAGCACGAACGCAGCCACAACGTGTGCGTAGAGCTGCGAGAGCGGCACGTCTGTCACGTGCCACATGTGCGCATTGAAAAGGAACGCGGCGAAGGGGTTGAGCAGGAGCACGAATGGAGCGGTCAGAAGAACCACAGCGACCGATGTCCAGAAACCATCCGACAGGAGCCGGCCTGAGAACGCCCACTCGGGAGGTCCGATTGTTGCGTCTCGCTCTGCGGCGCGCGTGGCGGCAATCGCGTAGCCGAGGAGCGGGATGAAAGCGATGGGCAGCAGCAGCACCGCGAAGATGCCCGGCAGCCACCTCGATTTCCAGTCGCCCCGAAACGGCCATGAAAAGGATTCGGCGACCGTCTTCATGCGGGGCTCAACGACGCCACCTTAAGGCCTGAGAAATCAGCTGCTGTTAATGACGTCGACATCCGAACATGCGTTTGTAGGATGAGTCGCATGGACGCTTCGTCTGACGAACTCGGCCTGCTCGAGGCCGTCTTATGACGAGGCTGCTAGAGCAGGAACACGATCGCTTCGACGAGCTTGGGGTCTTCCGGGACGACTTTCGACCGGAACCGGCGCACAACGCGACCATCACGTCCGACAAGGAACTTCTCGAAGTTCCATTTCACGTTGCCGGCTTTGCCCGAGTCATCCGAGGCCTCGCTGAGAATGGCGTACAACGGGTGCTGGTCAGCGCCCTTGACGTCTAGCTTGGCAAACAGCGGAAAAGTCACTCCGTAGTTGATGGAGCAGAACTCCTGGATGTCTTCCGCCGAGCCAGGCTCCTGGTTGAAGAACTGGTTGGACGGAAAGCCCAGCACCGTGAACCCGCGGTCGGCGTAGCGGTCATTCAGCGCCTGAAGACCCGCATATTGAGGGGTGAATCCGCACTTGGAGGCGACGTTGACGACGAGCACGACCTTGCCCGCGTAATCGGCCAGCTTTTCCGGCTTGCCGTCGAGGCGCGGCAATTCGATCTCATGGATCGACCGAGCTTGTGTCTGGGCCATACCAACCAGAAGCCGGGCCGGGCAGCTGGTATTCCTTCCCGAGGCCGATATCAGTACGTCTGAACGGGCTCTAATCTCTGTTGGAAGCTGACGCGCTGGTCATGAGGCGATAGCGGTGCTCGGGTCGTCCCGGCCTGCCGTATCGCATGGTCAGCTCCACCTTCCCAAGCTGGCAGAGGTGGTCCAGATACCGTCGGGCGGTAACGCGGCTCACGCCTGCCGCATCCGCCACAGAAGCGGCCGCCAGCCCGGACTGAGACTGGCTCAGGGTCTGCACGATCAAATCGAGAGTGGCGTCGGAAAGCCACTTTGGAACTACGTGGCGAGCTTCACGGGCAAGTCGGCCAACCTCAGCGAGACGTACACCAACGACTTCGCCAACAAGGCGAGCGTGTAAGAGATGCAAAGATGAGGGACGGCCTTAACG
>CATPBO010000020.1 GCA_955652835.1 Candidatus Dormiibacterota bacterium
CAGAGCCGACGCCGCGAGCACTGGATCCACGACCCGCTCCCCACGTGCGGTGCGGCGTATCGCGAGCGCAAGTTGCTCAGGTGGAGCGTCTTTCAGCAGGAATCCGTACGCCCCCGTCTCCAGCGCCCGTCGCAAGAAGCCGGGTTTCCCAAAAGTGGTCAGGATGAGGCTGCGGCAACGCGGCAACGCTTCATGTAAGGCGGCTGCTGCGGAGATGCCATCCCCGCCTGGCATCTCGATGTCGACCAGGGCGACATCGGGTCGGTTAGCCATTGCCACCGTGACCAGTTCATCGGCTCTGGACACCTCGGCCACAATCTCGATGTCATCCTCCATCGCGAGTAGCGCGCGCAAGGCTCCGCGCACCATCGCCTGGTCCTCCGCGATGAGAACCCGGATCACGCGATTACCCCCGGTTCGATCGCACCAGCATCTGAGAGCGGCTGAGTCGGCACGGTGGCTACCAATCGGAAGCCCGCGTTCGACAACGCAGAGACATCCAGTTTTCCGCCGAGCGTGAAAAGTCGGTCTTCAATTCCTCGAAGGCCGTTGCCAGCGGGTGCCAATGGCACGCGCCATCCATCGTTGGTGACTTCGATCCGCAGCTGCTCATCGTCCCTTGTCAGGGCGATCCGGCAGTGCTTAGCTCCGGAATGGCGAATGACATTGGTCGTCGCTTCGCGGATCACCCAGCCCAGCACCGCCTCCGTCTCACGGTCGAGCGCTCCGATGTCCTGCTCGACCTGAAGATCAACGCCGGCCGCTTGCAACGCAACCCTTGCCACCATCAGCTCAGTGGCGAGGGTCGGCTTCCGGTAACCGGAGACGGCTTCGCGAACCTCCTGCAAGGCCTCGCGGCTCAGAGCCAACATGTCGCGGACCTCGTCCACGCCAGGAGCTCCCTCCGGAAGCAGTCTCGTGGCCAGCTCGCCCTTCAGCGTTATCAACGACAAGCTGTGCCCGAGCAGGTCATGAAGATCGCGTGCGATTCGCGATCGCTCCTGGTCAGCTGCGTGCCGGGCAATCTCGGCGCGAGCGGCGCGGAGTTCCACCAGCGTAGTCAACAGATACCGCAGCCCCACAGCGCTGCCGCCGAACACCACCACACCGGGTATCACCAGAACCGACGCCAGGACCACTTGCGCGGTCGGCAGCTTCGTCAGCAGGATCACATCAAGCATTGAGATCACACCGACCAGGGCAAAGGCGACGAGGGCTGCTCTTAATCGGAGGCTGAATCCCGCAACCAACAAAGGAATCAGGAAGTAGTTGTTTGCAGCCTCGCCGGAGAGGTGGTCGAGAGCCAGGGCCAACAGCGTAAGCAGGGCAACGATCGCAAGCGGGATCCTTGTATCTCGAATCCGATGCCCCAGCAGGCAGTACCAGCCATAGATCACGCAATAGGCGAGCAGGGCGGCAACTATGGCGCTCGCCCTCAGTCCCTGCACCGTCCCTTTTAGAGGAGTGCTCAGCACTGGCCACATCACGAAAAGACACGCCAGTGCCAGGTACTTTCCCGACCTGTCAAACCAGCTCATGTGGTCTTCCGAGGTTACTGCCCCCGAGCCGGTAAGCCAAGTGACTGCGGGCAGGTAACAACCGTGATCGATGTCACGGTCAAGTCCTGACCTTGGGCACTTCCGCCGTGAGAGGAAACGCTGGATGCTCGCCGCATTAATTTCTGGAGTCGCGGCGGCAAAAGCCATGGTCACGCACCGTGGCTTGACCGAAAGCCAAGGAGGACTACATGGACGAGACAGGGCTCACTTCGCGAATCAAGCGACGCATCGCCAATCATCCGATCGCCGCCTTTCTGATCATCCTCTACCCGGTCAGCTGGGTTCTCTTTCTTCCCGATCTGCTCGGCAAGTCCGGGTTCGGCGTCATACCGGTCGACATCCCGGCCCAGGTGGGCATCCTCTTGGTCACGATCTTCGGCCTGACCAGCGTCGCCTTCTTGGTAACGCGAATCGCCGATGGCAAGGCGGGCACTCGTACTCTTCGCCGCCACTATTACCACTTCCGGGCTGCTCCGCAGTGGTATCTGCTCGCGATCTTTGGGTCTCCCCTTGTCCTGTTACTAGCCGGCCTCGCCCTGCACGGCGGCAGCGTGCTCAGCCCGTTCGGCCACAACGCCGCGCAGATCCCAGCCACATATCTGCTCAACGTCGTCCTCATTGCGATCCTCATCTCGGTCTGGGAGGAAGGCGGCTGGATGGCCTTCATGACGGCACGCCTTCAAAAACGATTGGGCCCAGTGTGGGCCAGCGTGGTCGTAGCTCCCTTCTTTGGATTCGTTCACTTCCCGCTCTTCCTGGTCACCGGCGGACTGATCGACAACGCGCGCCCTCAAGGTTCGCATGTAATCGAGTACGCCTTCTACTTGCTGATCCTGTTTTCGGTCCCCGTCCGCATCCTGATCACGTGGGTGTTCAATTCGACCGGAGGTAGCTTGCCCGTGGTGGGGTTGCTCCACGCGTCCATCGACACCACCGCGTCCGGCGCGGTGCTGGCCGCCTTCTACCCAGCCGTCGATGGCCGGCTACTGTACGTCGGGATTGCGGTCGTCGCAATCGTGTTGATCGCGGTCACGCGAGGGCGGCTGGGATATCGGGGTGACCAGCCCATCGGCGAGAGCCAGTTACCGACGAGTCAAGCAGCGCCCGCCTGAGAACGACCGATGGGGACAACAATCCGGCATCACCCGCTTGTCTCCTACTTCGTCATGGCCTACGCCATCTCGTGGACCTATGTGCTGGTGTTCTTGGTTTTGTGGCCTTTGCCGGACACCATCGTGACCCAGACGCCGCAGCTGTTTGGACCAATCCTGGCCGCATTTGTGCTGACCGCTGTGATGTCAGGCAAGGCCGGTGTCAAGCAGCTGCTCCAGCGTTTCGTGCTCTGGCGAGTCGGGACAGTTTGGTACCTCTTCGCCTTGGTCGGCGTCCCGGCCATTTACTTCCTAGGCATCGCCTTCGTGCCGGGAGGGTTGGGCTCCTTCAAAGCGCCGACCGCCACCATGTCACTCCTCTATCCCGTGCTCTTCCTTGTGGTCTTGGTGCTGGACGGACCGCTTCTCGAAGAGCCGGGCTGGCGCGGGTTCGCGCTGCCGCGCCTTCAGGAGCGATGGGGCCCTCTGGCTGGATCGGTCATCCTCGGCGTCCTCTGGGCAGCCTGGCACGCACCCCAGTACCTGCTGCCTAGCTTTGCTTCCGAGAATGGCGGATTCACTCCTTCGGGTCTTGGTGTGTTCGCCCTCGCAGCGATCAGCTTCTCCGTGATCATCACGTGGGTCTTCAATCACACAAGGGGCAGCCTCCTACTCGCGATACTGCTGCATACGGCCATCAACTTTTCGCAGGGACTGACGAGCGACCTGTTTCCTGCGGCCAGATTTAACGAGGTGGTACCTGTGGTCGCCTTCGGCCTTACAGCTTTTGCGATCGTCGTTGTGACACG
>CATPBO010000021.1 GCA_955652835.1 Candidatus Dormiibacterota bacterium
CAGGTTTGGTGCCCGCCAGCCGGCGTAGATAACGCTGCTCGGCGGAGAGCAGATGCAGCAGCGTCGCGGCTACGGTTCCGTACGTGCCGGGAGCAGTCAGCTGGAGCTGCTCGTCGGTCAGCTTCGCGCAAACGTCAAGCAGATGGAGGTTCGCCCACCTGTTGTAGCGAAACGCTTCGATCCACAGCTCGTCCAAGGCACCTCGGATTCTATCTTGGTAAGCTGTCAAGGCATGGCCCTTGACACACCCCTACAGGCGCGCGGTCGCGCCCTGGCCCTCTATGAGCGGTATGGCGCGCTGCTGACCGATCACCAGCGCGAGGTCGTGGACCTGTACCTGCGCAGCGACTGGTCGCTGGCGGAGATCGCGGAGCATCAAGGCACTTCCCGTGCCGCCGTGCACGACATCGTGCGTCGCTCGACCCAGGCGCTGCAGGAGTACGAGCGCCGGCTCGGCCTACTGTCCGAGGCTGCACGCCGGCACCGGGCCGTCGAGGCGCTCGAGCGCGAGCTTGACGATCTGCGGCGGCGAATCGGGCGGCTGGAAGGGGTGCGCTAGATGTTCGAAAGTCTCAACGAGCGACTGGCCGCTGTCCTGAAGAAGATCTCCGGACGCGGCGTGCTGCGGCCTGAGGATGTCGACGCCGGCCTGCGCGAGGTCAGGCTCGCGCTGCTCGAGGCCGACGTCAACTTCAAGGTCGTCAAGGAGTTCGTCGAGCGCGTTCGCGCTCGGCTGCAGGGGGTCGAGGTGGCGCCGGGCCTCACCGCGCCGCAGCAGGTGATCAAGGCGGTCAACGAGGAGCTGGTTGAGCTTCTCGGCGGCAACTCAGAAGGGTTGCGCTACGCGTCAGCACCGCCAACTGTGCTCATGCTCGTCGGGCTGCAGGGCTCTGGCAAGACAACGACGGCCGTGAAGCTGGCTCTCCTGGCGCGCCGCGAAGGCCACAAGCCTCTTGTCGCCGCATTGGACCTCAGGCGTCCGGCAGCAGTGGAGCAGCTGAAGACGCTCGCGGCTCAGGCACAGGTCGCCTTTTACTCGGGTCAGGGCCACGTGGAAGCCATCGCCGCCGCCGCAATCGAAGATGCCAAGCGGCTGCTGTGCGACGTCGTCATCCTCGACACGGCCGGTCGCCTCCAGGTGGACGCTGGGCTGATGCAGGAGCTCAAGCGGCTGAAGGCTGCAGTCCCCGTGACCGAGACCCTGCTCGTCGCCGATTCGATGACGGGCCAGGAGGCCGTGAAGGTCGGCGAGGTTTTCGGGAGTGAGATCGGCCTCGATGGCGTGATCCTCACGAAACTGGATGGCGACGCACGAGGCGGCGCGGCGCTCTCCCTTCGTGTCGCGACCGGCCAGCAGATTCGCTTTGCCGGAACCGGGGAAAAGCCGGACGACCTCGAAGTCTTCCACGCCGAGCGCATGGCATCTCGAATTCTGGGCATGGGTGACGTCTTGACGCTGATCGAGCGAGCCGAGCGCACGCTCGACAAGGAGCAGGCGGTCGAGGTCGAGCGCCACCTTCGCGCCGGGCAGATCAGCTTCGATGACCTCTTGGCCCAGATGCGGCAGCTGCGGAGCATGGGATCGCTCGAAGGCGTGCTCGACATGATCCCCGGCGGCGCCGCTCTGAAGAACCAGGTCGCGGGCGCCAACACAGAGCGGGAAGTCAAGAAGATGGAGGCGATCATCCTGTCGATGACCAAAAGGGAGCGCGCTCACCCCGAGGTGATCGACGGCGCGCGCAAGCGGCGGATCGCGCGTGGCAGCGGCGTCGAGCCTGCTGATGTCAACAAGGTTTTGAAGGCGCGTGAGGCGATGCAAAAGCTCGCCAAGCACATCGGTGCGGTCAACCGCAAAGGCAAAGCCGTGGGCCTTCCACGGCTGTTCGGAAAAGGAGGCACAGGTTGGTAAAGATCAGGTTGAGGCGGATGGGGGCGAAGAAGCACCCTTTCTACCGCCTCGTGGTGGCGGACGCGCGGTCGCCCCGCGATGGCCGGTTCATCGAGCACCTCGGGTACTACGATCCGATGACGGACCCGGTGCAGATCAAGATCGACGGCGACAAAGTCGTGCGCTGGCTCCAGCAGGGCGCACAGCCCACGGAAGCAGCGCGAAGCCTGTTGAAGCGGGAGGGGATTCTTGAGCGACTTGCAGAGACGCGGAAGTCGACCGCCTCGGCGTGACGGCGGCCGCGGTTCCTACAACCGCGGCTTTCGGCGTGAGGGTCCTCCGGGTCCGGCGGGTCCTGGCGTGGACTACCGGGCGCTGGTGGAGTACGTAGCCAAGACACTCGCTGAAAAGCCGGATGAGGTCCTGGTGGAGTCTTTCGAGCGAGGTGGCGGGACCGTTGCCATCAAGGTCAAGCTGGCCGACGGCGACGTCGGGCGCTTCATCGGCAAGGCCGGCCGCAACATCGAGGCCATCCGGACGCTGGTCAGGGTCGCCTCACTTCGCGACCGCAAGCGTGTCTTCGTCGACCTCGCCAATGAAGCCAACAAGCAGCATGAGTCGCGGCCGAGGGGCGGAGGCGTGCAGGCATGATCCGCGTTGGGCAGGTCGGCGGCGCATATGGTGTCGAAGGGGCTGTCAAGGTGATTCCCTTGACAGATTTCGCGGACCGATTCGATACCGGGGCACGCGTGGTGCTCGAAGGAACCGAGCGCGAGGTCGAGTGGAGCCGGCCGGCCCACCCAGGCCTGGTGGTGAAGCTGCGCGGCATCGACAACCGCACCATCGCCGAGCTGTTTCGAGGCCGGTACCTCGAGATCTCTGAGGCTGAGGTACGCCAGCTCTCCGAGGGCCGCTTCTACCACCATCAGGTGGTGGGGCTCACCGTCCTGACAAGCTCGGGTCAGCCGCTGGGCACGATTGCCGAGGTCCTCGAGCGCCCGGCCAACGATGTGTGGGTCAGCCGCGACGGAGTGGTGGAGCACCTCATCCCCGCGACAAAAGATGCAGTGGTGGAGGTCGACGTCGACGGGGGCCGCGTCGTGGTCGCGGATTGGCTGGTGAAAGTCGAGGACGCACGGGACGCATAGAAATGAGATTCGACGTCGTCACCATCTTTCCGGCCATGTTCGCCCCGGTCTTCGACCAGGGCGTGGTCGGACGCGCCCTCGAGCGAGGCCTGATCGAGCTGCACGCACACGACCTGCGGGATCACACGCACGACCGTCACCGACAGGTGGATGACATGCCGTTCGGCGGGGGTCCCGGCATGGTCCTGAAACCCGAGCCGGCGATCGAGGCGGTCGAATCGATTCGCCCGCACAATGCCGGGCCGGTCGTGCTCATGGAACCGTGGGGCGAGCGCCTGGACCAGAGGCTTGCCGAAAGCCTGGCCGCCGAGCCGGGGCTGATCATCGTGTGCGGTCGGTACGAGGGCATCGATGATCGCGTCCGGACGGCGTTGGGTGCGCGCGAGGTGTCGATCGGCGACTACGTGCTGAGCGGCGGTGAGATCCCCGCCATGGTCCTCATCGACTCGGTCGCGCGCCTCGTGCCCGGCGTGGTTGGCGATCCCGAGTCGCTCACGCAGGACAGCTTTTCAAGCGAGCCTTCAGGTTGGCCGCAGTTCACGCGGCCGGCCGAGTACCGGGGCATGAGCGTCCCCGAGGTGCTCCTTTCCGGCGACCACGCGCGCATCCGCCAGTGGCGCCGCCAGCAAGCAAGCCAAAGACTTGTCTCACACACCAAGGAGTTGAAGAAGACATGAACGTGATCCAGCAACTAGAGAAGGAGCAGCAGAAGGCAAGGGTGCCGGCGCTCCGTGCGGGCGACACCGTGCGCGTGCACGCCAAGGTCGTCGAAGGGACAAGGGAGCGTATCCAGGTGTTCGAGGGCACGGTGATTCGCGTCACCGGTGGCGGGTTGCGCCAAAACTTCACCGTGCGGCGCGTGACGCACGGGGTCGGCGTCGAGCGAACCTTCATGATCCACTCGCCCCGCATCGACAAGATCGATGTCCTGCGACACGGCGACGTGCGGCAGGCCAGGCTCTATTACCTGCGCGGCAAGGTCGGCAAGGAAGCGCGCATCCGCGAGCGGAGGCGGATCATCCAGGAAGGAGAGCCGGAGGAGCAGGCGCCTGAACAAGCGGTTGAGGCGGAGAGCACCGAAACCGAGGCCTGACTGTAAAGAGCCTGGCACCTTGAGCCAGTGCTCGCTAATCTCGATCTGATGAGGCCGATGCTGTGGCGCTACGAGCGCATGGCGAGCGATATGGGCTACCAGGTGGTCGCCGGGGTCGACGAAGTTGGCATGGGCCCGCTCGCGGGGCCTGTGGTTGGCGGCGCGGTGGTCCTGCCGATCGGCGTTCGCATTCCGGGTCTCGACGACTCGAAGCTGCTCACGCCTGCCCAACGCGAACGTGTCGACGCGATCATCCGCAGGCGGGCGCTGGCGTTCTCGGTGTGCGCCGTCGATCACGCACAGGTGGACAGCCTGGGCCTCATCCGCGCCCGACATCTCGCGACCGCGGGTGCGGTCGCCGGGCTGAAGGTCGCCGCGGAATACCTGCTGGTCGACGCCTGGGACGTGCCGGAGGCGCCGCTTCCTCAGATGGCCGTGGTGCGAGGTGATCGCACGTGCGCATCGATCATGGCGGCGAGCATCGTCGCGAAGGTGGCTCGCGATAAGGCGATGATCGAGTACGACCGGCTTTACCCCGGCTATGGGTTCGCCGACCACAAGGGCTATGCCACTCCGGCGCATCGCGCCGCCATCCGCCGCCTCGGCCCGAGCCCCATTCACCGGACGACATGGGCGCCGTTTCGCGAACCCGTCCTTCTCGGCTAGGTTCGCGGGCGAAGCTCGGCCGCGCGGGTGAGAAGGCAGCGGCCGACCTTCTTCGCAAGCTCGGCTACGAGGTCGTGGGCGCCGGCTTCCTCGCGCGTCGCGGCGAG
>CATPBO010000022.1 GCA_955652835.1 Candidatus Dormiibacterota bacterium
CACGGCGCGCCACTCGGCTTGATGAGCTGCGTCGGCTGCCCTCCACGCGACGTGGTGCACGGTTCCCACCGACTCCTCGCCTTGGGGCCCCTCTAGCGACTCGACCACGTCCAGGATCGAGTGTGGCCCGCCCTGGCCCGTCTCGAATCGCGTGCGCCGTCCATCCTGGGCGGTCTTGCGGAAGCCCATGGTGTCGACCAAAAGGTCGAACGTCGCCGCCGCTTCGGCGACCGTCATCGTCACGGAGTGAAAGCCGCGGATCGCATGCGCTTGGTCGACCGGGCTGTCCGGCCACGGCACCCAACGGTCGTCAGAAGCGTCGCCGACGAGCTCCAGCTCGATGCCGTCGGCGTCCTGCAGAGCGAGGGCATCCACGCCGAATCGATTCGCTTGGCTCACATTCACGCCGAGCTTGCGCAAGCGGCTGTTCCAGAAGTCGAGCGATCCCTTGGGTACGGCGAACGAGACGGTCGTGACCTGACCGCTGCCGGCTTTCTGCTTTGGCCAATCCGGCCAGCCGAAGAATGTCATCGCTGTGCCCGACGTGCCGAGGTAGTCACCGAAATAGATGTGGTAGGTATCCGGTACGTCCTGGTTGATGCTCTTCTTGATGAAGCGTAGGCCGAGGACGCCCACGTAGAAGTCGACGCACTTCTGAACGTCACCCGTAATCGAGGTCACGTGGTGGATGCCGGGCACGTTGGCAGGCACGGTCATCGTCATATTAGTCCGTGGACGGACGGTTGTGACTCGACGATTCCTCTTCGATTCGGGCCCAGATTTCGGCCGCCAACGGTTCGTCCATCTCCTCCTGGATGTGGGCCACCAAACCGATCGCGCGTGCCATCACGGCGAGTCCCCTGCAGACTCGCCAGGGGATCTCGAGCTCGCTGGCGATGGCGCCGATGGCGCCTGTTGCGTTGACGGGCAGCTCGCGACCAAAGCTCCGCGACGCTTCCTGGCCGACAAGCTGCATGAGCTCCACATATCGCCCGGACAAGCCGTTTTCGGCCGCCAGGGCGAAGAGCTTCACCGTGCGGGGATCTACGCGCTTGTGCACCGGGTGACCGAGGCCGGCGATGACACGCTTGCTTTCTTGATGGGAGCTGACGATCTGCTTTGCGAGTGCCGCGAGGTCGGCTTGCGGTCCGGCTTCTGTTAGCCCTTCCTGCAGCATCCTTGCCGCGTCTTCGGCCGATCCGCCGAATCGATCCCCAATCCCCAGAAGGCCGGCCGCCACGGCACCCTGCAGCGATTCCGGCGCACCGAAATAGGTGAGCCGGGCCGCAATGGCGCTTGGTGTCATTCCGTGTTCGACAAGCGTCACCGTGATGGCGTTGAACACGGTCGACTCCTGCTTACTTGGGAGGCGTCCTTTCAGCTCGAGGAACGCGATGTCGCCCAGCGAAACCTTGCCGAGCAGGTCCTCGGCGAGGTCGTGCCCGCGAACCATGATTCGATCGGCGGTGCTCCAAGCCATATCTGACTTGAGCTTTCGAGTCATCTTTGAGTCATGGGGCGGCTGACGGTCAGCCTGGTCTTGTAACCGCTTTCGCCAAAGGCTGTCTCGGGTATGAGCGTGACGTCGCTTCGAAATACGAGCTTGGCGTGAATCGCCTCGGCGATCTCGGAGGCCAGAGTGGCGTCCGACTGACCGTCAGGGACCTCGACCTCGACTGGAACCGGCGGTGTGACCGTGACCTCGTCGGCATGCCGAATGACTCGAGCACGTCCGGTGACGCGAGGGCGAAAGTCGCCCACCACCGCAAGGATTGCGCTGGGATACACATTCACGCCTCGCACGATAAACACGTCGTCGCGGCGGCCGATGACGCGCATCCGGAACGTGGTCCGCTCGCATGCGCAGGAGGTACCTTCGATTCGCACGATGTCGGCGCTCCGGAATCGCACCACTGGCATGGCCTCGCGCGTCAGGGTGGTATAGACGAGCTCACCAACGGCACCTGTCTCGATTGCCATCGGTTCGACGGTCTCCGGATCGATGAGCTCTGGCCAGACGTGCCCCATGCCGCAAAAGTGCATGCCCTGCTGGTGCGGGCATTCGCCGAAGAGAGATGGTGCGACATCGCCGATGCCCATCACCTCGGTCACCGTGACCCCCAGCACCGTTTCGATGTGGTTGCGAATCTCGGGAATGCCGCCGCCTGGCTCGCCACCCGTGACGATGTGAGTCAGCGGCATGGCGCTCGGCTCGGGGTCGGTTTTCTCCAACCGATTGGCAAGGTACTGGGCAAAAGAAGCGGTCGCCAGAAGTGTGTCGGCGAGGCCCGAGCGGAGGGCAAACAGCACGCGCTCCGTGTCTCCGGGCGCCACCGGAAGCGTCCTCGAGCCGATTCGCAGGAGGGCGAAGTGCGTGTGTCCGGCGACGAACGGGCCGGCTCCGAACGTGCTCAGGACGCTGCTGTGCTCGTGGATGCCAGAGGCGTAGTACGTGCGCGTCCCTATGACGGTCCAGGTCTCCATGTCGGCGCGCGTGAGCGCGAGAACGTTCGGCTTGCCGGTCGTGCCGCTGGTCTGGTAAACGCGCTTGACCTGGTTCGGTTCGACGCAAAGGTTGGTGCCGAACGGCGGATCCTCTTCGAGCCCAGCTTTGAACTCGTCTTTCGTCGTGAATGGAATCTTGGCCAGATCGCCGAGGCCGACGAACGAAGAGCCCACGCCCGCCTCCCGAAACTTCCGCGCATAAAAGGGCGAGGCTTCCCTCAGGCGGCGAAACTGCCGATCCCAAGCGGTTGCGGCAAGCCGGAAGGAGTCTTCTGCGCTCGCGGTCTCGATCTCGCGCTCC
>CATPBO010000023.1 GCA_955652835.1 Candidatus Dormiibacterota bacterium
GTCCACGAAATGCGCGAGAGGTACGAATCCCTCGTCGTTGATCCCCTGGTCGGCATCCACACTGACCATTCGCGCCAGGTATGAGCGCTGATGCCACAGTTCTGGCCCGCGGCTCACCTCAGCCAGCAAGAATTGCACCAGCTCGCCGGCGCTCATCTGCCGGCGCGAAGCTTGCACGCCAAAGTGCTGTTTCGCGATGCGCATGGCCAGCACGCGCGCGTTGTATCGATACCCCTGGACCGCACCCGAGTTGCTTGGGATGCCGTGCTTACGAAGACCAGGCGATCCCTGCATGATGGTGCCTGCGAAGTAGATTCCGGGCACGGTGGCACTCTCCCAGAAGGGGGTCTGCGCCGGCAGGCGGCTGTGCCCGAAGGTGGCCACGCCCAGCTTCGGCAGATCGCGCAGCGGCGCCGTGAAACCTGTGGCTGCGATCACGTCGTCGACCTCGAACTCCAGGACGCCTCCCTCCTGAGCATTTCGCGTGCTGACCTTGTGCCGTCCCGCCATCGGTTCGACCGATTCGATGGAGGCGTCGAGGATGACGACCCCGCCGGCGAGCGCGGAGTCCTCGTACGGCTGCACGTAGCGCGCGCGCACACCGACAAGGGACCGGGTGTTGACGGACAACCTGGCGGGGCTTGGTGAGGCGAGGACGATCTGACGCGCCCAGGGGAGCAGCGCGCTTGCAATCTCGAATCCCGAATTCTGCTTGCCGACGATGAAAACCCGCCGGTCAGCATAGGTTTCCGCAGGCCGCATCTCACCGTAGCCGGAGGCGATCTCGAGTCCCGGGATGGGCGGCTTCCAGGGCTCTGCGACGCCCACCGCAAAGACCACCACCGGTGCCCGGTACTCGCCGTCTGTAGTGCCCAGCACGAAATCATCACCATCTTTCGCCGTGGTCTCCCAGCGGCACCCGTACCGAACGAGCAGCCCGGTCGCACCGGCGAAGTTGGCCAGGCCGTGTTCCATCTCCGGGCGCGAAGGGAAATAGGAAGTTCCGTCCATCAGGCCCGGCATGATCCCTCGGTACTGGTCTTCGTCGGCCAGCAGGCTGTTCCAGTCGTAGCGCTCGTACTCGCGCGTCCTGTGGTCAACGCCTGCGTACGGCTTGGTCCAGCTGAGCATCCGCTGGAACACGGGCCAGCGCCGGAACATGCCGCCGGGCGCAGGATCCTCCGAGATGACCGCATGCTCGACGCCGAGACGATGCAGGCAGTACGTAAGCTGCAGTGCTCCGGGACCGCTGCCGACTACGACCAGTTGATAGCGGCCCGGGGGAAAGGGCCTGTCGGTCAGCTCTGCCACCTGGTCGTCGTGATCAGCTTTCGCGCTTCTCCCTGAAGCAGCCGAAACATCACTCGCGGGTTGGCGACCAAAAAGCCCTCGAGCTGGGATGCGGGCAGGGCCAGGCAACGCAGGGGGCGCTCGGCGACGATATCGGCCACCGGAGGAACCCCCAGCAGGCAGGAGATCTCGCCGAAATAGTCACCTGGCCTAAGTGTGGAGCGGTCAACGCCGTCGACCCGGATGACCGCACTGCCGTCAAGGATGATGTAGAAGCTCGACCCGGTGAATCCTTGCCGCAGGATTCGCTCGTCCTTGCCGAACCAGGCCTCTTCGAAAACGCGCGCGATGAGGTCGAGCTCGGGTGTGGAAAGGCCGGCGAACAGCGCAAATCCCGAGATGATGTTGACGACGTCGTCGCGGACATCCATGGCTGTTAGACCGTCACGGTTCGAGAGAGCGCTGGACCAGCGTGATGTCCATCCAGCGATCGAACTTGTGCGCGGCGTTCCGAATCGTGCCGACCACCTCGAAGCCGTGCCTCGAGTGCAGCGCGAGCCCTGCGCGATTGTCGGTCGCGATCGTGGCCACGATGGTGCGATAACCGAGGCCCTGGGCCTCCTTGATCAGCTCGGTGAGCAGAGCCCGGCCGATGCCGCGACCCTGGTGCACGGGATCGACGTAGACGAGGTCCTCGACGACGTCGAAGCCCCTTTGGTTCCACGGGAACAGGCGTGCCCAACCGATCACACCGGTCTCATCGGTGGAGACGATCAGCTTGGAACGCTTGCCGTGCGCCTCCCACCAATGAGCAGCCTCTTCAGTGTCCAGCGGCTCAGAGTCGATCGTGGCGAAGGTCTGGTTGACCGCCCAGTTGTAGAGGCCGACGATCGCCCGGAGGTCGTCGTGCGTGGCGGGCCGGATGGCAAACGACCTGGTCGCCTTCGCCGCTTTCCCCATTACGCCGAAATCATTGCACGTGAATCCGTTCAGGGGTGACCTTCACGATCACGCGGGTCTGACCCGGACGGAACTTGAAGGGCAGCCCCTTGTAAATGCGGGAGAGCTTGTCGATGTGCTCATCGGCGCCCTCCCGGATCAGCTCCGCCCGACCTGAGATTGCGAGCACATCCCGATATGGGTGCGCGGGGTCGAAGACGGTGATCGCCACGCGAGGGTCCCGCTCGAGGTTCCGCGCCTTCAAGCGTGGAAAGGCGGTGTTGAAGTAGACGTAGGTGCCGTCCGTCTCGATCCAGACCACGGTGGCTTCGGGGCTGCCGTCCGGGTTGACAGTGGCCACGGTGGCGAAGTGCCGGCCGTTCAAGATTCGAACTTGCTGCTCCGTCAAGGTGACCATGGCTGTATTTTCTCGGGACGTGATCTCTGGCCGTAAGAAGCCCCTCCTCCAAACGCCTATTCCCGGACCCAAGGCGGCTGCGCTCATCGCCCGGGATGCCAGGGCGATGTCTCCAAGCTTCACCCGCGCCTATCCCTTTGTGATGGAGAGGGGGGAGGGCTGCTGGGCGACTGACGTCGACGGCAACCGGTTCCTGGATTTCACCGCCGGGATCGCCGTCGTCACGACGGGCCATTCCCACCCCAAGGTCGTGGCTGCGATCGAGGAGCAGGCCAGGCGCTTCATCCACATGTCCGGCACCGACTTCTACTACAGCTCTGAGATCGAGCTGGCCGAGCGTCTGGAGGCGAAGATCCTGCCCGGAACGCCGGCCAAGGTGTTCTTCACCAACTCTGGCGCCGAAGCGATCGAGGGCGCGATGAAGCTCGCGCGTTTCACGACCGGCCGGCCGAGCTACATCGCCTTCATCGGAGCCTTCCACGGCCGCACTTTTGGTGCCCTTTCGCTCACCGCCTCCAAAGCGAGCCAGCGACGGCGCTTCGCGCCGTTGCTCTCATCCGTGTTTCACGCGCCGTTCCCGACCCCGGCTCGCGGCGTGACGACCGACGAGACCATGGCGCGTCTCGAAGAGCTCTTCGCGACCGTCGCTCCGCCGGAGAGCGTAGCGGCGGTGTTCGTCGAGCCGATCCAGGGCGAGGGCGGTTACCTGGTCCCGCCGGATGACTTCCTTCCGCGGCTGCGCGAGCTGACCCTCAAGCACGGGATCCTGCTGGTGGCCGACGAGGTGCAGTCGGGCATGGGCCGGACCGGACACTTCCTGGCCGTCGAGCACTGGGGAGTGGAGCCCGACATCGTCTGTCTTGCCAAGGGCATCGCGTCGGGCCTCCCGCTGGGCGCGTTCATCGCGCGCGCAGAGCAGATGGCCTGGCCGCCGGGATCGCACGGCAGCACGTTCGGCGGCAACCCCGTGGCATGTGCGGCGGGGCTTGCCACAATGGACCTCCTCGAGGACGGCCTGATCGAGAATGCCGCGCGCGTCGGCGCCGTGCTGCAAGATGGCCTCCGCGAGATCGCGGCGACGCACCCCCAAGTGACGGATGTGCGCGGTCTCGGTCTGATGCTCGCCCTCGAGCTCAAGACGCCCGAGCATGCAGCTCAGCTGGTGCAGTCAGCCTTCGAGCGCGGACTGCTGCTTCTCACCGCCGGCACGCGAGCGGTACGCATCAGCCCAGCGCTCGTGCTGGACAGCGAAGAGGCCGCAACCGGTCTCGAGATCATCGCCTCAGCACTCGACTGACCGCCGAGGGGAGGTCAGCCGATTCGGTCGGCGATCGCCTGCATTGCCGCAGCCGCGGCTCGATCGTCGCCAGCCACGTCCTTATAGGCCTTGGCCCTCTGCTCATCCATGACCTTGAGGGCGGCGATGACCTGATCGCGGACGGTGGGGGGGGCAACCGAAGTCAAGGCCGAGAACTGCAAGACGAAGCTGCCGGTAAGCCTCTGTCGTGCACCCGCGTCGCTCGAGTTCGCATATCCGAACAAGTCCGCGTCTCGGACGCCCCAGAGCTGGTCGAAGGAAGTGCGGACGGCGGGGCCCATGAGAGAGCTCATAACCGGGCCGAGGTCGGCGCGAACGCCCGCAACCCCGCTCAAGGCGGCGGCTGCTTCGGCTCCTCGTCCAGCGATGCCGGCGTCGCTCATCAACGTCGTCACGTAGGAATGTTCTTGCAGGAGATCATTCAGCGAAACGCGTGCATCTACCGCGCTGATCGAAGGATCACCCGGAAACTTGTCGGCGAACTGCTCTGCAATCCGGATCGCCAGGCGGTCACCGATCAGCCGGCTGTTCGCGTATGCCGAGCGCAGATCCGCGTACAGCTTCGTGTAGGACTGCGCAACCTCGTCGTCGATCACCGCCTTGGCATCCGTCAGCTGCCGGGTTTCGAGCTGAGTGATTTGATCAAGCGGAATCTGCGTCAAGCTAGTCATCAGCTGAGCGAACTGCGGCAGGAAACCGTTGACCAGGCCGGACATCGCGCCGTTGGCCTTGTTGTCGTTGTGCGTGACCATTCCGATCGTGTAGTCGATCTGATATCCGTTCTGAATGCCCCACGCGTGGTCGAACTGGCTCGCTGCCGTGTTGCCGTACGCGATGTGCATTACGTCGACCAGGGAGTTGCCGTTGGCGGTTAGAAGAGCCAGGTAGCCCGCGTACTCATCGGTGTGATTGGAAGCGGCCACCGCCTGCTTCGCGACCAGCATCACGTGCTCAGCGAGCAAGAGGTCAAGTCGCGTGCGGAGGTCTGCGGCTTTCGAGTCGGCAGGGTTGGCGCTGGGGGACGCCGAGGCGACCGAAACCGCCGAAGGGGTCGAGCCGGATCCGGCGATCGAACAGGCGGCCGTGAGGAGCGCTGAGATCGCCAGGATCCCGATTGCCTTCAAACCAGCGCCATGGTAGGTCTTACCATGGTGCCGCCTTGCCGGAATGGCTGCTGGTGGACGGCTCGAGCATGATCTTTCGTGCTTTCTACGCGATCCCTCAGACGACGCGCGCGCCCGATGGAACCCTCGTCAACGCGATGCGTGGCTTCCTGGACAGCCTCGCGCGCTACGTCACGGAGCGCCGGCCACGTCAAGTGGCGGTAACGACTGACGAGGACTGGCGTCCTGACTGGCGCGTCGAGCTGATCCCGAGCTACAAGGAGCACCGCACCGCCGAGCCGGTCCCGCCTGCGCTCGAGCCGCAGATGCCGATCATCATGGAATGCCTCGAGGCGATCGGTGTGGACGCCGTGGGGCTCCCGGACTACGAGGCCGAGGACATCATCGCTTCGCTTGTCGCGAAGGTCACCCCGCCGGTGGAGATCGTGAGTGGCGACCGCGATCTTTTCAGCCTCATTCGCGATCGGGAGATCATCGTGCTCTACCCGGAAAAAGGCGGCATCGCCGTGGTCGATGAGGCCGAGGTGGAGCGCAGGTACTCGATCCCAGGTCGCGCGTACGCCGACTTCGCGATGCTCCGCGGCGATCCGTCGGATGGCCTGCCCGGACTGGCCGGCGTCGGAGCCAAGAAGGCCGCCGACCTGGTCCGGAAGTACGGTTCGGTCGCTGCGATGCTCGAGGCCGGCGTCTTCCGCTCCTCCGACGCGGAATACCTGGAGAAGGTGCAGCGCCTCGTGCCGCCGGTGACCGATCTCAAGATCGAAATGCCGCGCGGGCGGCGGGACCGCTATCCAGAAGACCCGGCGCGGGTCGAGGATCTCGGCCGCCGTTATGGGGTCGCCAGCTCGATCGAGCGGCTGGTCAAGGCACTGGCCTCGATGCCGCCTACCGACGTTACAAAGGCCTGACCTTCAGCGAAAGTTGATCTGACATTCGCCGGCCATCGTATGTCTGGTTATGACGCTGCTCTGGATGCTCCGCCGGCGCCGGGGCTACATGATTGGGAGTCGTGGAAGTCGGGCTGTGCGCGTCCTGCAAGCACTCGCGGAGAGTCCCGGGGCCCCGCAGCACGTTCTGGATGTGCGAGCTCTCGCTGACCGATCCCTCGTTCCCGCGCTATCCCCGGCTCCCCGTCCTGAGCTGTCGCGGCTACGAATTAGAGGAAGGTTCTAAGGCGCCTCCGCCCGCAACAAGCCGATAGGCGATCCGACTGCCGGGTTGAAGGTCGCGGCCATCGTGCCGTCGGACATCGAGAGCTCTGCGATGGTACCGGCGTCGTTCAGGGCGTAGACCCGGCTGCCATCGGGGCTACCCACGAGGCTCCAAACGGTCCACGTCTTGAGGTGCTGGCTGCGCATGCGGAGGGTCGCCGTGTCGATCCAGATGAGGCCGGTTGCGCCGGTTGTGACAAGCGTCGCCCCGTCGCGACTGAGCACGGCGCCGTTGGCGCCGAGCTCCTTGGCCTCCACGTTTTGCACCAATACGTTGGCAGTCGCTCCAGCGAAACCGATCTGCTTGGTGCGCACGATTGACGGGTTGTAACCGTCCAGGTTGTCGATCTGCGTGACCGATCCCATCGCGCCGTTGGCTGCGTACAGGTGTTTGCCGTCGCCGGTCAGTGCCAGCGACCAGTGGAAGGCGTTGGTCGACGATCCGGAGTCGGGCAGGTCGAGACAGAACGCGAAGGGCTGGCTCAGGCTGAGTGCGTGCACGAAGGCGCCGCCGTTCTGGCGAGCATATGCGCTGTACAGCCA
>CATPBO010000024.1 GCA_955652835.1 Candidatus Dormiibacterota bacterium
CGACGAGGTGCTGGCCGATACGACAGACCCTGCCGAGATCGAGAGCAAGTACGAGCTGCGCTTTGCAGAAGACCCGTGGTTCCGGCAGCTGTACCGCAAGTCTCACGCCTACCACGGCGTGCACCCGTTTTACGCCTGGTATTGGGGAGCGCATGCCATGGAGCACGCCGGCGACATCATCGTCGTGGGTGGGGAACGCGAGGTCGTGCACCGGCTCGGCTTCAAGGCTGCGACCACGCTGGAGGACGCGTTCGAGATGGCGGAGCAGACGGTGGGCCGGCACCCGAGCGTCACTCACATGCGAATGCCGCCGATCATGCTCGCCGACGTCGAGTAAGCAGGAGGCGCGCGTTTCCGTAAACCGATGGCACGCTTCCTCGGGTGTCTGGTGGTCGTGCTGACGGTCATGGGGTGTCAGCCTGCCGGACAGCATCCGAAGCCGATCACTGCGCAGAGCATCGCCCTGCAGCCGGGCGACGCGTCTGGACTGCAGGGGTGCGACGCCGGCGGCGACATGCAGACGGTGCTTCGGAAAGAGAAAGCGACCGACCAGATCGAGTACGACCACAATGCCACCGAATGGGAGCAGTGGAAGGTTCAGGGCGCAACCGAGGCGTACTTCGCCGTTTACGGCCGGACGGCGGCTGACTGCGACGCGCTGTCGCCCGTCGGCACGGGCGCCCCTCACGGGGGTCTGATGGCAGGATTGGTAGTCAAGTTCAAGGACCAGGCGATCGCGGCACGGACCTATCGAGGAGCTTCGACATTGCTCGGGTTCGGCCCCAAGGACATCGCGTTCATCAAACTGGTGGGCGGCAGCATCACGACTGGCTCCGATACCGGCCTCGGGCCGCAATCAGTCATCGGCACCGGCTCCGTGGTTGGCACGACCTACTATTTCGCGTTCTGGCAGAACAAGATGTTCGACTCGTACTTCATCGCGTACGACCTGCCGCCCGCCCAAGCGGAAGGCGCGGCCAGGAACGTCAATCAAAGGATGAGCTGACCGGTGACGAGATCGAGTGAGCTTTGAGGGCGATCCTCGTGGGGTTGGCGTTTGTTCTGTGCTCGTGCGCGCCGGGACAACACACGGGTCCGCAAGGGACGCCTGTATCAGCGAAAGGAGTGGTGCTCCAGGCCCAGGACCTGCCGACCGTTCAGAAGTGCCCGCAGAGTGACAAGTGGGCCGGCCTCATGCTGAGCGGGCAGCCGGAGATGCTCCCGACCGGCATGTCGAGCTGGCCGACACTGCAGACTGCCGGCGCCACTGACGGCTGGATGTCGCTGTATGCCGATGAGGTGGCCGAGTGCCCACTTCTCCTGGGGAACGCAACTCCGAAGGGCCGGCTCGTCTACACGGCTGCGATCAAATTCAAGAGCTCGTCCAGGGCCGCCGCGGATTTCGCGTCGGACTCCCAGAACTTTCCCGTCGCACCTGACTTCTCCGCTCGGTTCACGGCGGCGGGCGGTCTGCTGACGAAGGGGGCGAGCACCGGATTGGGTGACAACTCGGTGGTCGCGACGATTTCGCTCCGAGGCGTTCCAACCTACGTGGTCTTCTGGCAAAACAAGAACTTCGAGGCGGTCGTCTACGCTAGCAATGTCTCTACTTCGGAAGGGAATTCAGCGGCCAACCACATGAACGCCAGGATTCATTGAGATATGAGCGGAACCCAGACGGCTTCCGCTCATCGCGGCGCTGCGCGCCGCTGCTCACCTTCCGAGTAGGTTGGGATGATTCAAGTGATTACTCGGTGCGGTGCATGGGAGGCGATTTGATGGGACAAAGTCGTGGCCGGGATAAGCCCGGCCGCCATTGCGACGCAGGTACGAGGTAATGCCATGGTATTCAGGCGAGGGCGGGCTCAGCGGCTTGGTCCGCACGGCAGGCCGCGTTGCCGATGACGTGAAGCGTGTGCGCAGGGCCTGGCATTGGGACACGCCGCGTCCTCACACGTGGCCCGAGCGCGGAGCCGTGGTTCCCGCACCGGCGAGCGACCTCGGCTGGGCGCGCCAGGAGCCGGTGCGCTCCATCCGCTACCTGATCCAGCATGGGTTGCTGCTGCCCTTCACAGAGGTGATGGCCCATCCGAAGGTCGAAGGGCGGGAATGGGTACGTGAGCTCGACCGCCCGGTCATCTTCGCCGCCAACCACTCGAGCCACGCCGATACGTCGCTGATCCTCCACGCCCTCACTGACCGGGCGCGCGATCGGACGGTGGTAGCCGCCGCCGCCGATTACTGGTTCAAGCGCCCAATGCTGGGCAACATCGTCAGCCTGTTCCTCAACACTTTCCCGTTCTCACGGACCGGCGGCGCGCAGGCACAGCTGCACAGCTCCAGCCAGCTGCTCAAGTCAGGCTGGAACCTGGTCCTGTTTCCGGAGGGCAGCCGGTCGCCCGACGGTCGGATCCAGGAGTTCAAGCCAGGTGTTGGGCACCTGGCTAAGGAGACGGGCACGCCGGTCGTGCCGATGCACATCCGGGGCGCCTACCAGGTGATGCCGAGAGGCCAGAAGGTCCCGCTGCCCGGCCCGGTGCGCGTTCGCATCGGCAAGCCGATGTCGCCTGAGCCCAAGGAGGGCTCGCGGGAATTCACGGTCAGGGTCGAGAAGGCTGTTCGCGCCCTCGCGACGGAACCGCGCCAGCCGGACATCCAGGGCTCGTGGATCGAGCGATGGAACGCGTCGAAGCCGCGTGAGCTCCGTTACGAGGATCAGATGGGATGACTTATTCGATAGTCGCGCGCGACAAGAAGACCGGCGAGTTCGGGGTCGCCGTCCAGTCCCACTACTTCCAGGTGAGCCCGGCCGTGCCCTGGGCGCTCGCCGGGGTCGGTGCTGTAGCGACGCAGTCGATGGTCAACATCAGCTACGGCCCGCTCGGCCTCGAGCTGATGCAGGCCGGCTACACCGCCGAGCAGGCGCTCAAGGCGCTGACTGCAGGCGATCCGCACGCCGACGTCCGGCAGTGCGCGATCGTCGATGCCGCGGGCAACGTTGCCGCACATACCGGCAGCAAGTGCATCCCGGCAGCTGGTCACAAGCTCGGAGATGGCTTCAGCGTCCAGGCCAACCTCATGGAGAAGGACACGGTGTGGGCCGCCATGGCCGACGCGTACCTTTCGACGGACGCCCCGCTGGCCGAGCGCATGATGGCCGCGCTCGACGCCGCCGAAGCCGAAGGTGGAGACATCCGAGGCAAGCAGTCGGCGGCGATGCTGGTCGTAGCCGCTACTGCGACGGGTCGTCCTTGGGAGGACCGCATCATCGACCTGCGGGTTGAAGACGCCGCCGAGCCGCTCGTCGAGCTGCGGCGCCTGCTGCGCATCAAGCGCGCGTACATGACAGCCGGTGACGCGGACCACCTCGAAGAGTCCGGAGATCTGCCCGCCGCCATCGCCAAGCTGAAAGAGGCGATCGAAATCGCACCCGACATGATCGAGCTCCGCTTCTGGGCCGGTCTCACCTTCGCGCAAGGAGGCGACCTCGATGGCGGGTGCAAATTGATTGGTGAGGCTGTGAACAAGGACAGCCGCTGGCTGGAGACGATCAACAGGCTCGTGGCGGTCGAGCGGCTGCCTGGTGATCTGGCGTCCTCGATCCAGGCGCGCCTCGCGGCCAATGCCCAGCGCCTTTAGACTTCACGAGTCTTGGGAAAGTTCAAGAGTCAGCGCAGGGGTCCGCGGCGCCCGGAGAAGGCGCGCAAGGCGGATCGCGACGATGGCGACCAAAAGGAGGCGGCGGTCGTCATGGACGCGGTCGTCGCTCAGGCGCTGCCAAATGCCATGTTCGAGGTCGAACTCGAGAATGGCCACAAACTCATCGCCTATGCAGCGGGTCGGATGCGTCGTTACTTCATCCGCATCACGCCGGGCGACCGCATTCGCGTTGAGCTGTCGCCCTACGACCTCTCGCGGGGCCGCATCGTCTACCGCTACCGCGAGTAAAGAGTTGCGGTCTATGCCTGAGCTAGCCGAGGCTCTCGCGTCCGGCCGCGTCTTCGACCTCGAACAGCTGCGCTACGCCGGCGCTCCGTCTCACCCTGCTCACCAGCCCGGCTTCAACTACTTCTTGCACCGGCATCATGCTCGAGGCGCTGCCGAGTCACGCACCGGCGCGTCGGGCATCGTCGTCATGCCTGAACACTCGGGCACACACATCGATGCGCTCGCACACCAGGCTGAGAACCTGACACTGCACGGCGGCGTCCACGTCGACAGCGGTGTCCAGACCTCTGCGGGGTTTCGCGTCCTCGGCATCGAAACCATGGCCCCCCTGGTGACTAGAGGCGTGCTGCTCGACGTCGCTGGAGGTCAGCGTCTCGCACCCGAGCACTCGATCACTGTCGACGAGCTCGAGCGGGCAGCTAAAGGTGCGCGCGTCGAGATCCGTGCTGGCGACGTGGTGCTCGTACGCACCGGCTATGGGGCGCTGTGGTCGGAGCCGGCCGAGTACTTACGTGGGGCGGGTGTCAGCGCCGCCGGCTCGCGGTGGCTCATCGAGAAGCAGGTCAGAGCAGTCGGAGCTGACAACATGGCGTGGGACGTGATGGGTCCGACCGACCCGGAGCTGGGGGTGACGCTGCCAGGCCACGTCCTGCTGCTCGTCCGGGCGGGAGTCCCGATCATCGAGAACCTGAACCTCGAGGAGCTCGCTGCGGCCGCGGTGAACGAGTTCGCCTTCGTCTGCCTGCCGCTCAAGATGCGTGGCGCCACAGGCTCCCCGGTCCGACCCATCGCCATTGCGTAGCGCGCCGGCGCGGCGCGGGAGTGCGGCCGGACGCGCTGCTGATTAGCGACCCTGGTCCGGCCAGCTATGGCCCGCGAAGGCGCAGTTCGAAGCGGCCTACGCGACCTTCCAGCGGATGGGCGTGATTGTGGCGGCCTGAGGGTGGTGCGCCTCTAGCGGCGACCTACCGTCTGGAAGCAGTCCAGGCAGTACACCGGCCTCGCGCCCGTTGGCACAAACGGCACCTGGGTCTGCTTTCCGCAGTTCGAGCAGACAACCTCGTGCATCACCCGCGACCGCCCGTTTCCCTCCGCCGTCCTGCGAGACGCCCGGCACTCCGGGCAACGCCGTGGCTCGTTTTGGAGCCCTCGCGACTGATAGAACTCTTGCTCCCCAGAAGTAAAAAGAAATTCACGCCCGCAGTCACGACACGTCAAGGTACGATCCACGAAACTCACCCGTCTGGCCTCCCTAGTTTCTCGCTCAGAGGCCCGGACGGAAATGGCCGGTCTACCCCTCCAGCGTTCCGCTGGCGATTCTAACGCGCTTGGAGCGAATTTGGAGAAAGGGGTTTTCTAGGCGGTGATCCGCTGCGCGTCCCGCTGTTCCTCGTCCACCATGTCCGGCTCGTCGTCGAAGCCGTTCTCCGCGCGGTCTCCGGTGAGCGGCACCTCTTTCATGAAGACCGTCGAGATGAGGGCGACGACCAGGACCAGCCCGGCAAGGAGGTAGATGTCGTGAAGGGTGTCCGACAGCGCCAGCCGGATAGCGTGGACGAAAGCGGCCGGCAGCTTTGCCAGCAGCGTCGGGTCGAGGATCGAGTTCGCGCTGCCGCCTTTGGGCAGGCTGTTGGCCACTTGTGGCGGCAGGTGTAGGTCGGCGACTCGGGTCTTGAGATAGTCGGGCAGCCGGTTGGCGAGGACAGCGCCCAGGATGGCGCTGCCGACCGTGCCGCCCAGGTTCCGCCAGAACTGGATCTGGCTCGAGGCGACGCCCAGGTACTGGCGCGGAAGCGCGGTCTGGACCGCGGTCAGGTACAGGGGGAACGTCGTCCCGATGCCGAGGCCGACGACGATCAGGTCGGCGACCACCTTCCATTGGGCGGTGCCGGGCGTGACCTGCGAGAGCAGCCACATGCCGACGATCATCACGGCGACGCCGATGGTCCCAAGGAACCGGTAGTACTTGATGCGGCGCATCAGGAAGCCCGTCAGGGTGCTTGCACCGATCAGGCCGAACATCATCGGGGTGATCAGAGCGCCGGAGTTGGTGGCACTGATACCAAGCACCCCCTGGAACACCAACGGGGTGAACAGGATCGAGCCGAACATGCCGAAGGCCGTCAGGAATCCGACCAGCATGCTGATCGAGAAGACCGGGTTCTTGAACAGGTGAAGCGGCACGATGGGGTGCTCGACGCGGGACTCAACGAATACGAAGGCGCCCAGCATTACCGCGGCGAGCGCCAGCAGGCCGGTGACCTGGGGCGAGGTCCACGCGTGGTCGCGCGTGATCGTCAGGGCGATCAGCAGGGGCACGACGCCGGCGGCGAGGGTGAAGGCACCCCAGAAGTCGATGTCGCGCCACGAAGCCTTGGACTTGACGTATGGGAGGCCGGCCACCACCACGGCGACTGCGACGATGCCGACGGGGATGTTCACCTCGAACACCCAGCGCCAGTTCCAGTTGTCGGTGATGAAGCCGCCGGCAGTGGGTCCCACGACCGAGGCCAGGCCGAACACAGCGCCGAACAAGCCCTGCGCGCGAGCCCTCTGGGCCGGCGCGAACAGGTCGCCGATGACCGAGAACACCGTCGCGAACAGGACTCCGCCGAAGATGCCCTGGATGCCGCGGAAGATGATCAGCTGGGTCATGTCCTGGCTCAAACCACATAGCGCGGAAGCAGCAACGAAGCCGATCATCCCGGCGAGCAGGAACGGTTTCCGGCCGAACAGGTCGCCGAGCTTGCCGGCGATCGGCGTCATGGTGGTCGAGGTGACCAGGTACGCCGTCGTCACCCAGGCGAGGCGGTCGAGCCCGTTGAGGTCCGCCACTATGCGCGGGATGGCGGTGCCGACGATGGTCTGGTCAAGGGCGGCGAGAAGCAGCGCCAGCATCGTGCCGGCGGTGGCCAGGATGACCCGGTTGCGTGAAAGTCCGTGAGTCATCGGTTGGTTCATTTCCCCAGCTCCTTCCTGGCGTTCTCCACCAGCTGCAGGCACAGGTGTCGGAGCTGCGCCAGGTCCTCCTTGCTCAATCCGTTGGCGATATCGTGCTGGTGCTCGAAACCTTCCTTCCAGATCGACTCGATCCGAATCCGGCCGGCCTCGGTTAGGTTGGCTCGCACAGAACGGCGATCGTCCGGGTCTGGAACACGCTCGACCAGGCCGTCCCGCTCCAGGTGGTCGACAAGGCCGGTCATGTTGCGTGGCGAGGAATCGAGGTCCATCGCGAGGTCCCCGAGCGGGGTCGCCCCACACCGGTAGAGGCGGAACAGGACGCCCAGGCGGCCTTCACTCAGCCCGTACTTGTCGGCCCATCGCTCGTACACGTGGGAGAGCGCGTGTGAAGCGATTTTGAGCGCGCCCATTGCCTCGACCACGCTCATATCGAGCTCGAGCGGGTCGAACAGCTCGCGCATCCGGACGCTGTAGAGCCGTCCGGACTCGTCGCGGGCCAGCTCACCGGGGCTCTGGGGGGGCTTCAAAGTGGCTTTGTTCATAGTGAATGACTTCATTATTACAACATACAGGTTCTCAACGCAAGTTATCCTCGGTCGCGATGAAAATGGCGCTTTGATCGTCGACGCCCACCTCGACATCGCCTGGAACGCGATCTCCGCCGGTCGCGGATTCTTGTCTCCAACCGCTCCGCGCTACCTGGTCAGCCGCTCATCTCTGGTCGCCAACGGAGTCGGCCTCGTTTTTGCGACCCTGTACACGGCCCCGGCGCGGGCAGGGCGCGCGATGCGCACGCGGTTCGTCTACCAGAACGCCCACGAGGCGCACATCATGGCGACGGCCGAGGTCAACTACTACCGGAGCTGCGACCTCCAGCTGATCGGCGATAGAGCCGAGCTCGAGGCATACGCCGGCGGCTGGAGGAAGGGACGCCTCGCCGCCGTCCTTCTGATGGAAGGCGCGGACCCAATCGAGGATCCCTCGCAACTTGGCTCCTGGACCGACAGGGGCGTGCGCATCATCGGGCTGGCGTGGGGCGCGACGCGTTACAGCGGCGGTACCGGCGCGCCGGGCGGCGTGACCGAGCTTGGCGTGCAGCTGCTGAAGGCGATGCGCCGCAAGCGCGTGATCCTCGACTTGAGCCACATGGCCGACCAGGCGGTGGCCGACGCATTTGCCGTGTGGCGCGGTCCGATCATGGCCTCGCACAGCAACGCCCGGGCCCTCGTGCCGGGCGACCGGCAGATCACCGACGCAACCGCGAAGGAGATTGCGCGCCGGGACGGCGTGATCGGGGTCAGCTTCTATCAGAAGCATCTGAGGTCATCGGGCCGTGCGACGCTGGACCACGTCGTCCTGCACGTGCTGCACCTTGCCCGAGCCGCCGGCGGGCCCGAGAGCATTGGTCTC
This sequence comes from Candidatus Dormiibacterota bacterium, assembly GCA_955652835.1. GTDB lineage: Bacteria > Chloroflexota > Dormibacteria > Dormibacterales > Dormibacteraceae > Palsa-870. Next base: position 8,320 of record CATPBO010000024.1, read on the forward strand.
GGCACCGATCTGGACGGCGGGTTTGATTCGAAACAGGCGCCGATCAGCGACCTGGCCGGTCTGAAAGAGTTAACCACCCAACTGCGCCAACACTTCAGCCGCAGTCAGGTGGAAGGCGTGATGGGAGAAAACTGGCTCGAATTCCTCAGCAGATCGCTGCCCGACTAGGAAATCCCCGCTTGCCGGGGAGGTCGTCGACGGAGCCGGCGGGTGGGGGGATGCCGCTGGCTAAATCGTGTCGACCAATTGCCTCGCGCTCATGAACGCGAAGCCCATCCCGTGGCCGTTGAACCCCGCGCACAGATACACGTTCCGCATGCCCTCGACCGGCCCCACGAGCGGCAGTCCCGACTCGGTGAATCCCATGATCCCGGCCCAGCGATGAGTGACCTGCCCGCTGGTGGTCATCTCGGCCAGCTTGCTGTCAAGGTGCTCTTGGATGTTGTCCGTAGGCTCGGCCTCGTACGTGATCTCAGCCTCCATCGCTGTGTCGCGCCAGCCGCCGATGAGCACCTCGCCACCGGGCAGCTGCCGCCAGTACCGATAGCCGAAATGTGAGTAGGTCGGTATGTCGGACACCGACCTGGACACGGGAGCGGACGCCAGCATCTGGGCCCGTGTCGGCTGGATCTTCACCTGTGGCAGAAGCTGCGGCGTGTAGGCGTTGGTGGCGAGGACGACCAAGCCCGCGCGGCACTCGAGCTCGCCGGCACGCACCGACACTTCGTCACCTCTTGATTGGATCGATGTCACCTCGACGCCTTCGCGGATCACACCTTGCTTCGCCCGCCGTGCGAGCGCGCCCACCACCGCCGCGGGGTTGACCTCACCGTCTCGCGGATTCAGCAGGCGCGTCCCGTCCCAGTGAGACTCGAAGCCGTCGTCGCGCAGCAATTGCGCAGACTCTTCCAGCCGCGCGCGTTCCTCATCGCCTGAAGCGAGCGTCGCGCTGCCGAGCCGGCGGTGACCCACGTCGTCGCGCTCGACGGCCTCGAGCATCCGATCGTGGTTCTCGTCTGTGATGTGCCAGACCTCACGCGCCTTCTCGCGTCCGAAGATGCGCACCGCTTCGGCATAGCAATCCGCAACTCCGGCGAGCAGGAATCCCGCATTGCGCCCGCTCGCGCCGGAGGCCAGATGCTCGCGCTCGACCAGGACCGCGCTGATGCGTCGGTTGCTGAGGTGGTGGGCGAGGCTCGTGCCCGCGATGCCACCACCGATCACGAGCACGTCGGCGCGGTCGGGCAGAGATCCTGGGTAGCGCTCTGCCGGTTCTTGCCAGAACGGCGCATTCACAGCGGTCAATTCTCGCGTCCAAATAGAATCAACTGGCAAGTGGAGTTCGAGAGCTACGACGTCCTGGTTGTCGGCGGGGGTCTCGCCGGTCTCAGGGCAGCCATAGCCGCAGTCGAGGCCAATCCCCGGGTCAAGGTCGGTCTGGTCTCCAAGGTCTACCCGATGCGCAGTCACACCGTGTCCGCCGAAGGCGGAGCCGCGGCCGCGCTGCGACCCGAAGACTCCTACGAGAACCACGCTTTCGACACGATCAAGGGCTCGGATTACCTGGCGGATCAGGACGTCGTCGAGGCGTTCGTGCGTGAGGCGCCGGTGGAGCTGATCCAGATGGAGCACTGGGGTTGCCCCTGGACCCGCGATCCCGATGGCAAGATCTCCGCCCGCCCCTTCGGCGGCATGACGACGTGGCGCACGTGCTTCGCCGCCGACAAAACAGGTTTCCACATGCTCCACACGGTGTTCCAGACCTCGCTGAAGTACGACCAGATCCACCGCCATGACGAGGCGTTCGTCACCAAGCTCCTGATCGAGGATTCTCGGTGCGTGGGGGTCATCGCCCTGGACCAGCGAAGTGGGCGGTTCGATGCGATCACGGCGAAGTCGGTGATCCTCGCCACGGGCGGGCTCGGCCGGGTTTACGCGTTCACGACCAACGGCAACATCTGCACCGGCGACGGAATGGCGCTCGCGTATCGCTCGGGCGTCGGGCTGAAGGACATGGAGATGGTCCAGTTCCATCCGACCGGGTTGCCTTTCACCGGCATCCTCATCACCGAGGCGGTGAGAGGAGAAGGTGGATATCTGACCAACAGCGAAGGTGAGCGCTTCCTCAAGCGCTATGTGCCCAACAAGATGGAGCTTGGGCCGCGCGACATCATCTCTCGTGCGATGGTCACCGAGTTCGAAGAGGGTCGCGGCTTCGAGGGTCCGCACGGCAAGTACATGCACCTCGACGTACGCCACCTCGGCGAAGAGGCGATCGACCGCAAGCTGCCGTTCATGCGTGAGCTCGGACGCGAGTTCGTCGGCATCGACATCGTCCACGAGCCCATACCGGTGCGCCCGGTGCAGCACTACATGATGGGCGGGGTAGACGCTGACATTTCGAGCGCCACGCCCATTCCCGGCCTGTACGCCGCGGGCGAGTGTGCCAACGTCGGCCTCAACGGCGGCAACCGGCTGGGCTCGAACTCGCTTTCCGAATGCCTCGTGTTCGGCGCCGCGGCCGGACGAGCGGCCGCCCATTACGCGAGCTCCGCCAAGCCGGTGACTACCAATCCGGTCGACGCGATGCTGTGGGATGAAGCTCGGCGCGTCGAAACGGCCTATCTGGAGAAGACCGGTGGGGACGAGCGGATCGGCACCATTCGCGAGGAGATGCAGCGAGATATGGATAGCGGCGCAGGCGTTTTCCGCACCAAAGAGGGGCTCGAGAAGTTGACCGACCAGCTCGGCGGACTGCGAGAGCGGTTCGAGCGCATCAAGATCGAGGACTCGAGTCGCACGTTCAACACCGACCTCACCGCCGCCCTGGAGCTCGATTTCATGCTCGAGGTGTCGCAGACGATCGTTGCTTCGGCGCTCGCGCGCGAGGAGTCGCGCGGTGCACACGCCCGGCGCGATTTCCCGGAACGGAACGACGAGAAGTTCCTCAAGCACACGATCGCCTACAAGACGGACACGCGCCCGCGCCTGGAATACCGCGACGTCCGCATCACGAACTTCAAACCGCAGGCGCGTACTTACTAAGGGAGATTCAGTTGGCTGAGAAGCGGATCACCATCAAGGCGACGAGATTCGATCCCGAGAAGGACTCCGCGCCGCGCCTGCAGTCATACGACGTCCCCTTCACCGACGAGAGCATGGTGGTCCTCGACGGCCTCAACTACATCAAAGCGCATATGGACGGCAGCCTCAGCTATCGCTGGTCGTGCCGGATGGGCATTTGCGGAAGCTGCGGAATGATGGTCAACGGCACGCCGAAGCTGACGTGCAACGCTTTTCTGCGCGACTATTGGCCGCGGCCCGTCGTAGTTGAGCCACTCAATAACTTCCCGATCATCCGCGACCTCGTGATCGACATGGACGACTTCATGCACAAGCTGAAGACAATCAAGCCGTGGATCATCCGCAAGCAGGAGATCCCGCTCGGAGCGGGTGAGCACGAGCAGACCAACGCACAGATCGATGAGTTCAGGCAGTTCAGCGAGTGCATCAACTGCATGCTTTGCTACGCGGCCTGCCCCGTCTACGGCCTCAACAACGAGTTCCTTGGCCCGGCTGCGATCGCGCTGGCGCGGCGCTACAACCTCGATTCGCGCGACCAGGGACTGAAGCAGCGCCTGCCCGTGATCGCCGACTCGGAAGGCGTCTGGGAGTGCAGCTTCGTCGGCGAATGCTCGGTCGTGTGCCCCAAGGGCGTCGACCCCGCGAAGGCGATCCAGCAGTCCAAGCTCGACACCACGCTTCGCTTCGTGCTTCC
>CATPBO010000025.1 GCA_955652835.1 Candidatus Dormiibacterota bacterium
AGTCGGGGCCGTGTCTCAGTCCCCGTGTGGCTGGCCGTCCTCTCAGACCAGCTACCCGTCATCGCCTCGGTAGGCCGTTACCCCACCGACTAGCTGATAGGCCGCGGGCCCACCCCATCGTGCATTGCTGCTTTCTTCACCGGCCATGCGACCGGTGACGACATGCGGTATTAGCATCGGTTTCCCGGTGTTATCCCCCGCGATAGGAAAGGTTGCCCACGTGTTACTCACCCGTTCGCCGCTAGGAACTCATCTCTCTTGCGAGAAATAAGCCCTCGCTCGACTTGCATGTGTTATGCGCGCCGCCAGCGTTAACCCTGAGCCAGGATCAAACTCTCCGTCCAAAACGGAGGACCCAAGGCCTTCGCCCTGAGTCATAAGACTCTCAGAGTCTTTCCCACTCTTCAGTTGTCAAAGTGCTGATTCCTCCCGACTACCCCGGCGCTTTTTAGGGCGCGCGAAGCCTTCCGTCAGGGGAACCCGCGAATTGTACCGGTCAGAAAGCCCGTATTGCAAGGCCGTTGACCGACCCCTAGGAGCCCGCCCTGATGCCCAGCTCGTCCAGGTGTGCCAGCAGGTCGGCCGGATCGTCGTAGACCCGGTAGGCGCCGGCTCTCACCAGCTCGTCGCTGCCGTACCCGCCTGACAGCAGCCCGATGCCCAGCGAACCCGCTCGCTGGGCGGCCAGCAGGTCCCAGATGCTGTCGCCGACCACAAAGCAGTCGCCGGGGGGCACGCCGAGGCGTTCGGCGGCTGCCAGGAAGAGGTCCGGATTGGGCTTCGCGTAAGCCACCTGGTCCCGGGTGACGACCGGGATGCCCGCGGGGATTTGCAGCAGGTCCAGGGGGCCTTTCGCGGTGCGCACGCTCCCGCTGGTGGCGATCGCCCACGGAACGCGCATCTCGGTCAGCGTTGTCAACAGCTCGCGGGTACCAGGCAGCGGACGGATCTGATCCCACAGCGGTAGATAGCTCTTCGCATGGTTCTCGCGTAGGCGCTCCGCCTCTTCGTGCGACAGGCTGCGGCCCAGCTCTCGGTCGAGCGCTTTGAGAAACAGGCCGCCGCTCATGCCGATCCGACGGTGTATGCGCCATACCGAGAGGCTGATGCCCTCGATCTCCAGCGCCTGCCTCCACGCCAGCACGTTCTGATAGACGCTGTCCACCAGCGTTCCGTCCAGGTCGAACAGCAGCGCAGGCCGTGCCGAAAGGTTGGGACTCGACATTCAGAAGGCCCGCCGGCCCGCCATCGCCCGCGCGAGGGTCAGCTCGTCCGCGTACTCCAGGTCGCCGCCAACAGGCAGGCCGTGCGCCGGCCGCGTCACCTTTGTGCCCAGGGCCTGGAGCGCACGCTGCAGGTAGAGGGCCGTCGCCTCGCCCTCGATGTCAGCGTCCGTTGCGATGATCACCTCGAGCACACCCTCCTCTCGCACCCGATCCAACAGCTGCGGCACGTGGATCTGCTCCGGTCCGATCCCGTCGATCGGCGAGATCACTCCATGCAGCACGAAGTACAGCCCGCTGAACTCAGAGGTCCGCTCGACCGCCAGCACGTCGAGCGCGGACTCCACCACGCAGAGCAGAGTCGCATCGCGTCGCGTCGACGAGCATATCGCGCACAGGTTGCCTTCGGCGATGTTGTAGCAGCGCTCGCAGTAGCCGATGCGCGCCTTGACGTCTTCGATTGCATGCGCGAGCGACGCGGCGCGCTGGCTGTCCGACCTCAACAGGTGGAAGGCGAGCCGCTGCGCCGTCTTAGGGCCGATACCCGGCAGTCGCGAGAGCTCCTGGATGAGCCGTTCCAGTGGCTCCGGCAGCTGCGGCATTGCTTACTAGATGAGGCCGGGCGGAAGGCCGAGCCCGGAGGCGACCGCCTGCATCTTCGACGCGGCGAGCTGCTTTGACTTCTCCATCGCCTCGTTGACTGCGGCGACCACGAGGTCCTGCAGCATTTCTGTATCCGAAACCGCGGCCGGCTCGATCGTCACCGACATCACCTTCTGCGTGCCGGTGGCGACGACGCGAATCGCTCCACCGCCCGCTGTCCCCTCGACGGTGTCGGTCTCCAGCTCGACTTGCACCTTGTTCATCTTTTCCTGCATCTGCTGGACCTGCCGCATCATCTTCATTGGATCCTTCACTCCGACACCTCCTTCACCCTCGTCACCCTTCCGTCGAACCTGCGCACCACCTCGCGAACGAAAGGATCGTCCTCGGGGCTGTTCGCTTTAGGTGCGGGCTTGGACGTGTCACTCTCCCGCAGCCGGAAATCTACCTTGACGCCATCACCCAACCACGCGCGCACGTGCGGCATCAGCTGCATCGACTGCTCCTGGGCCTTCTTGTGATGAAAGCCGTAGCGGAACCACAGAACGAGCATCGAACCTTCGAGCTCGGGCTGGGCGTCGAGGTACGCGGCTCGAACGGTGCGGTTCAGCTTCTCGAGGACATCCGACCACCCTGTCACCTCCGCGCTCGCCAACGCGGGGACGCTGACGGTTTCAGCGACGGAAGTTGTCACCTCCCCGCTCACCGAGGAGGTCGGTGCCGCCCGCAGGGCGACGACGGGTGGGGGGATCCCCTCTGGAACATCGGTGGTGCCCAACTCCACCGCCAGGCGCGCGAGTGTGGCCTCCACCAGGAAGCGCGGCTCGGCGTGGCGCCGAACCTCGCCGTCGAGGTGCAGCAGCGCATCCAGCACGCTGGACAGGCGTCTCGCCGTCGGCTGGTCGCGTTTCGTAAGCGCGGCGACCAGCCGGTCGCGGCAGCTCTCCATCAAGCCTCGCACCACCTGCCGGAGCTCGGCGCCCGCGGCGTAGACGCGACCCAGCTCTGCAAGCGCCTCGGCCGCGCGACCCGCGAGTACGTCATCCAGCAGCGAATCGAGAAGACGCGGATCCGCGATGCCAAGCAGCGATCGCGCGGACTCGAGGCTGATGGGCCCCTCAGCCAGCGGCACCAGCTGGTCCAGCAGGCCGACTGCGTCACGCATCGATCCCTGCGCGGTGCGCGCGATGAGCTGCATCGCATCATCGTCCACCTTCACCTTCTCCGACTTCGCGATATGCGTGAGCCGCGACACGATCTGCTCCTCGCTGTGGCGCCGAAAGACAAACTGCTGACAGCGACCGATGACGGTGAGCGGGATCTTCTGCGCATCGGTCGTGCAGAGGATGAACACCACGTGGGCAGGCGGCTCCTCGAGCGTCTTCAACAGCGCGTTGAAGGCAGGCTCGGTGAGCATGTGCGCCTCATCGATGATGTAGACCTTGAACGGCCCCAGCGCTGGGGCGAGGTTCACTTTCTCGCGCAGGTCGCGGATCTCGTCGATCCCTCGGTTGGACGCGGCGTCGATCTCGATCAGGTCGAGCGCGGACCCCGCGGTCATCTCGATGCACGACTGGCATTTGTTGCAGGGCTCAGCGGAGTCGCGAAGGCGGCCCGTGCAGTTGAGCGCCTTCGCCAGCAGCCGCGCCGCCGAGGTCTTCCCCGTCCCCCTGCTCCCGCTGAACAGGTACGCGTGCGCGACACGCGCGCTGATGATCGCGCCCTGCAGAGCTCGCGATGAAGCTTCCTGGCCGACCAGGTCGGCGAAGGTCTGCGAGCGGTACTTGCGATAGAGGCTCTGGTACTCAGGCATGTTCAGGCGCTAATCCTCGCACCCCCCTCTCTCAGGCTCTCTCCCCGGAGGGGAGAGAGGTTAAAGGTTCGGACTTTATTGAAATGGCCGCGCACCCCCGCTTCGATCGAAGACCCCCAGCTCGCACCGCGGTCCACGGCTCCGGCCCGGATGACTGCGGCACCCTCAGGTTCTCTCCTTACCGCTGCTTCCTTCCGGACCTGACGGGGTTCGGAGACCCGAGCTGCGCAGGTCCCGACCTTCAACGCCGTTTGCCGCGGCCAGGCGTGAGAACCTTGACCTCAGCGCGGGAATTCGGTCCGGCTAAGGCGGATTGCCGGTGCAGGGTACCGCCAGCACCCCACTTAGCGCGACCAGAAGCAATGTTACCCGGGCTCAGGCGCCGGGGCCGGCCTGCGCGCGACCCATCCAAGATGAACGAAAGTGGCCAAGGTCGTGATCGGGATGACCACCTCCGCACCGATGACCACATTGGTCGCGTCCTGGTTCATGAATCGAAACAGGCATATGCCTCCGACCAGGATGATGATC
>CATPBO010000026.1 GCA_955652835.1 Candidatus Dormiibacterota bacterium
ACGGGCCAGGGCGGGCCACACTCGATCCTGGACGTGGTCGAGTCGCTAGAGGGGCCCCAAGGCGAGGAGTCGGTGGGAACCGTGCACCACGTCGCGTGGAGGGCAGCCGACGCAGCTCATCAAGCCGAGTGGCGCGCCGTGCTGGTTGCGGCGGGGCTCAACGTCACGCCAGTGATCGACCGCTATTACTTCAAGTCGATCTATTTCCGCGAGCCAGGCGGAGTCCTGTTCGAGATCGCGACCGACGGACCTGGCTTCACGGTTGACGAGACGGCCGAGGCGCTCGGTGCATCGCTCAGCCTGCCGCCCTGGTTCCAGGTCAACCGCTCAACGCTGGATGTCACGTTACCGCCCATCGTCGTACCGACCACGGCGACGACCGGCGCGGGCCGCTGAAGAGGAACGGACCCGTGGTCGCAATTTCGCCTCTGGGAGGGGAATGAATTTGATGAGCACGGCAACAATCGCGCCGGTCAACCCGATGGCGGCCGAAGGCAAGGACACGGTCATGAGCGTCATGCGAAGAGACCGTGCGAACTTCATCCGAGTGGTTTCCGATCCGAAGAACTGGAACGTTCAGACCCGCTGCACCGAGTGGGAGACGCGCGACTTGGTCGGGCACATGATCGACGTACTCGAAGGCTATTTCGCGAACTGGGAGGCCGCCAAGAAGGGGGGCACCCCGACTCCAGCGGGTCTGGCCGTGATGGCCGAGACGCTCAACGACCATGCCAAAGACTTCCGCAAGCTGTCGCGCGAGGAAGCGCTCGAGCGGTTCAAGAAGAACGCGGAGAAGTTCGACGGCATGCTGGACGCGCTGACGCCCGAGGAATGGACCGGCTTTATGGTCTCGCACCCCTATTCAGGGCCGGTGCCGGCCGGCTTCTACGGCACGTTCCAGATCATGGACTACGGCGTCCACCCGTATGACGTGGAGTACGGGCTCGGCAACAAGCTGGCTACCGTCGACGAGGCGAGCGCCGGGCTGATCCTGCCGTTCGCTTTCATCTTCTGGCAGTACCAGGTCGACCAGAAGGCAGCGGCGGGCGCTGACTTCCAGTATGGGATCGACGTGGCCGGACCGTGGGGCGGCAAGTGGCGCGTGACGGTCAAGGATGGCAAGTGGACGCCGGAGCCTGAGACGGGCAACTACGAGGGCGCCGAAGCGCTGTTCAAGTTCGACAACGCGGCGGACTTGGTGCTGACATTTTTCGGCCGGTACCCGGGCGGCTCGGCGAGCGGGGACCCCGAAGTGATCCACAAGGTGCGCCACCTCCACTTCTCCATCTGATCCGAAGCACTCTTTGGGCGGCTGACCTCGACGCGTCGGGGTCGCCGCCCATTTCTTTCCCTGTCGATGTCAAGGAAGTTGACGCGACGACATCCTCGTTGGTCGGCGAGGCGATGGGAGCCGACGGCGATCTGGTGGAAACCCGGCTCGCCCGAGGGTGCCGATGCTTCGTCGGTTGGCTTGGCGGCGAACTCGCGGGCTACGGATGGCTGTCGACCAAGCCCGAATGGATCGGCGAGCTGGAGCTGGAAATCGCTCCCGGCCACAGGGAGGGTTATATCTGGAACTGCTTCACACTCGAGCCTCAAAGGCGCCGAGGCGTACTCCGTGCGCTGCTCGCCGGCATCAGGGCGCGCGCCTCCGCGGAGGGATTCCACCGGCTCTGGATCGGCAGCGTTGCGATCCCAGCAGAGAAAGCGTTCGGACAATCGGGCTTCACTCCGGCTCTGGTTTTCGCCAGCGAGGTCATCACCGGCTACCGCTGGTTGCAGGTCGGAGCGGCCGTCGGCGCTGACCCAGCGCTTGTGGAATCAGCCCATCACGTGGTCGGAGTGCCTTCGGGTAGGTTCTTGCGTATCTCACATCCTCGGAGGCATTGACCGTATGCAGATTGCCGCTGCCGTGATGGTCGCGATCGTGGCCGCGCTGCACGTCTACTTCCTGGTGCTGGAGATGTTCTTGTGGCGCACGCCGTTCGGGCGCCGGACCTTCGGTATGACTCAGGAGGTGGCGGACTCGTCGGCGGTGCTGGCCGCCAACCAGGGCCTGTACAACGGATTCCTGGCCGCAGGGCTGGTATGGGGCCTGGTCGCTTACGGACTTGGGCCCGGTCGAATGATCCTCACGTTCTTCCTGGCCTGCGTCATCATCGCCGGCCTCTATGGAGCAGCGACCGTCAGCCGAAGGATCGCCCTGGTCCAGGCGCTGCCGGCCGCCATCGGCCTGATCCTCGTGTGGTTGTCCTGACCTAGAGGGCGGCCAGGTAGATCTCGAGCAGGTCTTCGGCCGGGTACTTGCCGGCCAGCTCGTCTGCGGCCTTGCGCAGCTCCGGCTCACCGATGGTGTACGCGGCGATGTGCTGAGGCAGTCCAAGTCCGGCGATCAAACCATGCACTCGTTCCGCCGGGTCATTCCCGGTTGCACCGGCGAGCAGTGCCACCCGGTCGGGTTCGCGCCGCCCGAGGTAGCGGATCACGTGAGGCAGGAGCAGGCACGAGGTCACGCCGTGCGGGATGCCGTGCCGGGCCCCGATCTGCTTGCCCATCACGTGGCTCAGCCCACCCGCCGACTTTCCAGGGAGCGTGAAGGAAAACCACGCCGCGAGCTGGTTCTCGGTGCGCACTCCGCGGTCGTCCGGCGCGGCCTTCGCCCGGGGCAGCGAATCGAAGAGGCGGTGGATGGCCTCCAGCGCCATGACGTCCGAGAAAGGATGCTCGCCGTCGGCCAAAAAACCCTCGACCGCATGGTCGAGGGCGCGAACTCCAGTCGACAGCCACAAAGACATCGGCGTGGCGAGAGTGAGCTCCGCGTCATAGATCACTGCATCCGGCAGTAGGCGGGGGTCGCGCACGCCTGCCTTGTTGCCCGAGCCGTCCGTGTAACCGGCGCCCGCGGCGAGCTCCGCCACTGAAAGCGTCGTCGGCACGGCGATGTGGGGCAGCCCACGATAAGCTTGGCCGGCGCGGTCGGCGAGCGTGACCGCGAGCATCTTGGCCGCATCGATCGAGCTCCCGCCTCCAAAGCTGACGACGCCATCCACCTGCGCATCGCCGGCTTTTTGAATCCCCGCGTCCACTTCCGTCATCGGCGCGTGCTGGCTGACGACAATGGTCACCGCGACGCGCACGTCTCCTAGAGAACGCTGCAATACGCTCACCAGGCGCTCCTCCGCGACCAGCGATCGCGTTGTGACGAGAACCAGGTTGTGCGCGTCCAACCGCGCGAGCTCTGAGGCGAGTGCCGACACCGACCCTGATCCCCAGTGGATGACTCGCGGATTCGAGTACGTGAAGACCCCGCTCAAGGTGTGGTCATACTACGGACGCATTGACTGGTCCACACCAGGGCATGCCGGTGCTTCAGGCCGGAGAGGGGTTGGACAAGGCCCATGCCGCGATGATCCTTGCCCACGGCCGGGGTGCAACGGCCGAGGACATCATGACAATCGCTGCCGAGCTGAAGCACCCGGGCTTTGCCTATCTCGCACCACAAGCGGCCGGCAACGCCTGGTATCCACATCCATTCACCGCCCCCATCGAGACGAATGAGCCGTACCTGAGCTCGGCGCTCCAGGTCCTCGAAGACTTGCTCGCCAAAGTCGAGGCGAGCGTGCCGGCCAACCGCGTCATCCTGCTTGGCTTCTCCCAGGGCGCGTGCCTCACGCTCGAGTTCGCCGCACGCCACGCGCGCCGCCATGGAGGAGTGGTCGGGCTCAGCGGAGGCCTCATCGGACCCGACGGAACCCCGCGCGACTATCCGGGCAGCTTCGATGGCACGCCCATCTTTCTCGGCTGCAGCGACGTCGATCCGCACATTCAGACACACCGTGTCCTGGAGGCGGCCGACGTTTTCAAGCGCATGGGCGCGCAGGTCACGGCGCGCTTGTACCCGGGAATGGGCCACACGGTGAACCAAGACGAGCTCGAGTCTGTGCGCCAGATAGTCGAGTCCGTTTAGCTCGCGATCGTCACGCTGCTGCGACCGCCGAAAGTGCTCCGGTCGCTTCGCCACCACGGGGGCACGGGGGGCACGAGGCCGACAACCGAAATCACTATGTACAGCACGATGCTGCCGAACGAGTCAAAGGCCGCGTGCAGGATTGACAGGCCGAGGTAGCCGAGAAAGACCACCCACCAGCGAGGCGCCCAGGCCATCGACCTCGTTCGCGCGCCTCCCACTGAAAAAGACGTTCATCGCTTGACCTCGTTACCAGCCGGTCCCTTCTCATAAACGGTGGCAATGGCTGACATGTCCAGGTCCCCCGCTGACCTGGCTGCCTGTTCGTAGAGCTCTTTAGTCTCATTTGCAAGCGGGGTCGTCGCTCCGGTCCGCTTGTAGAGTTCGGTCGCCAGGCGCAGGTCTTTCAGGGCGTCACGCAGCGCGAACGTGACGGGCTCATAGCGGTGTTCGACCAGGCCGGCCCTGCGCGTGTTCAGGTACGGCGAGACGCGGCTGAGCATTGCGAATACGTCATCGACATTCAGGTCCGCACTCCTGCCGGCCGACAGCAGCTCTGCTGCGAGGGCGGTGACCCCGGCGACCATAGTGTTCGAGACGAGCTTTAGCTTTGCGGCACTTCCCAACGCGCCTGAATGGCGGACCTCGCCCAGCTCCTGCAGCACCGGCCGCGCCCGCTCGATGGCCGACTCATTGCCGGCTGCAAGGACGATGAGTGTGCCGGCCTCGACGGCTGGGACGCTTCCCAACACAGGCGCTTCGACATACTGCGAACCTGCTTTTTCGACCTGCGGCGCGATTTGCGCCGAAATGTCCGGACCGGCCGTGCTCATCTCCACGAACACCTTGCCCCGTGCCGCCTTCGCCGCCCCTCCCTCGCCGAGATACGCAGCCCGAACGGCATCGCCATCGGTCAAGATCGAAAGCACAACCTCGGCATTCTCCGCCGCTTCGGCGGGAGTCGCCGCGACCTTGCCCGCGCCCAGCGCCTCGGCGCGCTCACGGGTCCGGTTCCAAAGCGTCAGGTCGTGTCCCGCCGCCTTGAGGCGCCGCGCCATCGCGCCGCCCATCTTTCCGGTCCCGAGGATTGCCACCCGCATTCGCTGCTCCTCCTTTGAACGGTCGGGCCTAGGCCTTCTTCTCGGCCTCCTCGCCTTCTTCGCCGTGCTCGACGATGTCGCCGGCCTGGAACAGCACTTCCTTCAGTACCGCCTGCCATTTCGGCTTTCGCCGGGAGAGGAACTCCAGGGCCATCGCGAAGTGCTTGAACTCCTCCTGCTGCGCGTCGGTCATGATCGCCTTGGCCTGGGAGTCCCGCTCGAGCGAGATGCGCTGCTCGTACCAACCGATCGCCTCCGCCTCTTCCTGCATTGAAGCGACGACGCGCGCGAAAGTCCTGATCTCCGGGCTGAGCTCGCCGGGTGGCTCGTGATATTGCTCGGTTGTCATGTCACCCCCCATCAGCATTGTGCGCCGGTTGGGTGGATCCAGTAAGTACAGTGGAGTCTATGGGTGACTTCCTCATCTTCATCCTGGTTGGACTGATCGCAGGATTCCTTGCCAGCCGGGTGGTCACAGGCAAGGGCCGTGGCTGGTTCTGGGACATCGTGATCGGGATTCTCGGCGCGATCATCGGCGGCTGGCTGGCGGGCCTGCTGAACATCTCGATCGGGTTCGGCGTCTTCGGCCGGATCGTCATTGCATTCGTCGGCGCCGTGATCCTGCTGCTGATCTGGCGCCTACTGTTCGGACGCCACAAGAAGCCGAAATAGCGCAGCCTTACGCACCCTTTTAGTTCCGTATATGGACTATGGGCAGCCGGTGCAGTTCGGCGTCTTCCTCACACCGCAAGCACTGAACCCAGATCAGTCCCTTGCGCTCGCGGCCCTGGCCGATGAGCTGGGCTTCGATCTCATTGGCGTGCAGGACCATCCCTACCAACGCCGGTTCCTCGACACGTGGACACTCCTCACCGCGATCGCGATGCGGACTGAGAAAATCCATGTTTTTCCGGACGTCGCCAACGTGCCGCTGCGGCCACCCGCCGTTTTTGCCAAGGCCGCCGCCTCGCTCGATCTGCTCAGCGGTGGTCGGGTCGAGCTCGGGCTCGGCGCAGGCGGGTTCTGGGACGCGATCAAAGCGATGGGCGGGCCGGTCCGGACGCCGGGGGATTCCGTCGCGGCTCTAGAGGAGGCGATCCAGGTCATCCGCCTGATGTGGAGCGGCGAGCGCAACGTCCGCTTCGATGGGAAGTTCTATCAGCTGGCCGGGGCGCAAACCGGCCCGAAGCCCGTGCACCCGATCGGGATCTGGCTGGGGGCGTACAAGCCTCGCATGCTCTCGCTGATTGGCCGGGCGGCGGACGGCTGGGTGCCTTCGTTCGGATACGTCCAACCAGCCGATTTGCTGGAGGGAAACCGCCGCATCGATGAGGCGGCCGCTGCCGCCGGTCGCGATCCAAGATCGATCCGCCGCATTCTCAATGCCGGAGCTGACGTGCCTGTAGAGCTGTTCACATCCCTGACGGTTGAGGTTGGCATGGACACCTTCGTCATCGGCGGCGTCGAGGACCCGGAAGCGCTCCGCTGGTTTGCATCGGACGTCGTGCCGGCCGTCCGCGAGGCGGTCGCTAAAGCCCGGTGAAGCACGCCGACCTGGTGGAACTGATCAAGGACGGAGTTACTGAACGCGGTCAGCGCTGGGCCGACCTTGGCGCGGGCGAGGGAGCTTTCACCCTTGCGCTGGCGGACCTGCTTGGCCCTGGTGCCCACATCACTGCGGTCGACCGCGACGCGGGCGCGCTTAGGCGGCTCGGGCTCGAAATGGGGGAGAGGTTCCCCGACGTCGCCGTGGCGACGAAGGTCGCGGACTTCACGCGCCCCTTGGGTCTCTCGGGCCTGGATGGCGTTTTGATGGCCAACTCGCTTCACTTCGTCCGCGACAAGGCGCCGGTCCTGGAGTCGGTGCGAGGCATGCTGCAACCAGGAGGAAAGTTGGTTGTCGTCGAGTACGGAAGCGACCGGGGCAACCCGTGGGTGCCGCATCCATTCACGTTCGAGCGGTGGACGCAGATGGCGGCTCAGGCGGGGTTCGAGGGAACGCGTCTCCTACGAACCATCCCGAGCCGCCACCTTGGGAGCATGTACTCCGCACTTTCCCTCTCCCCATCGGGGAGAGGGCTAGGGTGAGGGGCTTAAGCAGGTATCCCCGACTCAGAAAACCTGCGACTGTGTCTCCGCCTGCTGGGCATGCTGGTGCCGCCGGCGCCGCCGCCACAAGCGACCGATCATCACCCGCCGGTCGGCGTTGGATCGCCCGCCGCCGCCTGGGTTGAACCGCTTGGTCACGCCGCCAAGCTTGGCGCCCCAGGTCACGTTCTTGCGGAAGCGCTCCTCGGCTTCCTGCGCGATGCCGATGCGCTCGCCGCGGGTCTCCTCGCGAAAGCGGGCGATGCGGCCGGCCGCCGCGCCTTCCTTCTCCTCAGGCGTGGAACCCACATTGAGCTCCGGCAGCGACCCGAGGACCACGATCTGGTCATCCTCGACCGTGACCTCCACTCCCGTGAACCAGCCGTCTGGGAGTCTTCCGGCAAACCAACCTTTGATCGTTCCGAGCTCTTTTTCGTCCATAATTACATAATTACGCTGCAAATCCGAATCTGTCAAGTGGCTAACGTAAGCTGGATTCCTACATGGGGATGATGGGCGGGCCGTCGATGCACTGGTGGGGTGGGCGCCGAAAGCAGCCTGACACGGGTCCCGCCAACAGCGGCCTCACCGGCGATCCGGCGCTCGAGCAGCCGCCTCTGCCCGAGGGCCCGAAGGACCTTCGGGGACGGTGGAACAGCCTTAAGCAGTCGGTCACCGGCACGACTGCGGCGCTGCCCAGAGTGCTGCGATTGGTATGGGACGCGAGCCCTTCGACCACCCTCGCACTGTTCGTGACGACCGCGATCGCCGGCTTGGTGCCGGCTGCCGCCGCATACACCTCCAAGCTGTTGATCAACGCGGTCGTCGCAGGCATCGCGATCCACACCTTCCACCAGGGTGACCGCGTGTCACTGGCGGCCCTGGATCCTCACGGCCCATTTGGGTCGGTGCATGGGCCGGTGTTCACGGCGGTCGGTGCCATCGTCGCCCTGGCCATCGTCCAACTGCTGCTGTTCGCGATCACCGCCCTGCTGGGCACGATCCGGAACATCACGCAGCAGCTCCTGCAGAACGCTGTGGCGATGCGGATCCAGCTGATGGTGATGGAAAAAGCCGCGTCGCTCGATCTGCAGTTCTACGAAGACCCGGCGTCTTACGACCTGCTGCGCCGCGCGCAGACCGATTCCATCAACCGTCCGGTGATGATGATCTCGACGGCCTTCGGCCTGGTGCAGACCCTCCTGACTTTCATCACGATGATCGCCCTGCTGGTCGCGGTGAGCCCTCTGCTCGCGCTGATCGCACTCATATCCCCAATCCCTGCGTTCATCGCCGACACGCGCTACGGCTGGTGGGGCTACAACATCGCCCGCTGGGGATCCAGGCTGCTCAGGCGCATGAACTACCTCGTGACACTCGTGACCACCGACAGGTTCGCCAAGGAGGTCAAGCTCTTCGGCCTCGGTGGCTACTTCATCGCACGCTACAAGCTCATCGCGGAAGCGTTCTACGCGAGCCAGCGCCGGCAGGTGGCCAGGCGCTATCTGACAGGGTTCGCGTGGGGCAACCTCAGCACGATCGCGACGTCCCTTACCTATCTATATGTGGCGCTGCAGGCGATCGCCGGAAGGCTGACCCTCGGCGACCTGACGCTGTACACGGCGGCAGCCCAATCGGTGCAGGGCTCGATCCAGGGCATACTCAGCGGCTTCTCAGGGATGTACGAGCACAACCTATATCTGAACAACCTTTTCGAGCTCATGGCGACCAAGCCCTCGATGCCCGTGGCGCCGGTCGCCCGGCCGGTGCCGGTGCCCATGCGTGGAGAGATCAGGTTCGACAACGTCACCTTTGCCTACCCGGGGGCGGACAAGACGGCCCTCAACAACCTGAGCTTCACGGTCAAGGCAGGGGAGACGCTGGCCGTGGTGGGGCGCAACGGCGCCGGCAAGACCACCTTGTTCAAGCTGATTTGCCGTCTGTACGACCCCATCGAGGGCCGGATCCTCATCGATGGCATCGATGTGCGCGACTTCGAACCCGACGATCTTCGCAAGCAGATCGGGGCGATGTTCCAGGACTACGTGGACTACCAGGCGACCGCAGCCGAGAACATCGGGCTTGGCAACGTGCCGCAGATCACCGACCGCGAAGCGATCGTGGAAGCCGGACGCCAGGCCGGGGCTGACGAGCTCATCGCCGAGCTCCCGGAGGGTTACGACACCGCCCTCGGGAAGTGGTTTGACGCCGGCGTCAACCTGTCTGGAGGTGAGTGGCAAAAGGTCGCGCTCGCGCGGGCGTTCATGCGCGACGCCAAGATCCTGCTGCTGGACGAACCGACCTCAGCGCTTGACGCCCAGGCCGAGTACGACCTCTTCGAGCGGTTGCGCTCGCTCACCCATGGCCGCACCGCCGTATACATCTCCCATCGCTTCTCGACCGTGCGACGAGCCGATCGAATCATCTTCCTGGAGCATGGCCGCCTCGTGGAGGAAGGCACGCACGAAGAGCTGATGCGGCTGGACGGTCGATACGCGCGGCTGTTCCGGATGCAGGCCGCGGCATATACGGGAGAGGACGTCCTCCCCGAGGAAATCACCGCACCCGCGGCAGAGGTCGCTCGTAGCGCCGGCGGGGGCGTGGAGTAGCCCGCACCGGCCGAACCACTATCGTTCCGCCGTGCACCACCGTGCGCCTGCGCTCGCCGGAGTCTTGCTTGGCGCCACCACCGTCGCCGTTTACCTCATCGGATCGAATCGTTCCTACGGCTATGACGCCGCCGCCACGTTTGCCAACTTCGTCGCCACGCCATCGCTCTGGGACGCATTTGCAATCCATGCGGTTCTGCCGACCATCCCGCTCAAGGACGTAGCCACCAACGACCACGTGCTGCTGGCGTTCTTGAGCCATCTCATCTACTCGACGACCGGATCGCGTAGTGAAATCGTGTACCGCCTGGTGCCGGCGCTGGCGGCCGGAGGCACGGTAGGTGTCACGGCGACCGTTCTGGCCCAGCGCTTCGGTGTCATCGCCGGCGTCTGCGCCGGCCTCTTCATCGCCACGGATCCCCTTTTCGTCGACAACAGCCGCGATCTTCGCGGCTACAGCCTTGCCGCGCTCGGCGCTGTGCTCGCCACCATCATCTTGGCGGGCAAGTGGACACGCTGGCGGCTGGTCGCCTATGCGTTGGTCATGGGGCTGGCCGTAGCTGCGCAGCTTTTCGCGGTTGTGGTCCTCCTGATGCACATCGCCTGGATCGCCACCCGAGCGTCCCGGCCGCAGCTCTTCCGGCTTGCGCCGGCTTGGATCGCAGCGGCCTTGGTAGGGCTCGCCGCGAACGCAAACATCCAGGTCATGGAGCAGCTGCAGGGCGGCCTCCCACACGGCGTCTTCTACCCGACATTTCCCCGCGACCTCGCCTTCTTTCTGGTCGGCGCGCCGGTGCTGCTGCCGCTCGGCCTTTGGCTGTCGACGGCCGGCCTCGGAGTGTGGACCCTGCGCTCTGAACCATGGCTGTGGGCCGCGATCGCAGCCGTCTCACTGGTCGTCGTGGTGCTGTGGCTGGGACTGCGGCCGGTCTACCTCTACCCGCGTTTTTTCATCTTCCTCGTGCCGGCGTGCGCTTACCTGATGGCTGCGGCCATAGCTCGGTGGAAGGTTCTGGCGCCGGTGGTCGTGGCAGGAGCGATTGCAGCGGCGATCAGCCAGGTCCCCGGGTACACCGAGAATCCCCTCGCGCTGCCGCAGGCGGCTGCGGCGGTCGAGCGCATTCATGCGAGCGGGGGGCGCCCATGCGTGATCCACGTCGACGAGCAGGTGCTCGCTGCTTACACGAAAGACTTTGCGGTCGTCTCGAGCCCGGATCAGCTGGCGAGCTGTGACGCGGTCGTGGTCGTCAGCTGGAATGTCGATCTCGCGCTGCGGGACCAGGCAGCCAGGGAGTTTCCGCGCGCGACGACGCTAGACGCCTACTACCCGGCCGTGGTCCTGGAGAGGTGAGCTCGGGGCTCTAGGTGCGGAGGCCGTTGGGCATCATCTGGAGGACCCGCACCGCACGCCCGCGCATCCGGTCACAACGCCAGCAGAAGACGACGGAGTCGATCCCACCGGGCAGGATCCCCTTCAGGAGTACCTCGCGCTCTTTTTGGTGGAAGAACCAACAGAAGAAAAAATGCATCAAGCCGGAAGAAGCTATCACGGTGGCCCCGACAAAACAAAGGAAAGTCAGTTAAGACTTTGCGAAACGGCCACGACTGGGGCTGGGCCCGGCTCTAAACGACCTCATCGATTCGGGCGGCAAGGATGAAGTCGTTCTCTGTGAGCCCGCCGGCGGCATGTGTCCAGAGCCAGATCGTGAGCGAGCCGTAGCTCAGGAGCAGGTCGGGGTGGTGACCCTCGGCCTCGGCGATGGGTGCGATCCGGACGACGAGCTCCACTCCGGGCATGAACCCTTTGAACTTGAGCGTCCGGGTTAAGCGCAGGTGACCGTCTGCCTCTTCGACGGTCCAGTCAGGAACCTGTTCCAGGAGCCGGTCGATCTCCTCGCGGGGGAGCGAGGGAGTGCCCGGCTTGCACACCACGCAATGGCGCTGCGCCAGCTGAGTCGACATCAATGTGGATCGTACGAGGGTGGGTAGAATTGTGAATCCCATGGGGCGGCTAGCTCAGTGGGAGAGCGCTCGCCTCACACGCGAGAGGTCATTGGTTCAAACCCAATGCCGCCCACCAGAACGTGGCCCCGTCGTCTAGTGGACTAGGACGCAGCCCTCTCAAGGCTGAGATCGCGGGTTCGAATCCCGCCGGGGCTACCAAACTGACCCAATTCGAACTGGTGTCCGAAAGAATGGATGCGAAGAGGTCACGGTACTCGGTCCGCTTGATCTCGCGGTCCCCGACCCAGATGCCGGCGAAGACGGCCTCGTTCCACATCGCCCGCTCGCGCTCGTTGGCGCGGAGGTAAGCCTCCGCGATGTTGTCGATGATCGCGAAGGCGCGCTCGACCACCGTCGGCGCGAGCTGCAGGTCCGGCTCGGGCTCGGCGCGGGCGTTGAGGGCCTGGGTCTCGGTCGCGATGCGATCCTGCTCGCGCTGGAAGGCATCCATCTCGAGGCTGCCGGCGAGGTAGAGGCGCAGGAGACGCTGGCCCTCGTTCTCGAGCTGCGCTATGCGCTTCTGGGCGGCCGCCTTCGACGGGCCGAGGTTGGCGAAACGGCGGTTGACCTCCTCGGTGACGAACCGTCTGATCTCGGCCTTCCGCTCGTCCGGGATGAAGACGCGGAAGTAGTGGGCCTCGACGAGCCGCTCCAGCTCGTCGGCCGGCATGTAGGGCTGCTCGCAGGCGGTTCTGCGG
>CATPBO010000027.1 GCA_955652835.1 Candidatus Dormiibacterota bacterium
GCAGAACGTCTGGGCCTAGGCTGGAGCCGCCCATCCCGAGCAGGACCACATCGGAGTAAGCTCGCCCGGCCTTCGCCAGCTCCCGAAACTCGCAAGCATGCTCGAGCATCTTCTCCGCGACGTTCAGCCAGCCGAGGCGGTCACGGATCTCTTCGCGCTTGGCGGGGTCCGCGCTCCACAACGTCGAGTCCTTCGCCCAGAGGCGGCGTGCCGCCTCTTCCTTCTGCAGCTTCGCGAGCTGTGCGTCAACCGCCGGCTGCAGCTGCCCGAGGCTGTGCCACTGCCGTGGACCCTTCCCCGCCTTGATCTCTTTTGAGCTCTTCGCCAGCGCCGCCAGGAGGCTCTCGAAAGACTTGGTGAACGAATCGACGCCCTCGGACTCGAGCTCACGCGTGACCTGATCAAGGTCCACGCCCGCCTCGGCGAGCTGCTTCAGCTGGCGCTTGGCGAGGTCAACGTTCTCGTCGAGGCTGCTGCGAACCTCGCCATGCTCGCGGAAGGCCGCGAGCGTCGCCGGCGGGATCGTGTCCACCGTGTCCGGGCCGATGAGCTCCTCGACGTAGTAGGTGTCCGGATAGCGAGGGTCCTTGGTCGACGTGCTGGCCCACAGAGGGCGCTGGGTGCGTGCGCCGGCTTTGCGCAGCTTGTCCCACCGTGCGCCGCTAAAGAGGTTCTTATAGTGCTCGTAGGCCACCTTGGAATTGGCGATCGCCGCCTTTCCGTACAGGCGCTCGAGCTCTCGCTTCTCAGCTGGATCCGCGATCGCTTGGATCTTGTCGGCCAGCATCTTGTCGACCTTCGTATCAACGCGGCTGACAAAGAAGCTCGCGACGCTAGCGACCTTGCTCAGGTCGCCGCCTTTGCCCTGCAGCTTCTCGAGGCCCGACAGGTAAGCCTCGACGACCTCGTCGTATCGGTCGACGGCAAAGATGAGCGTGATGTTGATGTTGTGGCCCTTGGAGATCTGGTCCTGGATCGCGGGCAGCCCTTCCTCCGTGGCGGGGATCTTGACCATGACGTTCGGGCGGCGACAGCGGTCGCGCAGATCCTCGGCCATGGCGATCGTGCCGCGCGTGTTCTTGGCGAGCGTCGGCGAGACCTCGATGCTGACGAAGCCATCCTTACCTTTCGTCTTGTCGTAGACCGGACGAAAAACGTCGGCCGCGGCCTGGATGTCCTCGACCATCAGGCTCCACAACATTTCCGCAGGCGTCGCTTTCTCCTTGACCAGCCGCACCATCGCCTCGTCGTAGTCCGTCGACCCGCTGACCGCCTTCTCGAAGATGGTCGGGTTGGAGGTGACCCCGGTCAGGCCCTCGTCGCGCAAGCGCGCGAGCTCGCCCGAGCTGATGAGCTGGCGGCGGATGTTGTCGAGCCACAGGGACTGGCCGACCTTCTTGAGCTCCTGGATCGGGTTCGGTTTGCTTGCGATTGCCATCTCTACTTGGCCTGCAGGAGCTTGGTGGCCGCGGCCACGATGTGCTTGGCCGAGATGCCGGCGGCGTTCATCAGCTCCTCCGGCTTGCCGGATGTCGGCAGGCCCTTCACGGCGAGATGCGCAATGCGCGGGAGACCCTCGGCGGCGAAAGCTTCCATCACGGCCGCGCCCAACCCGCCCTCTGGATAGTGGTCCTCGACGATGACGAACTTGCCCTTGGTGGCGCGCATCGCCTCGCGCAGCGTCTTGATGTCGACAGGCTTCACCGAGTAGAGGTCGATCACACGGGCCGCGATCTTCTTCGCCGCGAGCGCGTCGGCGGCTGCGAGGCAGTTGTGCACTGTCACCCCCGCGCCGATGAGCGTGACTCTGTCCTTGGGGCTCTGGCGCAGGACCTTGGAGCCTCCAACCTTGAAGCTCTCGGTGGGTCCGTAGATGGTCGGGTAGGCGCCGCGCGTGGTGCGCATGTACACGATGCCTGTGGTGTCCGCCATCACGAGCGTCAGCTTTGCGGTCTGGTTCGGGTCGCACGGGTAGAGCACGGTCGAGCCGACGATTGCGCGCAGCGAGGCGAGGTCCTCCAGCGCCATCTGGGAAGGCCCGTCCTGGCCGATCTCGACGCCCGCATGCGAGCCGACAAGCCTGATGTTGGCTTGGGAGATGGCAGCCATGCGGATGAAGTCGTAGGCGCGGCTGAAGAAAGCGGCGAAGGTCGCGGCGAACGGCTTGTAGCCGCGGACGCTCATCCCAACTGCGCCCGCGACCAATTGCTGTTCGGCGATCCACATCTCGAAGAAGCGCTCCGGGTGAGCCTGAGCGAACTCATCCGCGTACGTCGAGTTGGACACCTCGCCGTCCAGCGCCACCACGTCTGGGATCGCGCCCAGCGCGAGCAGCGCATCGCCATACGCCTTGCGGGTGGCGACCTTGTCGTCCTTCGTGTAGACAGGCAGCGCCACGACGGGTGCGGGCTCGGGCCGCTTTGGCGCGCGCGGGGCCGGCTCGGGCTTTGCCGTCTTGACCTTCAGGTGGCGGATGCCGCCGAGCTCCTTGATCGCCCTCTCGGCCATGTCAGGCGGCAGGACCCGGCCGTGCCAGCCATCCTTGTTCTCGATCTCGCTAAAGCCCTTGCCCTTGATCGTCTTGGCGATGATCACCGTCGGCTTCCCTGTCCCAGATAGCGCCTGACCGTACGCGCGGTCGATTGCGGTCACGTCGTGCCCGTCGATCACGAGGGGGAAGCAACCGAATGCTTCGACACGGCGACGGTACACGTCGAGGCTCCATCCATACTCGGTCTCGCCGCGCTGGCCGAGCCGGTTGATGTCGAGGATCGCTGTGAGGTTGGCGAGCTGGTAGTGCCCAGCCTTGTCGAGAGCTTCCCAGATCGATCCCTCGGCCAGCTCCGAGTCACCGCACAGCACCCAGACGTGGAACGGAAGCTTGTCCAGGTTCTTCCCGGCCAGGGCAACGCCGACGCCGATCGGCAACCCCTGGCCCAGCGACCCGGTCGCGACGTCCACCCAGGGGATGGCGGGCGTCGGGTGGCCCTCGAGCCGGGAGCCGAACTTGCGGAACGTCATCATCTCGGCGTCGGTGATCGCGCCCACTGCCTTGAACATCGCGTAGCACAGCGGAGACGCGTGCCCCTTCGAGAAGATCAGGTGGTCGTTGTTCGGATCCTTGGGCTTGGACCAGTCGTACTGGATGTAGCGGGCGATGAGGACGGCGATCAGGTCGGCGGCGGACATCGAGGAGGTCGGGTGGCCCGAACCCGCCGCCGTGCTGCAGCGGATCGAGTCGACTCGCAGCTGCTGCCCCAACTGGCGGGCGAATTCGAGATCCGTGGTCGCAAGAGTCTCGGTGACCGTCATGTCACTCCCTCACCACGATCAAGTGGTGACCCCCGCACCGGCGGGCCCAGCTAAGTGACTACTAGTCTATCGATGTGCTGAAGAAGCACCGGCGAAGCGCTCGCCCCATTTCATTTCTCTGGCGCCAGACGTGCGGAATCCGCGCGACGCATAAGCGTGGTTGGTTCCAAACGTGCGGAATCCGCGAGGACGAGAATCAGGAAGGGGCCGCGAGGCGCTCTACTTCGGTCACCATTCCATCGAGAATCTTCAGTCCAGCGTCCCAGAAACCCGGGTCGGTGATGTCCATCCCCAGCCGCCGCACGAGCTCATCCGGTCGTGTCGATCCACCGGCGGCGAGGAACTCGAGGTAGTGGCCCACGAAATCCGGTCCGCGCTCGAGGTAGCGGTGGTAGACCGACAGTGCAAGTAGATTCCCGAACGCGTAGGCGTACACGTAGCCCGGCGTGTGCAGGAAGTGGCTGACGTAGCTCCACCACACCTTGTGCTCGTCCGTGAGGATCAGCGCGTCGCCGAACATCGGCTGCAGCTTTGATTGGTAGATCTCGCCGAGCTGGTCGACTGCCAGCTCGCCCTCAGTCCGGCGGGCGGTGTGGCATGCGTCCTCGTACCGGTTGAAAGCGACCTGCCGGAACACCGTCGAGAAAGCGTCCTCGACCTGGCTGCACAGCATCGCCAGCCGGACCTGAGGGTCCTTCTCCTGGGCCATGATGCGGTCGAAAGTCAGCGCCTCGCCGAAGACGGAGGCGGTCTCGGCCAGGGTCAGCGGCGGATGGAAGTCGAAGATGTGCTGCTCCGCGGCGAGCCGGTCGTGAAGCCCATGGCCCAGCTCGTGGGCAAGCGTCAGCGCGTCGCGCAGCTTGCCGTTGAAGTTCAGCATCACGTAGGGATGGTGGCGTGGCGTGACAGGCATGCAGTAGGCCCCGCCGGCCTTGCCCGGCATCACCGGGGCATCGATCCAGGAGTGCGTGAAGAAGTCCTCCACCAGGGCGCCGGTGCGCTTCGAGAACCGGTGGAATGAGCCCAGCACGAGCTCCTTAGCCTCGTCCCACGACAGGTCGCGCGTCGTCTGGCCGATGGGCGCGTAGCGGTCCCACTCGTGCAGCTCGCCCACCCCGAGCAGCTGCTTTTTGACCCGGTAGTAGCGCACGCACATGTCGTAGCGCGCGGTGACGGCCTCGACGAGAGCTTGCACCGCCTCGTCCGAAGTCTCGTTGGCAAGGTTTCGCGACGAGATCCACGACGGGAAATGGCGCAACCGGTCATCGATCGCCTTTTCCCCAAGGATGACGTTGAAGATGTAGCCGCGCGTGCGGATGTCGTGGTTGAGCGCCTCGGTGATGGCGTGGCTGGCGCCGCGCCGCACCTCGCGGTCTGGTTCGCGGATCAGGGCCAGAGCTTCGTCGAGCCCCAGCTCGCGGCCGTCCACGTCGACTCTGATCGCCGAGCACAGCTCGTCGAACAGGCGGACCCACGCCGAATCTCCAACCGGGCTGAACTCCGTGAGCACGCGCTCCTCGGGCTCGGACAGATGATGCGGACGGTATTTGCGCGCCTCCTCGACGGTGTGGCGATAGCGAGCAGATTCGGGATTTGCATACAGCTTGGCCGCGTGCTCGTCGGTGATCTGCGCCAGCTCGAGCGAGAAGAACACACCGTGGCTGCCGCGCTCCGCCGCCGCCTCGCGCACCCGGGCAAGCACCCTGCCCGCGGCGGGATCCAGCGTGTTCTGGCTGTGCAGCAGGTACGCGTAGACCTCTGGCTTCGCCGCCTCCTCCTCGTTCTCCTCGAGCTCGTGCATCATCGGTGCGAACTCCGGCGGCTCGAGGGACGCCACCCTGCCCTTGTACTTCGCCTCGAACGCCGTGGCGCGCTCCAGCGCCCGGGCGAGCGCGGCCTCCAGGGCCGGATCGGTCGGCGACTTGAAAAGGTCGGTCAGATCCCAACGAACCTGCTCTGCGCCGGTGGTTTTAGTCGCCTGTGCCACGGCCCGTCAGGATAAGCGGTTCGAGAGCTCGCGCACTGCTTTTGGATCAGGCCAGCGTCCGGCGTACACGCCTTCGTTCACTGCCTCGGTGATTTCTTCGAGCAGCGAATCCAGAGGCATAGCCCCCGTCCCTAGGCCTCCCCCTGGCGGGGGAGGGGACAGAGTAGAGCGGATAATGTGTCGATACTCGAGCGGCGTTTCGGGAGGCGCGCGGCGGCGGCCGAGCCGCCGCTGGACTAGTTCGTAAAGCTGCAGCAGCTCGGACTCGCCCGGCCGCGCTCTGACGCGTCCCCTCCAATGCCGCTTGCGGAGCCAGGCCCACACGATGACGAGCAGGAGCGCGATCGCCACCGCGGGCGGAATGACACCGAGGATTCCGAACGAGCCGATCGCAGCCAGCGGTGCCCCCAGCTCGAGCCGGGGGATCAGACGCGCGACGCCGCCGGCGGCCCATCGGTTGGGGAATTGCGTGGCGGCCAACGCAGAGAAGCCGGGCGAGGGGTCGACCGGCACCCAGCCGTGATTCGGAAACCACACCTCCACCCACGCATGCGCGTCCTGCTCCCGGACTGTCGCCTGGTTGAGCACCGAGTCGTACTGGCCGGTTGAATAACCGGTGGCCAGCCGGGCGGGAATGCCGAGGCTGCGCAGCATCAACGCCTCGGCGGTGGCGAACTGCTCGCAGTAACCGATCTTGACGTCGAAGAGGAACCAGTCGACCGGGTCCCGTCCCGCGGGCACGTGGCCGAGCTGCTGCGAGTACTGGAAATTCCCCTGCAGATAGTTCGTCAGCGCCATCACCGTGTCGAACTGGTTGTCTGTGTGGCCGGCCACCGCCTGGATCGCGAGGCTGCGCGCCTGCGCGGAGAGGCCGCCGGCGTCCAGGTATTCGGGAGCCTGGCCTGCGGCACCGCCCGCGAACGTGTCCTTCCGGAGCTCGTCCGCAGACAGGTTTGGCAGGAACGACACGACCGAGTAGGTCTGGCCGGGCTTGAGCACGTCGGGAGTGTGAAAAGTCCCATAAGCGTCTTCGCGCAAAGCCGAGACGGGCGCGTAAAGGCTCTGGATCGGGTAGGCCGCACTGATCACGCCCGGGAGCGGGCGCAGGACGCGGAACACCTGCACAAATGTGCCTAGGTTGTGGGGCGGCGCTGGAGGAAGGAGCCTTGCCGGAACGTAGGGCTGGAGGGTGACGAAGCTGCGATTCGAAGACGTCCAGGACCCATCCCGATAGGTGTCAAACACCAGGCCTCGCCAGTACGCCGGCGCGCCGGTCCGGACGTACATGACCGGGGTGTCGCCCAGCCGCCCGCGGAAGTGGAGGTCGATGCTGCCGGTCGCGCCCGAGGGGTCGCCGCTGATCTGAACCAGCGGCAGGGCGGGATTCTCGAGCTGACCCTTGAAGCTGACGAAGTTGGGCAGGGAAACGACCAGCGGTGTCGGGGCCGAAGCTCCGGGCTGCGGAATCAGGACGAAACCAACCACGCCGGCGGCGAGCGCGCCGAGCACCAGCGTCCCGAGGGCGGCCGGCGGTGCGTTCAGCTTCGCCTCCATCCGGCGCAAGTGCGTGGCCATCCAGAAACCGGCTAGGTAAGCAGCCCACAGCGCGACCAGCACGCCGAACACGTAATCCCATGCGTACACCGCAGCCAGGTAGAGGATCGCGAGACTGATCCAAAGGCTCGAGTAGCAGTTGCGGCGCGTCTTGAGGTCGAAGCTCGTCACGGCCACGAGGGCGATCGCGAAGTTGGCCTGGGGCAGCACGCCTCCGAAGATCGCCAGGACGGAGTCGGCGAGGAAGTAGGCCAGCGCTCCAAACACCAAAGAGGCGAGCACCACCTGGCCGCGAAAGGTGCGTTTGAGCATCCGTCCGCGGTAGCTGATGACGTGGCCGAGGGCGGTCGTTGCCAGGCCGACCGCCGGCACGACGTAGTCCTGCCCGTAGAGCGCGATGGCCAGCACCGAAACGGCAAAGCCTGAGAAGACGAACGCCCTGCCCTCGAGGGAGTTCTCGACCGGCGAGGCCGGCAGCCGAAGCCTGGGCAATTTCACAGCGGCCACTCTGTTCCGACGTGCTGCACCGCTCCGTCGAGGTCGATTTCTGCGTCGCCGATCACCCAGGCGCGCACCGTCCCGCCACGCCGGTGGACTGTCTCGAGCGCTTCGGTGATCTCCGGTCGCGCCCCGCTTGTGACGGCGACCGCCTCGCTCACCAGCGGCGGGTCGACGTCCTCGCTCGCGGCCGCTGCGAGCGGGTAGCGCGCCAGCCACTCGAGCATCGGCCACAGAGAGCGGGCGTCTTCCGGCAGGCTCGGTGCGAGGCCGGGACCCCAAAGCACCACGCGCCCGCCGTTGCGCACGCAGTCCCACGCTTCGGACGCCGCGATGCGTGCCACCTGGTCGGCCACGTCCACACCACCGGGATTGGGGTCGCAGAAGATCCCTAGCGTCTGCACGCCAGGCGGTTCGTACTCGCGCACTACGAGCTCGCCGTGTCGCGCGCTCGAGCGCCAGTGGATCCGCCGCAGCGAATCGCCGGGGCGGTACTCACGAACGCCGAAGAGCTCGGTGCCGGATCCGGCCCGCGGCGCAGCAACGCTTGCCTCCAGCTCCCTGGTTTTCGGTTGGTGGACCAGCGAGGTGAACCGGGGAAGGACGAGGGCAACCTCGGTGTCCGGGTTCGTGCGGCGGCCGCGGAAAAACCCGAGCAGGTCGCTCGTCTCCACCACCCACGCGTGCGCGCCCACGGGGCCGCGGCGCAGCGCGGGCAGCTCGACATGTTTTCTCCATCCCGATTTGGGGACGAGCCCCGTGCCGGCGCTGAGCTGTTCGGAACCGATGAAGCCGAACAGGCGCGCGGGACCTCGAGGCGCGCCAGTCGTGTTCAGACCTACCTCCATCTCGACTCCGTCACCCTCGAAGATCGGCGCCGGCACCGGCGCATCGCGCAGCAGGTGCTCCGGCAGCTCCTCAATTGGTGACCCCGATGCAGGGCTGGTGGCGCCGAGACGCAGGTGAAGGCGAAGACCCGAGCGGTTCCACCACGCGTACCCGACCGAGACCGCGATCAGCGCTACGATCCAGCTGGCGAGCAGGAAGAGCCAGGCGACCTCGGAGGTGCTGCCGTAGTACTCGACCACCGCGGCAAGGCCGAGCGCCCCAAAGAACCGCGGAGTAGGTCTCACCAATTCTCCTCCCCGCTCGCCGGGGAGGTGGCGCGGAGCGCCGGTGGCGGGACCCGGGTTTGCAGTTGCGTCAGTGCTGCCGAAGAGGTGGCAAGGGGATCGATGACACGAGCTCCTGGATCATCACGTCCGCTCTGGCCCGGCCGCGCATGCTGAGCCTGTGGGCGAGCACGGGCACTGCGAGCAGCTTGACGTCGTCAGGCAGGACGAAGTCGCGTCCTTCGAACAACGACCACGCCTGGGCGGCGCGCTGCAAATACACGCCTGACCGCATGCTCGCCGGCAGCAGCACGTCGGGTCGAGCGCGGATGGCCTGGAGCAGCGCGACGATGTAAGTGCGAATCGCGGGTGCCGCGACGACGCGAAGGCACGCGTCCTGAAGCTCGAGCACGTCGCTCAGGCTGACCACGCTTTCCAGCTCAGCGATCGGGTCGCCGTGCTCACGACGGGCGAGCACCTCCATCGCTTCGGCGTCGGTCGGCGCCCCCATCTCGGCGGCGAGGATGAAGCGGTCCAGCTGCGACTCGGGCAGGGGATACGTTCCATGAAACTCGGTCGGGTTCTGAGTTGCGATGACGAAGAACGGACGCTTGAGAGTTCGCGTCACGCCCTCCACCGTGACCTGCCCCTCGCCCATCGCTTCGAGCAGCGCGGACTGAGTCCGCGGCGTGGCGCGATTGGCTTCATCCGCCAGCACGATGTTGGCGAAGATCGGGCCGGGTATGAACTCGAAGGTCAGGTCCTTCTGATTGAAGATGCTCGAGCCCGTGATGTCGGAGGGAAGCAGGTCGGGCGTGCACTGAATGCGCCGGAATGTCCCGCCCACTGAAGTCGAGAGAGCCCGTGCGAGCATCGTCTTGCCGGTGCCGGGCAGGTCCTGCAGCAAAACGTGGCCGCCGGCAACCAACCCCGTGACAGCCAGCCGAACAACGCGCTCCTTGCCGACGATTACGCGATGCACGTTTTCCTCGATTCGGCCGAGGAGCTCCGCCGCACGCTGTGGTTGGAGGTCTTGTTCCCGGGACGCCGCCACCGGCCAAGTCTAGGACGGGGCGCCCATTTTCCAGCCCTTGGTTTCCAGGGGCCGATGCTGAAGTCGACCATCATTGCTGCCTATGCCGGACACCTTCTCGAGCGGGGCGATCGGCCGGCGCGAGTTCCTCAGGGCAGCCGGGATGCTCGGCCTCGCGGCTGCGGCGTGGCCGCTGTCCGGATGCGGAGGTTCCGGCGGTGCGCAGGCGCCGCCTCGACCCTCCGCATCGCCGGCGACCCCGGCCACTATCCCCATCAAGCACGTCATCGTCGACGTGCAGGAGAACCGGTCGTTCGACCATTACTTCGGCTTCGCGCCGTTCGCCGGGAAGTACGGAATTCCCACCGGCTACTCACAGCCCGACGGACATGGCGGTTCAGTGAAGCCCCACCACCTCACAAGCCTCACCACGCACGACATCCAGCATGGGTGGAGCGATATGCACGCTGAGCATCACGGTGGGGCAATGGACGGCTTCTTCACAACCGATGGTGACGTCGCGCTTGGTTATTACACGGCCGCCGAGCTTCCTTTCTATTACGGACTGTTCAAGACGGCGACGTTGTGCGTGAACTACTTCTGCTCAGTGCTCGGCCCCACGTATCCCAATCGTTTTTATCTTGCCGCGGGTACGTCGGGTGGCATCACCACAAACAGTCTTTACGGCTACGGGATATTCGACTATCCGATCATCCTGGACCTGCTCGAGGCCGCCGGCGTGAGCTGGAAGATCTACAACGTCGGCCTTGATGACATACCGAGCGGCGAGTCGGACAACGTGTTCGCGTTCTGGGCGCGATGGGCGCACGACCCTCGGACGACAGCTCTCAAGGACGATTACCTCCAGGACCTGAAGCTCGGCCGGCTGCCGCAGGTGTCGTTCATCGTCCCGAGCTTTTCAAACGGCCTGGACGAGCATCCGCCTGGAGACGTGTCGGTCGGCATGGGCCTCCAGCAGGAGCTGATCACCGCCCTCCAGCATTCCTCTGCCTGGGCGGACGCGGTTTACATCCTCACGTATGACGAATCGGGTGGATTTTTCGACCACGTGCGCCCACCTCAGCTGGACGCATACGGACTCGGCTTCCGCGTGCCGGCGTGGGTGATCTCGCCGTTCGCCCGGCCGGCCCACCTGGAACCGACGGCGTACGAGCACTCCTCGATTCTCAAATTCATCGAAACCGTGTTTGCGCTGCCAACGCTCGCATCGATCAATCACAAGTTCGATACGTCGACGCGGGGCGGGCGCGACAACGAGGCCGCGGGCGGCAAGGCCTCAGGCCCGCCGGCCCCTCCGCGGGATGGGAGGAGCGAGATCGGAAACCTGATGGAGTGTTTCCGCTTCTAGCACGAACCACCTTTACAGGCTGGGTTCCTAAACAGAAGAGGCGCAGATACCGTGCCGCGCTATGCACGTTGCGGGGCTCAAAGAAGATGGGCTGCCTGTACCAGAGGCGGTCTCGAGCGCGGACTACGTAGGGATCTAGTCGGCTCAGGCCTGGCCGATCATCCGGGCGATCACCTCGCCGAGGTTCGGGCCGCCTTTGCCGAACGGCACAGAGTGAACGCGATGCGCGAACACCATCTCTGCGACCTCGCCAACGTGGTTCACAGCAACTTTCTCCGAGCTGTCGTAGGCCGCCTTGGCTTGCGCCGCGCGAGCACATACGAGGTCGGAGCGATGGCCGTCCACCTCGAGCGCGATCGAGATCTGCGCGATGAGACGCAGGATCGAGCGCGGCAGCTCGACCTCCGGAAATGTCGCAATCGCCTCCGCGATCTGCGAGCGGACACCCTGCTCAGACTCCGCGTGCTGCTGGTAGAAGAGATTGGGGTCGTCCTCCCAGACGGCGCGCTTCTCGACGATCGCAACGCGCTGGTCGAGGTCGCGGATGCCCTCCACGTCGACGCAGAGCCCGAACCGGTCGAGCAGCTGCGGCCTGAGCTCGCCCTCTTCGGGGTTCATGGTCCCGACGAGGATGAAGCGCGACGGGTGGGAAACCGAGACGCCTTCGCGCTCGACGGTGTTGATCCCCATCGCGGCTGCGTCCAGCAGCACGTCGACGATGTGGTCGTCGAGCAGATTGACCTCGTCGACATACAGGATGTTGCGGTTGGCCTCGGCAAGCACGCCCGGCTCGAACCGCCGCGAGCCTTCCTTCAACGCCGCCTCGAGGTCGATCGTTCCAACAACGCGATCCTCCGACGCGTTGATCGGCAGCTCGACGACGCGCATGCGCCGCGTGGTCACCGGTAGGGTTCCCGAACGCGCCCGCTCGCGGCAGTCGAGACACCAGTCCTCGGGATCGTCCGGGTGGCACCCGAAATGGCAGCCTTCGACCACCTGCTGGTCTGGCAGCAGTCTCGCGAGTGCGCGCACCGCGGTGGACTTTCCGGTCCCCTTCTCCCCGCGGATCAGCACGCCGCCGATGGACGGATTGATCGCGTTGAGGACCAGGGCCAGCTTCATCTGGTCCTGGCCGACGATCGCGGTGAAGGGGTAGGAGTAGCGATCTATTGCCATGGGCTTCTTGTGATGTTACCGACCTCGCCCCAGCTCTCTTTCAACCGCCGAGGCGATCTCGTCGCGTGACAGGTCATACAGGCCGTAGTAACGCGCGCCCATGCGCTCGGCGAGGTCCGCGCAGGCGTTGATCGCATAGGTCTGGTACATCGGTGCGACCCTCGCCAGGTGCTGGACCGACGGCAGGTGACTGTAGTCACGTGCCGAATCAATGACGAGCGCGTCGATGTCCTCCGAGTCGATCAGCGCCGCGACCTTTTGCGCCTCGACCAGCGGCTCTTCCTTGAACATCGAGATGTTGCCGCGGCCGTCGCTGATCAGCACGAGCAGCGGGCGGATGGTCGGATCGCGCAGGAGCTCAGTCTTCACAACCTTGTAGCCGGCCATCAGCCCGTGCGTCAGCGGAGTGGTCCCGCCGACTGAAAGCTTCTCGAGCCGGCGGCGCGCCAGCGACACGCTGGACGTTGGCCGCAGCACCACCTCCGCTGTGCGGTTCTTGAAGATGACGACGGCAACGCGGTCGCGCCGCACGTAAGCGTCTTGCAGCAGCGAGAGGATGGCTCCTTTCGTCGCGGCCATGCGCTGCTCAGCGTCCATCGACGCGGAAGCGTCGACGACGAACACGATGAGGTTGCCGACCTTTCGCTCGCGAACCTTTTGACGAAGGTCCTCGCGCTCGAGCTTCAACCGCTCGCCCGACAGGCGCCCACGATCCTTCTGCATAGGCGCGGCCGCGCGCACCGTTGCGTCGATGGCGAGGTCGTTGACCTTCGCCTTCGGCTGAGCGCGCACATACCGTCCACGACGGTCTGCGGTCTGGCTCGCCGAGCGCTTGCCACCCTGCTTGCGCACGCGACGCTGGCGCGGCAGATCGATGCGCCGCAGGTTGAAGGTCTCGAGCGCATCCGGCGAGGATTCATGCCCGCTCGACCCGCCGGTCGTCATCCCCTGGTCGCTGCCGGCCGACTGCTCACCGCTGTCGGTCGCGCTGGCGTTCGCCTCGGCCGACGCCTCACTCGACGATTCACTTTCCGAGGCTTGCGGATCGCCCGGCTCCGACTCGGCGGGTTTGGAACCTTCCTGCTCATCGCCGTGGTCGGGCGAGCTGGTCTCGTCCTGGTCCCGACGCAGTGGTTGACGCGCCCGATGGGCGAGCGCGAGTGCGGCCGCGTCGTAGATGTCCTCGCGGCTCGGCGAGGCGTGCCGCCTGTACGCGGCGAGGGCTCGCGAGGCGTGGTCGATGACGACGTCGGCGCGGTGTCCGAGGACAGCGGCCTCGACGCAGATCGCCGAGATGAGACGCGCGTGGCCGGGCGTCACACGGACGCCTTTGACGGCGGCGATCGCCTCCGCCAGGGCGCGCGAGAGGTTGGTGTCGGCGGCGGCGAACTCGTTTGCGAACTCGTGGTCACCCCGCTTGAAAGCGGCGTCGCGCTCTGCGATCAGCACGCGCTCGTCGGGATCGCGGATGCCCTCGACGTCGACGCACAGCCCGAAGCGATCGAGCAGCTGCGGACGGAGCTCGCCCTCTTCCGGGTTCATGGTGCCGACGAGGATGAATCGCGAGGGGTGGGCGAAGGAAACGCCCTCACGCTCGACCACGTTGACACCCATAGCCGCGGCATCAAGCAGAACGTCGACGATGTGATCGTCGAGGAGGTTGACCTCGTCGACATAGAGGATGTTGCGGTTGGCCTCGGCCAGTACGCCCGGGTCGAAGCGCTTGGTCCCCGTGCGCAGCGCCGCCTCGATGTCGATGGTGCCCACCACGCGATCCTCCGACGAGTTGATGGGCAGCTCGACCACCCGCATGCGGCGCTTGTGGGAGGGCAGCACGCCGGCTGCCTTGAGCCTGAGGCGGCAGTCTGTGCAGAGTGCCTCCTGGTCTGATGGATCGCAGCCGTAGTGACAGCCCTCGACCACCGCGTGCTCGGGCAGGAGGCGGGCGAGGCCGCGGACGGCGGTCGACTTGCCGGTCCCCTTCTCGCCGCGTATGAGAACGCCGCCGATCGTCGGGACGATCGCGTTGAGGATGAGGGCGAGTTTCATCGACTCCTGGCCGACGATCGCGGTGAAGGGGAAGCTGTGCCGGTCGAGCGTGACGCTCACTTCCTCAGATTAGATTGCCCGCGAGCGCACGGCTGGCGCCATACGTGCGGAATCTCGCGTCGCAAATCGCCCCGTTGGCGCCAAGCGTGCGGAATGGGCGCGCCGGGCGGCCTAGCTCGGGACGAGCCCTTTGACCAGGTCTCGCTCCTGGCTGAGCTCCTCCGTGGTGATCCTGATCCTCTCCTTGGCATCGTCGTCATGCTCCAACCCCGTGACGACCTCCCAATTGGAGCCGTCGGCGCGGACTGGGAAACCGAACTGGAGCCCTTCCGGCACTCCGTATTCGCCGTGGCTCACCACCGCAAGCGAATGCCAGTCACCCCACGGCGTCGGCGTGCGGATGCTTGCGACCGAGTCCAGGACGGCGTTGGCGGCGGACGCGGCGGAAGACAAACCGCGCGCCTCGATCACCTTCGCGCCCCGGTTTTGCACGGTCGTGATGAACCCGTGCTTCAACCAGCCGTGGTCGGTGATCACGTCGAAGGCGCCCATGCCGGCGATCTTGGCGTTCCGCGCGTCTGGGTACTGGGTCGTGGAGTGATTGCCCCAAATGGCCATGTTCGAGACGACCGACACCGGGACCTCTGCTTTCTTCGCGAGCTGGGTCTTGGCGCGGTTCTCGTCCAGGCGCATCATCGCGAACCACCGCTCGGCAGGGATGTCCGGAGCGTTCGAACGCGCGATGTAGCAGTTGGTGTTGCAGGGGTTGCCGACGACCAGGATCCGCACGTCGCGGGCCGCGCGAGCGGCGATCGCCTTGCCCTGGGGCCCGAAGATGCCGCCGTTGATCGAGAGCAGGTCGCTCCGCTCCATCCCCGCCTTGCGTGGGACCGAGCCGACCAGCAGCGCCCAGTTGGTGCCGTCGAACGCTTCTTGGGTGTTGCTCGTCAGCACCATGCTCTGGAGCAGCGGGAAGGCGCAGTCGTCGAGCTCCATCGCGACGCCTTCCAGGGCTTTCATCGCGGGCTCGATCTCGAGCATCCGCAGCACGATCGGCTGGTCGGGACCCAGGAGCTGGCCCGAGGCGATGCGAAATAGCAGCGCGTAGCCGATCTGGCCGGCGGCGCCGGTGACTGTGACCTGGACGGGGCTGAGAGAGCTCATCGCTCCCAAATCCTAGCGAGTCACGGGGGGCCCGAGCGGTGGCCCTAGCCGCCGCCCCAGTGAGGTTCACCCGAGTTAGGGAAGTCGGCGAGAGCGTGCTGATAAATCGTGGTGGAGGCGCCGATCAGTAAGACGATTACTCCGACGATCAGCAGGACCAATGGCGCTGCGCGGCGCCTCACATCAAATAAAACGGGACACCGCCCTGAAACGTTCCGAACTACCGAAAACCCTCCCCCTCGGGTTCGAACAGCTCGTCCTCGGCCAGGCGGCGGGCGAAGCACAAGAAGCCGGTGTGGGCGACCATGCGGTGCGACGGTCGCATGCTGCGGCCACGCACCGTCCACCCCCGCTGCAGCAGCTCGAACGCCTCGAGCATTCCGAAGCCGCGCACCTCGCGCAGGCAGTCGAAAAATCGCTGGACCTGGCTCACGTTGGGGCAGTGGGCGAACACGATGCCGCCGGGCCGGAGCGCCTCTTTGGCCCCGGGCACCGCCTGCCAGGGTTCGGGGAGGTCGAGCAGCACGCGGTCGAGGTCTCGCTCCTCGATCCCGAGGTAGATGTCACCCAGCTTGAGGGTGAGGTTCTCAGGCAGGGCCCCCAGCGAATCGACGATCGCCCGCTTGGCCGCTTCCTGGAATTCCTCGCGCTGCTCGTAGCTCACGACATGCCCCTCGGGGCCCACAGCACGCAGCACGGCGAGCGTGAGCGCGCCCGTTCCCGTGCCCGCCTCGAGCACGTTCGCGCCCGGATAGATGTCGGCCGCGATCAGAATCGCGCCGAGATCCTTCGGATAGATAGGCTGCGCCTGGCGCTGGCGGCCGGTGACCTGCTCGGCGAACGTCGGCCTGACGGCCAGCAAGCGCGCCCCCATCTGGGTGGTGACGATCACCCCTTCCGGGCGCCCGATCACCTCGTCGTGATTGATGACGCCCGAGTGAAGTGAATGACGCTCGCCGGCCTTGAGGCGGACCCGGTGGCGGCGGCCAACCTTGTCGACGAGCAGGATCAGTTCTCCCTCACTCAGCGCCTTTCCCACACCCCCACCCGGCCTTCGGCCGACCCCCCCAGCAAGTGGGGAGGTAGATTCACCCACGCTTGTGGGCGCGGACCAGGCAGTGCCAGTACGCGTGCCGCAGTCTGCCCTCGCGCCGCACCGGGTGCAGCTGAGTCAGCGCGTCGCCCTGCGCGGCCTCAATCACGCCGGCGAGCTCGTCGGCCAGGTGCGGTGCGACCGCCATGTTCTTCATCCATTCGTCGTAATCCCAATCCAGCTCGCGAATGGTCGCTAGCTCGACATCGAACCCCGCCCGCTCGAGCCGCTCGGCCCATTCGTCGACAGTGAGCGACCTGACGTGGGATGGATCGCGCCGCACCTCCACCTCGTGCAGCACCTCGCGCGCGGCTGCCGGTGGCGCGCAGTCGATGAACGCCGCGTCCCGGTCCCGCTTCAGGACGCGAAACGCCTCGCGGAGAAAGGCGTCCACATCGGCAAAATGATGCGGCGCGGCTCGGACGGTATAGAGGTCGAACGTCTCATCCTGGAACGGCAGGGCCATCGCGTCACCGATGACCCAATCGACGTTCTTGATCGCATTCTCAGCCGTGATGCGGCGTGCCTGGTCCAGCATCTCGCGGGTCACGTCGAGGCCGATCACACGTCGCACATAAGGCGCAAGTGCAAAGGCCGTGTTGCCCGTGCCGGTCGCCACATCCAGGGCCAGGTCGCCGGGTCTGGGCTTGGCCAGGTCCAGCACCTCCTGCAGGCGCTCGGTCGACGCATGGAAGGTCGAGCGCGCGTAGTTGGCGGCGACCGGCGCGAATCTCGATCGAACGTCATCGGGCATAGGAGGCAGTCTATTGTTCCCCGCCTCGCTAGACTTCCGCGGCAATGCCGGCGATCGCAACTGCCGACCACGTTCAGTGATCGTTCTGGTCGCCGTGATGCTGGCGGGCGCGGCGCTGACGACCATCCTGCTCACACGTCAGGATGTGGCCTAGAGATGGCGAAGGCCACAGCGAAATGGTCCGGGCAGAAGGTCAGGTTCGACATCGAGGCCGCCTCCGGTCACACCGCCGCAGTCGACGAGCCGCCAGGCTTCGGCGATGACTCCGCGATGCGCCCGACCGAGATGCTCCTGGGAGCGCTCGGCGGCTGCACCGGACTCAACGCGGTGCTCCTGCTGAAGAAGTTCAAGCAGCCGCTCAAGTCGCTGGAGGTCGAGGTCGAGGGCGAGCAAGACAAGGAGTGGCCGCGCGCGTTCACTAAGATCGACGTCACGTTTCACCTCGGCTGGGACGCGAAGTACGACAAGGATCTGGTCGAACAGGCTCTGGACCTCGCCTGCAACCGGTACTGCCC
>CATPBO010000028.1 GCA_955652835.1 Candidatus Dormiibacterota bacterium
AGATCACCGAGTTCACCCAGAACGATTCGAGACTCATCGTCTCCAACCCCGACTCGGTCGCGGTGGACGGCCAGCATGTGTTCATCGACTACCAGAACGTGACGGCGAAGGACTGCACCGACAAGAACTCGAGCACTGTTGTCGAGTACGACATGAAAGGAAAGATGGTCAACCACTGGAGCGTGGCCGGGCACAGCGACGGATTGCGCATCGATCCTTCGACACACCTGGTTTGGACGACGTCGTGCGAGGACGGGAACGCCAAATTCGCGACGATCGATCCCACCTCGGGAACAGTCACTCCCTACACCTTTCCGCCTGCGCCGCATGGCGGCGGTTATGACGACCTCTACTTCCTGGGCGGTTCGGTTTACGTGGCGGCTTCAAACCCGACCCTGGACAACAGCGGCGCGAACCCTAACCCGGCGATCGACAAGATCGCGTTGGGCAGCAGCGGCACGTTGGCTCTCACGCCGGTCCTGGCCGGAAACGCAACCGCCGGCGACCTCCTCAACAGCAATACACCTGGCGCGCTGACGCTCACCGACCCGGATTCGCTGAGCGTCGACAACAAAGGGCAGCTGGTCCTCGTCAGCCAGGCCGACAGCGTGCTGGTGTTTGTCAAGAATCCCGGCTCGCCTCAGCAGCAGGTGTCGAAGATGGCGGTCGGAACTCAGCTCGAGGACACGGTCTGGCCGAGCGGCACCGGACGGCTCCTCGTCGTCGACGGGGCTTCGGGCGTGACCTACTGGATCAGCGGCTCGTTCGCCAATGGCGACATCTACACGCAGTCGCCGAACGACTCGGGCGTCGACAATTTCGTCGCGGTAATCAACCCGGCGACGGGTTTCGAGACACCGATCGCGATCGGCTTCGGGAAAGCGACGGGGATGGTCTTCGTCCCGAGCTCGTAGTCGGCTGGAGCCGCGGAGTATCGTGGCCCGCGGTGGCGGTGGCCGAGCGCAAGGCTGCGGTGCGGGCCGGCGTCCGGCTCGAAATTGTCACGGTTGTCTGGATGGCCGCCGAAGCGGTGCTGGCGATCGCCGCTGGAATCGCCGCCCGCAGCGTCCTCCTCACCGCGTTCGGCTTTGACAGCGTCATCGAGCTTCTCAGCGGAGCGACGCTCTTCTGGCGGCTGTCAGCCGAGGCGCGAGGTTCCGTAGCGGCACGTCTGGAAGGAGTTGAGCGGCGCGCCACAGTGATTTCCGCCGCGCTCCTGGTTCTGCTCTGCCTATACCTGGTGTTGGTGGGACTGGGCGGGCTGGTCGCGAGGCTGCATCCGGCAGGCTCCTGGCTGGGCGTCGCCGTGTCCGGCGCCGCCGTCCTGGTGATGCCGATCCTTGCGTGGCGGAAGCGCCGGGCGAATGTATCGATCGGTAGTGCCGCGCTTCGTGCCGACATCGCGGAGACAATCACGTGCGCCTACATGGCGGCCGCGACGCTTGCCGGCGCCGGACTCAACCTTGTCGCAGGCTGGTGGTGGGCAGAGTACGTGGCGGCTCTCGGGTTGCTTGTTTTCATTGCTCTGGAGACAAGAGAGGCCGTCGAAGCCGCGCGTGGTGGGGAAAGCTAATCTTTTCCGAGTCATGTCGTCGTTGAGCGAAAACCAACCAAAGTACGTCTCGCGCGTCCGGATCATCCGTGACCGCGGTCCCATCCGCCGCGCCTTCCTTCCGGCCGAGCCCGACCCAGTGGTCTTCGGGACCCATGACGAGATTCGTGAGCATTACGGCACCGCGCCTGGTCAGTACCCCGAACATGCCACGACTTTGGATTACGTCGTTGCGGCCGCCGCCGGTTGACTCACCGGCACCCTGGGTGGCGCGCTGGAGGCGCGCGGGATCGACGCAAGCGAGGGCCGACTGTCGTCTGAGGCCGAAGGCGAGATCTACGTCGAGGAAAAGGTGCTGGTGATCAAGCGGATTCGCGTGCGCTACACGCTGACCGGCTGCCCTGAGGACAAACGCGAAGCGGCAGAGCGATCACACGCGTTCCACGCGAGCCGCTGCCCGGTGGCGAGGAGCATCGAGAAGGCGATCGAGATCACAACCGAGCTCACCTTCGCGTGAAACTCGATCCGCCGGCGCTAGCCGACATTCTCGCGGCTCGGCTCAGGATTCGACCCCACCTCGATCCCAGCCCGCTGCGCAACTACCCAGCCATCGACCGCCTGGTGGGCGCCCAAGTCTGGATCAAGCACGACAACCTGCTACCGACCGGCGCCTTCAAAGTTCGGGGCGGGGTCAACTTGATGTCGCGACTTGATCCCGCGACCCGGGCGCAAGGAGTAATCGCGGCCTCGACCGGCAATCACGGCCAGTCGGTGGCATTCGCCGCTCAACTATTCGGCGCCAGCGCGATGATCTGCGCTCCGGAAGGCGCGAACCCGGTGAAGGTCGAGGCCATGCGCGACCTCGGCGCGGAGGTCGTCCTCGTGGGTCGCGACTTCGACGACGCGAGGGAGCACTGCGAGCGGCTGGCGGCTGAGCACGGCTACCGGTACATCCATTCGGGCAACGAGCCTGACCTCATTGCAGGGGTGGCCACCCATACCCTCGAGATCCTCGAGGAGCGGCCCGACATCGACGTCATTTTGGTCCCGGTCGGTGGCGGGAGCGGAGCGGCAGGCGCGTGCCTCGCCGCCAAATCGATCCGTTCCGACATCGAGGTCATAGCGGTCCAGTCGACGGCGGCCTCGACGGCACACGATTCCTGGCGCGCCCGCGCGCCAGTGGAGCGCCCGAACACGACAGTAGCCGAGGGCCTTGCAACGCGAACTGCTTTCGAGCTGCCGCAGCGAATTCTTAGCGAGATGCTCGATGACTTCGTGCTTGTGACCGATGAGGAGCTGCTTGCTGCCACTGCGCTGATGATCGAGAAGACACGCACTCTCGTCGAGCCCGCTGGCGCCGCGCCGCTCGCCGCAGCTATATCGCGAGAGGTCCGGGCTCGGGTGGCCGGCCGCAAAGTCGCGCTCATCTGCTCCGGCGCCAACATCAGCCCGGCGCAGCTGCGATTGGTGGTCGCGGGTTAGTTCGTCCGTTAGCCGTTCGATTCCGCGCGTTTGACGCCAACCGTGCGCATGAAAAGCGCGAGTTCCGCACGTTTGGCACCACCGGTGCGTAATTAGGATCCGACCGCCTGGTCTCCAAT
The DNA here is from genome assembly GCA_955652835.1 of Candidatus Dormiibacterota bacterium. Taxonomy (GTDB): domain Bacteria; phylum Chloroflexota; class Dormibacteria; order Dormibacterales; family Dormibacteraceae; genus Palsa-870. Next base: position 3,154 of record CATPBO010000028.1, read on the forward strand.
CTCCAGCGCCGTATCGAGGATCTCGAAGCCCTCGTCGAGCTCGGCCTCGGTGATACATAGAGGCGGGTTGGTCATGATCGTGTTCCAGCGGACGAATGTATAGAGCCCCGCGTCCAGGAGCGCCTGGCCGATCGCCTTCATCTCGGGCGACGTGCCGTTGAACGGCGCGAGCGGCTCCAATGTGCGCCGATCGCGGACGAGCTCCAGGGCTCCAAAGAGCCCGATCGAGCGCGTCGCACCGACACAAGGGTGGCGCTCCTGCAGCTTTTCGTGATGTCTCTGCAGCACCGCGCCCATCCGCCGCGCGTTGCCGACCATGTCGTCCTCCTCGTAGGCCTGGATCGCGCCGAGCGCGGCCGCGCATAACAGCGGATGGCTGTTGTAGGTCAGCCCTCCATAGAACACGTGGTCGTCGAAGTACGCCGCGACCTTCGGCCGCATCCCGACCGCGCCGAGCGGCACGTAGCTGCTGGTCAGGCCCTTGGCCAGCGTAATGAGGTCGGGTACGACGTTCCAGTGGTCGACCGCGAACCAACGGCCGGTGCGTCCGAACCCCGTCATGACCTCGTCGCAGATCAACAGGATGCCGAACCGGTCGCACAGCTCGCGCACACCCTGCAGGTAGCCGTCGGGCGGGATGAGGATGCCGTTGGTGCCGGTGATCGGCTCGAGGATGAAGGCCGCGATCGTCTGCGGGCCCTCCAGCTGGATCGTCTCCTCCAACTGGGCAAGAGCGAATTCCGCCGAGTCGGTGCCGCGCTGAATGCCGTGATAAGGGTCGAGCACGTGGACGACGCCTGTCGAGAACTCGTTCGGCCATCGGCGCGGATCGCCTGTTGCCTGCATCGCGCTGCCCATCGAGCCGTGATAGGAACGGTACCGGGCGAGGATCTTGGGCCGGCCGGTCACAGTGCGCGCGATCTTGATCGCGTTCTCGTTGGCGTCGGCCCCTCCGAGCGTGAACAGCACCTTGTCTATGTCACCGGGCAAGAGCTCCGCGAGCTTGCGACCCAGGCGGGCCCGAGGTTCAGTGGCCATGAAGGGGCTGATGTACGCGAGCTCCTCTGCCTGCCGCTTGATCGCGTCGATGATCCGGCGGTCGCCGTAGCCGGCGTTGACGCACATGAGCTGGCTGTTGAAGTCGATGAACCTGCGGCCGTCGACTGTGTGGAAGTGGACGCCTTGGGCGCTTGCGATCGCCATGGGTTTCAGCCCGGCCTGGGCGGACCAGTCGTAAAGCGTGTGGCGCACGCACAGGTCGGAGATCTCCTCCGCGCTGAGGGCCTTCACCGTTTCGGTCACCATGGTGGAAATCGTATGCCCGTCCCGGGGCTAGCATGACAAGACAGATGCAGGAGTCGCCGGCAACCGCATTTCGCCAGCAGCTGGAGTCGCTGTACTCGATCTCCATCGAGATCGCGCGGCTGCACGAGATGCAGCAGGTGCTGGATCGCGCCCTGGGCTACTGCCTCGACCTGACTCAATCGGCGTTCGGCTTCATCGGCCTGCTCAACGGCAGGGAGCAGATGGACGTCGCCGCGATCAAGGGATTCGAGCCCTTGGATCCGAATTTCTACGACAACTTCAGGCTCATCCCGGTGCGGCCCAGCGTCTTCGGCGTGGTGATCACCAATGAACGCTCGAAGCTCTCCAACGACGTCCTCCATGACCCGGATCGGGTCGGCCAGCCTCGCGGCCACCCTCCGGTCCGAACCTTCTTGGGTGTACCGCTTCAGGTCGGCGAACGCGTGATCGGCATGATCGGGGTGGCCAACAAGCTGAGCGGCTACACGACCGACGAGGAGCGGCTCCTATCCACATTCGCCAACCAGGTCGCCGTGGCGATCGAGAACGCGCACCTGTACGAGGACCAGCAGCGGATGATCGACGAGCTGGAGCAGCTGCACCGCGATCTGAGCGAGGCCGAGCGCGAGCAGGTCCTTCAAAAAGAACGCGAACGGATCGCGGCCGAGCTCCACGACCGGATCGAGCAGGCCATCTTCACGCTCGGTCTCAAGGTCAACGCGATCCTGGAGCGCGAGCCTGTGACGGATCCGATTGCCGCCGACCTGGGCGAGGTCCGGCAGCTGGCGATCCACACATCGGAGGCGGTTCGGGAGGCCATCTTCGCCCTCTCCCTGCCTCGGGCGGCCGCGGCCGGCCTGCCTTCCGAGCTCCGCCGCCTGGTCCGCGCCACGGGTGAAGCCGAGGCGGTCGAGGCCGACCTGGTCGTCAGCGGCAAGCCTGTAGGCCTCAGCCCGGAGTCGGCGCACACCCTCTTCATCCTGGCTCGCGAAGCCCTGGCCAACGTGACGCGCCACGCCCGGGCAAAGCGGGTCCTGGTCAGCCTGCGGTATTCCGACGGGCACGTCGACCTCGTCATTCAGGACGACGGCGTGGGGGCGTCCGACCAGATCCTCCACAACTATCAGGAGAGCAGCACCCATTTCGGGCTGAAGCGCAGCCGCCGTCAGGTCGAAGCACTGGGGGGCACCTTCGAGGTGCACAACGGCGAGGAGAGCGGGCTGGCGATTCGGGCCAGGCTGCCGGCGCGCGCATGACGCAGGGCGGGCAGATCCGCGTGCTGATCGTGGACGACCACGAAATGGTTCGCGAGGGCCTCATGGCGATGCTCGAGCCGGAGCCCGACTTTGATGTGGTCGGCCAGACCGGCCGCGGCGCGGGTGTAGTCGA
>CATPBO010000029.1 GCA_955652835.1 Candidatus Dormiibacterota bacterium
GCTCTGCCCACGTTGCCGTCCCCGGCCGCGCCTATCACACCATCAAGTCAGATCGTTGCCGACCCCGCGTCAAGCGGGGAGACAGGGTTGTTGGCTGGCAGCCTCGCAGCAATGGTGATCGCCGTAGCTTTGGCGGCACTTGCACGCCGACGCTGGTGGACACGGCCTCCGTCTAAGCCGCAGTAGGCGGGCGCTCGGTGAGGCGGTCAAAGAGCCGCCAATGCAGCCTCGCGAAATCGGCGTGATCGGCGGTCGCCGCCACCTCAGCCAATCCCGCCAGCATCGCCTCACGCCAGCAGTCGGGGTCAGCACCCAGGCGAGCCAGGCCGCGACGAACGAAATCGCGTACCAGGTCGGGGAACCACCCCTCCCCATCGAAAGCCCACGTGACGCCCGAGCCCCACTCGCCGGCTCTGAGGCCGCGATGTCCGGCAACTCGCTGGCCGGGACGTGAATGGCGGTCCAGGTAAAGGGCGTAGGTCAGGGCGAATCGAACCAGGTCGCGGACAGGTTCGCCTGAGGCGCCGCCGGCCTCCCAGTCGATGACCCCTGAGATCTCCTGGCCGACCAGCAAGAGGTTGCCGAACCAGAAGTCGCCGTGGACTGCCGTGCGAGGGGTGCTGCTGGTGCGAAGGCGGCTGTGGATAGCGGACAGCCTCGCCAGGAGCTCATCCAGGTGCGAGTCGCCGGCGAAACGGCGGCGCAGGACCTCGGTTCCTCCACCGTCCATATCGCATGGCTCGCTCGGTCCGGCGCTGGCGTTCTGAAACCTCGCCAGCCACGCCTCGGCCGCTTGAAAGTCGGCGCGGACCGCTGCCGGGGTCGCTGTGTGACGCCACGCGTGATAGCGCATGGTCATCGGAGCGCCGGGCAGAGCGGTGGTCACGAGCGCCGAGCGGCCATGAACTTCCCGAAGATCCTCGAACCTGGGAATGGAGCCAAGGATCGCTTCCGGCAACCGGGCGTGCAGGTCAGAAAGGACCGCTCTCTCGGCCGCGATGCTCGCCGCCGCCGCCGTCGTGGTCGGCACCTTGATCGCGAGCGCGGGTCGAAAGCTGCCGCGTGGAATCAGGAGCAGCGTGAGCTTCCCATTCGGGTCTTTGGACAGTGCGAGCACGAGTGTCTGCATGCCAGGCAGGTCGAGAAGGGCGCGCGGTTCGTCCGGCTCAGGGCGGCGCCCTGCAGCCGGGCGTGTTGGGTTGGTCTGGATCCGTCCAAGGGCGATCCGGGTGGGTGCGGCCGACCCGACCAACGCCGCTGGAAAGAAGGAGTGGGCAATCCCTTTGATGGCTGCAACTGCCGCCGACCTGGCCGCGCCCCCGCGCGGAAGAGTCAATAGCTCGGTGAAGAAATAGCGAAGCGCCGATCGTGAGTCTTCGACGTAGCAGGTGGGTCGGTCGAGCGACGGGATGGCGACGTACTCGCGAACGAGCTCGATTCCCGCCTGTCGGGCGAAGCGGCGGCAGCGGCGCCGGGATCCTAGTGCGTTGCAGCTCAGGATGACGGGGGCGCCGCCAGGTAGGGTCCGCACCTGTCTGACGAGGCGCCGCCGTGCCTCTGCTGAAGGCGGCACGTCAAAGCGCCGTGTCCCCGGGACCGTCACCAGCTGCCACAGCTCCTCACCAGGCGCGGTGTGCGAGGCGCTTGGCGACGACTGTGCCGAATCTGTCGAACTCATCACGAAATCGTTGAGGTCACTGCCAGTGTCGACCAACATGTTGAAGTTGGGTTAGAGCAGCGTGCGCAGCCAGCCGGGGGTCCGGTAGTCAGTGCCGTTGAGCACGATCCCGCTCACGCGATCCTTTCCGATGCGGCGAACCAGGGTTTCCAGGTCCTCGGTCAAGGTCATCCGGCTTCGGGCGACGATCAACAATCGATCTGCCAGTGCGCAGGCTAACGACCCGTAAGAGATGCTCAACATCGGGGGAAGGTCGACAACCACGTTGCCAAAAACGCTTCGAAGGCCGTCGAACACGTTTCTGTCGACGAGCTGGTAGAAGAAGCGTGCCGGCTCGCTCTGGGGAGCGCCCGACGGGATCACGTAGATGTTGGGAACGAGTGCGGCTCCCCGAACAATTCTCAGCCGCGCACCGCCTTCCAGCCACTCACTGAGGCCTCCCATCTCACGGATGCCAAAGAACTTGTGGAAGGAGGGTTTCTTGAAGTCGCATTCGATCAGCAGAGTGGGTTTCTTGGTGTCTACCGCCATCGCGGTGGCAATGCCGATTGCAACCGAGGTCTTGCCCTCGCCGTAGGCGGCGCTGGTCACGCCCAGCACCCGACACTCCGCCTCGGCGTCAAACGGGACCGAAAGGTAAGCGCGCCGGCAGCGATCGATGAACCAGGGCGGCAGCTCGATAGAGTTGACCCGCTCCATCCGTGGATCTGCAAAGCCGGGCAGCGTCCGACTGGGGCCAATCGCCTCACTGATCGATCTGTAGAATTCGCTGGATAGAAGCTCTTTTGAATTGGTGGGCCGACTCTCTATTGTTACATTTTAGAGCTCGTCGGCGAGCGCGGCACTCCCGTTGGCGGCGGACTCAGCCATCCCGTTCGAGACTGGCTCAGCCCTGCCGTCGATGACAGCCTCGCCGACGTCAGGGCGTGCCTCGCTGTCCTTGGAGTCTGGGGCGTTCTCCTTGATGACTCTAGACGCCACTGGAGCCCACCAACTTCGGGATCGTGGCCACCACTGGGACGCCGAGCCGGCCCTCCAACGCCTTGGGGTCACCAGCCGTCCTGTCGACCCACCCGATCAGGACAACGTAGGTCGCGACCGCAGCCAACCCGATCAGGAGCACCAGTGCACCTGGCAGCAGGCTGGTCCCATCTCCGATGAACCGCGAGCCGGTCACGTGCGGCGCGTCGACGACTTTGGTTGCGATCTGCAGGAAGCGAGCGGAGGTTGAGCCGAGGTATTGCGCCTGGCTCAAGCTGTTCTGAGCCTCGGCCACCTTGGCCCGCCACAGCTGCACGTTGTTGACGAGCTGCACGACCTGTGGGTCGCTCGAGCTGGCGTCAACCGCCGTCCCCGGATTGGCGGCGGCGTAGCTCTGCAGGGCTTTTTGAGCCGCGGCCAGGTTGGCCTGCGCGTCCTTTAAGGCGCCACTCCAGAAGTCGGTCGCCGCGGCCGCCTGGTTCTGCTGGGCTTTCGCCAGCTGCTCGTGAAGGATGGCGATCGTTGCGCTGACCACGCTCAGGCAAAGGGCCGCACGTGGACAGGAGTAGGTCAACGTCATGAGGTGCGAACCAGAGGCGCTGACTTTCAACTTGGTGTCGGTCGAAGCCAGCACCTGCTGAAGCTCGCCGGCGCCTGACACCGCGTCCGAGATGGTCAAGCTCCTGGACAGGCTCTGGGAGAAGGCGGGCGTCCTGATCACCTGGCTCACGCTGTCGGTGAGGTTCTGAGCGGGAGTTTGATTCGCGCTCCAGCCGACCGGTGTGAACGACGCTCCGATGGACGAGGGGTCTGCAATGCTCAGGGTGGCGGCGGCTCGATGGGTTGCGAACAGCAAGGCAATCGACGCGCCGAGCGCGACAGGAATCAGGAACAGGGCGAAAAACCTGGTCCGCTGCCGGAACACGATCTCCGCGTACTTCGCCATCAGCTAATCGGCGCCCTTGAGGAGTGTTCGCCGTCAGGCGCACAGACGCTCATGAGCTGAGAGTTCCCATTTCGTCAATCGTATGAGGGCATGGCGCTAGGCACATGAGGCGCTGGTCCCACCGGGGCTAGGACAAACCGGGCCAGGCCAACCGAACTGGGACTTGCGCCCAGATGGCACTGGGACATCGAAGTGCGGTCGCCGAGCCAGCCGATACCATGCGGACGGCTGCTCCGGTGAAATGTGATGCGACCAATGCAGCAATTAACGACCATGGACGACGCGCTGTACAGGTTGCTGGATGCCGGCGGCTCGGACCTCATTTTCAGCTGCGGCAGCCCGCCTCGAATACGCAAAGACGGGAACCTCGAGGTGCTGGACGGGCACCCCAGGGTGCTCATGCCGTCAGACACGCACCGCCTGCTGCGCGAGATCCTGGATCCCAAGCAATGGAAGGAGCTCGAGAGGCGACGGCACGTCGACTTCTCATTCACCTGGCGGGATCGCGCGCGGATTCGTGGCAACGCTTACTGGCAGCGCAACTCCATTGCGGCGGCCTTCCGGCTGCTGCCACTTGTCATCCCCAACTTCGACATGCTCGGGATTCCCGAGGCGGTCCACCGGCTGCTCGAGCGGCAGCACGGCCTGATCCTGGTCACCGGCCCCACCGGCTGCGGCAAGTCGACGAGCCAGGCGGCCATGATCGACCACCTCAATGCGACGCGACCCTTCCACATCATCACCATCGAGGACCCGATCGAGTACATCCACAAGCATCAGCTCTCTATCGTGGATCAGCGCCAGGTGGGCGAAGACACCCCTTCGTTCGTAGAAGGGCTCCGCGCCGCCTTCCGCGAGGACCCCGACGTGGTCCTCATTGGAGAGATGCGGGACCTGGAAACCATGAGCGCGGCGGTTTCCATCGCCGAGTCGGGCCACCTCGTCCTCGCCACTCTGCATACCAACGACGCGCCGCAGGCGCTTGATCGGATCATCGACAGCTACCTTGGCGCGGCGCAGCAACAGGTTCGGATCCAGCTCGCCAGCTGCGTGGCGGGCGTCATCTACCAGGAGCTGGTGCCGGCGGTCGGAGGGGGGCGCGTCGCGGCGTTCGAGGTCCTGATCGCCAACACCGCCGTGCGGTCGATGATCAAGGAAGGAAGGACCGACCAGCTGCGGACAGTGCTTCAGACGAGTCTCCGAGAGGGCTCGCAGACGCTCGAGCGCTCGCTGAACCAGCTGGTGCGAGCCGGCCTGGTCAGCGAGTCCGATGCCCGGCGTCACTCGGCGAACCCCGCCGGGATCCACGCATAGCCCACCGCAGCCGGCCAAAGCCGACCCAGGCCACTCCGACCGCCACCACACTCGCCAGACCAACCAGAGCCCCGGGCCAGGGCCCCAGGACCACCACAGAGGCCAGCATGGCGGCTCCGCAGAGCGCCTCCACCACCGGCGAAGAGACCCCGATTGGGACTCCGCAGGTCGCGCAGCGGCCCCGCCTGATGAGATAACCGCATACAGGCATCAGATCTATCGCGTCGAGCACCCGTCCGCACGAGCGGCAATGGGAGCGCGGCCGAACCACGGACTCACCCCGCGGCAGGCGGTCGGCGGCGAGGTTGATGAAGCTGCCCATGAGGAGCGCGACCAGGACGAGGTAAGCCCCCACCGCGATCAGCACGACCGGCTCAGGCGGGATCAACTTGAGTTGTTGCTCTGCTCCTGAAAAGGAGAAAGGGCGCCGCCCGCGCGGCGCCCTCTTCCCTTACCCCTGGTGGCTGCTAGCCGCCCGACACCACGCAGCCCGCCGGCACTGCAGGGCCGCCGCCACCGGCCGCTCCGATGGCCGTGATCCTCCCGGTGGCATCCCACGTGTAAGCCCAACGCGTGGGCGAGTTGCGCACGTAGGTCGGGCTTGTGGCACTCGGAGTCCTGTTGTACAGGAGGACCGGAGTCGTCATATCGGCAGTATTACCAGCTGCCGCGATAGTGTCGATGTTGTTGTTGGCCATGTACGCGTCGAGGCCCGCCTGAACTGTCTTGTACTCCTGCTCGCAGGCCTTGGCCTGCGCATTCGTGGTCAGTCCGACCAGGCTCAGAGTGACGATCGCGGCGAGAACGCCCAGGATCGTGACCACGACCAGTAGCTCGATCAGGGTGAACCCAGACTGGCCCTTCTTGCCCTTGAGATTCCTGGCGAAATAACC
>CATPBO010000030.1 GCA_955652835.1 Candidatus Dormiibacterota bacterium
CCCGAGCACGTCGCTAATCGCTTGTTGCTAGCGTGGCAGGGGCGGCCGGGCTATGCCCGGCCGCAACTTTGTTCTTAAGGCGCCTAAGCGTTGCAAGGAGTGACGCTCAATAAGATCCGAACCTTATACCGGAATGGGAGCAGCCCCTGCGGCGAAGCCGCACGGGCGATGAGGGAAAACCATTCCGGGTTTTCCCTCATATTTAGGGTGCGGTGGCTGCCTGGAGCTGGCAGCCGGCCACCTTCATCTCTTCGAGCGCCTGCAGGCCGGTTGCTTCGTTGACCGCGGCGCAAAGGTTGAGCAGGATGCGAACCTGGGGGAAGCTGTTCTTGCGCGCGTCGAGGGCACTCGAGCGAACGCAGTAGTCGGTCGCGATGCCGCAGATGTCGATGTGGTCGATGCGGGCCTCTGTGAGGACATCGAGCAGCGGATGGCCGCGGGAGTCGACGCCCTCGAATGCCGAGTAAGCGGCGTTGTGACGACCCTTGCTGACCACGGAATGGATGAGCTTCTCCCGGACGAGATTGGCGATGGGAGGCACGAACGCCGCACCGGGCGTGCCGATGACGCAATGCGGCGGCCACGTTGTCACAAAGTCGGGCGTGAGCGAGAAGTGGTCGGGCGGGTCTTCGTGGTAGTCGCGCGAGGCGACGACGAGGTGGTACTCGGTCTTGAAGTGGCGGATGTGTCGCGCGATCATCGCGGCGACCGGCATGCCGTTAGGCACAGGAAGGCTGCCGCCCTGGACGAAATCGGCCTGGAGATCGACCGCCAGCAGAGCGTTTCTCATGACCGGGCCCTAGCCTCCTTTTAGACTGGCCTTATGGCATCCGTGATAGTAGCGGGCGCGCGGACGCCTTTCGGCAAGTTTGGGGGAGCTTTCAAGGACGTGCCGGCGACGAGCCTCGGAGCTCATGCCATCCGGGCGGCGCTCGACCGCGCCGGCGTGAGCGGCGCCGAGGTCGACTACGTGATCATGGGCCAGGTCCTGCAGGCCGGGGCGGGACAGATCACCGCCCGGCAGGCGGCCATCGAGGCAGGCATCCCGCAGGAGGTGCCGGCGATCACCATCAACAAGGTCTGCCTCTCCGGCCTCAATGCCATCGCGCTCGCCGACCAGCTGATCCGCGCCGGCGAGGTGGAGGTCGTGGTGGCGGGCGGGATGGAGTCGATGTCGCAGGCCCCGTATCTGGTTCCGCAGGCGCGGTTCGGGGCGCGCATGGGCAACTCGCAGATGATCGACTCCATGGTTCACGACGGCCTGTGGTCCACCTTCACCGGGCAGCACATGGGAGAGAGCTCGGACGAGGTCAATCGTGAGCTCGAGATCGGCCGTGACGAGCAGGACGCGTGGGCTGCGCGGTCGCACCAGCGCGCCGAGCGGGCATGGAACAGCGGCGTGTTGGCGCAAGAGGTGATCCCGGTTGCGCTGGCTCAAAGGCGCGGCGAAGCAGTCAAGGTCGAGCGCGACGAGGGGGTGAGGCCGGGCACGACGGTCGAGGCGCTAGGCAAGCTGCAGCCCGCCTTCCGCGACGACGGGACAATCACCGCCGGCAACGCATCGCAGATCTCAGACGGCGCAGCGGCCGTGGTGGTCATGTCGAGCGAGCGTGCACGCCGGCTGGATGTCGCACCCCTAGTGGAGGTCGTTGCTCACGGCATGAGCGCAGACAGATACTCGTGGCTCCATACGGTTCCGGCCCTTGCGTTGAGCAATGCGTTGAAGAAAGCCGGCCTCGACGTGAGCGACCTGGACCTGGTGGAGATCAACGAAGCGTTCGCTGCGGTCGCGCTCAACGCGACTCGCATGCTGGAGCTGGACGAGGACCGAGTCAACGTCAACGGTGGCGCGGTCGCGCTGGGGCATCCCATCGGAGCCAGCGGCGCGCGTCTCGTACTAACAGTCGCCCACGAGTTGAAACGGCGTGGGCTCCGCACTGGTGCCGCGGCGCTGTGTGGCGGCGGCGGCCAGGGCGACGCGCTGATCGTCAAACGACCGCAATCGTGAGCGCACGGACGGTCGCCCCTTACGGGTCCTGGGCGTCGCCGGTCACGGTCGACCTCTTGCTCAAAGGCACCGTCCATCTGCGCAACCAGATGCTTCGGTGGGACGGCAACGCCCTCTACTGGTCCGAGCTTCGGCCGTCCGAGGCTGGCCGCATAGTGGTTTGCCGCCGCGCCGCGGATGGAGCCATCAGCGACGTCACCCCGGCCGGCTTCAACGCGCGCTCGCGCGTCCACGAATATGGCGGCGGGCATTTCGCCGTCAGCGGGGGCACGGTGTGGTTCACCAATTTCGCCGACCAGCGCCTGTACCGGCAGGACGGCGGACAGAGACCACGGGCGATCACAACGTCGGATGACGTGCGTCACGCCGACATGGTCGTGGATGATCGCCGCGGCCGCCTGTACGCGGTGCGCGAGGATCACACCACCGGCGCGAGCGAGGCGGTGAACTCGATCGTGTCGCTCGATTGGAAGGGCGAAAGCGAAGCCATCACGGTCGCCGCGGGCAATGACTTCTACTCGTCACCGAAGCTCAGTCCCGACGGAAATCGCGTCGCGTGGACGACCTGGAATCACCCCAACATGCCGTGGGACGGGAGTGAGCTGTGGGTTGGCGAGCTGGATCGCGACGGGCGTGTGACGTCTGCGCGCAAGCTCGCCGGGGGCGAGAGCGAGTCCGTGCTGCAGCCCGAATGGTCTCCGACGGGCGAGCTCTACTTCATCTCCGATCGCAGCGATTGGTGGAATCTCTACCGCGCGCGGGGCGAGGGCGATGAACCGGTGTGCCGGCGCGCCGCCGAGTTCGGGGCTCCCCAATGGGCCTTCGGGATGCGCTTTTACGCCTTTGCGGGGCCGGACGAGATCGTATGTCTTTACTCAGAGCCCGCCGGGACGAAGTTCGGGCGGATCGACCTGGACGCGGGCACGATGAGGCATGTCGAGCTCCTGTACACGGGGCTCAACAACGTGCAGACAAACGGCCGCAAGGCAGCGTTCTTCGCCGAGTCGGCGACCCTTGCCAAGCGCGTGCTGACGATCGACCTGGAAAGCGGAGCACAGGAGGTCGTCAGGGTATCCAACCCGGCGCACATCGACCCCGGCAACCTGAGCCTCCCGAAAGCCATCGAGTTTCCGACAGAGGGCGGGCTGACGGCGCACGCGATTTACTACCCTCCGAAGAACAGGGATTTCGAAGGGCCTCCAGGCGAAAAGCCGCCGCTGATGGTGCGATGCCACGGTGGACCGACCGCTTCCGCGGGCCCGACTTACACCTTCGAGGACCACTATTGGACCAGCCGTGGTTTCGCTGTCGTCGACGTCGACTACGGCGGGTCGGCTGGATACGGTCGCGCCTACCGGATGCGCCTCAACGGCAACTGGGGTGTGGTCGACGTGGACGACTGCATAAACTCCGCGCGGTATCTGGTCGAACAGGGGCTCGCCGACGGCGACCGCGTTTCGATCACCGGTGGATCGGCTGGGGGATTTGTAGTTCTGCTTTCGCTGACCAAGCGCGATTTCTACAACGCCGGCGCCAGTCACTTCGGTATCGGCGATCTCGAGCTGTTCATCAAAGAGACGCACAAGTTCGAGTCGCACTACTGCGACACACTCATCGGTCCGTATCCCGAG
>CATPBO010000031.1 GCA_955652835.1 Candidatus Dormiibacterota bacterium
AGCGGAGGTCGTCAGCTTCCGGCCCGAAGACCTCGAGATGATCGAATCGATCGCGAGCCAGGCCGCCGTCGCCATCGACAACAAGAATTTGCTCGATTCGATCCAGGCGCTGTTTGACGGCTTCGTGCAGGCGAGCGTGACCGCGATCGAGCAAAGAGACCCGAGCACCGCCGGACACTCGGGACGCGTTGAGGCATTGACCACCGCGCTGGCGCGTGCCATCTCGGGCCTTGGTGCGGGCAAGTACCGCGACATCCATCTCACCGAGGACCAGTTCAAGGAGCTGCGCTACGCCTGCCTGCTGCACGACTTCGGCAAGGTCGGCGTACGCGAGCACATCCTGGTCAAGGCCAAGAAGCTGATGCCAGGTCAGCTGGAGGTGATCCAGTCTCGATTCGAATTCGTGGAGCGATCGGTCCAGGTCAAGTACGCGGCGGAGAAGCTCGAAGTGATGCGCCGCAACGGCAGCGGCGGCTCAGCCGCCCTTGATGACATCGACAAACGCCTGGAGGAGGAGCTCGCGCAGCTGAACCAATGGATGCTGAACATCGCGTTGGCAAACGAGCCGAGCGTGCTGCCCGAGGACAAGGCGTCCACGCTCGAGTTCCTGGCGCAGCAGACGTACTACGACATGTCAGGCAAGCCGCATCCCATGCTGGACCCGCAGGAGTTTCGGTTCCTGAGCATCCGCAAAGGTACGCTGGATCCTCAGGAGCGCCTCGAGATGGAGGCACATGTAACCCACAGCTTTCACTTCCTGACCAAGATTCCATGGACTCCGGTCATGCGCGGGATTCCGGAGATCGCTTACGGGCACCATGAAAAGCTCGATGGCACCGGATATCCCAGGGGACTGTCCGGTGACCAGATCCCGGTGCAGGCCCGGATGATGACGATCTCGGACATCTATGACGCGCTGACCGCGCAGGACCGGCCTTACAAGCGTGCGGTCCCGACGAGCACGGCCATCGACATCCTTCACTCCGAAGCCAACGATGGCAAGCTCGATAAAGATCTGCTCGACGTTTTCCTCGCCAAAGAGATCTACGAGGTGACTAACCCCGCGAAGTCAGAGGCAAGGCCGTGACTTCGCGGAGACCCCCGAAGGAAGTCCGATGAGGATCAAGTTCTGGGGCACGCGCGGCACGAGGCCGACGCCGGGCAGGAAGACGCTCAGATACGGGGGCAACACAACCTGCGTCGAGGTGAGAGACAAGGAGAACAACCTCATCGTCATCGACTCAGGTTCCGGAATCGCCGAGCTTGGAAATGGGTTCAGCGCCACCGATCCGCTGCAGGCACATCTGCTGATCACGCACACGCACCTGGATCACATCCAGGGCTTCCCGTTCTTCCTGCCGGCATTCGTGCCGGGTACCCATCTGACGATCGTCGGGCCCGCCGGGTCTGCGAAATCGCTTCAGGCCGCGTTTGCCGACCAGATGGATCCGGCCTACTTCCCGGTGCGGCTCAGCCACATGCCGGCTGAGATGGAATTCATCGAGCGCAACCCGGGCGAGACCTTTGAGGTCGGCGGCCTGCGAATCACGCCCCACCTGTTGATGCACCCAATCCCAACTTTCGGTTACAGGATCGATGAGGGATCGTCGCGCTTCTGCTTTGCGACGGACAACGAGATCGCGATGTTCGCCAACCAGGAGAACGGCACGCTGAAGGACATGGCGAACTGGTGCCGGGACTCAGACCTGCTCGTGCACGACGCGCAGTACAGCACCGAGGAGTACAAGACCCACGCTGGGTTCGGGCATTCGACGTATGAGGAGGCGCTGTCACTGGCCGAGCAGGCGGGTGCAAAGGAGCTCGCCTTTTTCCATCACGACCCAGTGCACTCGGATACGGATATCGACGCCCTCATCGAGGAGGCGCTGGGCAATCACCGCCAGTCGGGTGGCGGCGACGTCCACGCCTTCCCCGCGGCCGAAGAACAGGAGCTGGCTCTCTAATTCGGTCATGCGCCCTGCGCGCGCCCGGCGCCCATTAGTCTTTTCCGATCGTGACGGAAAAAGCAGAAGAGACTGAGCTTGATCTGCCGGCTGTCATGCGCGACCGGCGCGAGAAGCTCGACCGGCTCCGCGCGGCTGGTATCGACCCTTACTCGCGGGGCTTCAGGCCGACCCAGACGAGCCAGTCGGCTAAGGCTTTGCTGGGCGAAGGCGAACGGACCGAGCCCGTCTCGCTGGCCGGAAGGCTCATGGTCAAGAGGCTCCAGGGCGGCGTGGTCTTCGCCGACCTGCAGGACGGCCACGGGCGTATCCAACTGATGGCAAGCCGCGACAAGCTGGGCGAGGTGGAGTTCGCTGGGTTTGCGGATCTCGACGCAGGCGATCTCATCGGCGTGACGGGGCCGATTTTCCGGACGAGACGCGGCGAGGTGACACTCGAGGTTCAGTCTTTCCAGCTGCTGACGAAGTCGCTGCGCCCGCTACCAGAAAAGTGGCATGGGCTGAAGGACGTCGAGATCCGGTACCGGCAGCGCTATGTCGACCTGATCGCCAACCCCGCCGTGCGGGAAGTCTTCCGAGCCCGGACCAAGATCATCACCGCGATGCGAGGCCTGCTCGATGAGCGCGATTTCCTGGACGTCGACACGCCCGTCCTGCAGGAGGTGCCTGGCGGCGGGCATGCGCGGCCGTTCGTGACGCATCACAACGCTCTCGACCGGGACCTTTTCCTGCGCATCGCGCTGGAGCTGCACCTGAAGCGCCTGCTGGTCGGGGGTTTCGAGCGCGTCTATGAGTTTGGCCGCGTTTTTCGCAACGAGGGACTCTCGCCGCGCCACAACCCGGAGTTCACCCTGCTCGAGTGCTACCAGGCTTACGCCGATTACGACGACGTGATGCGATTGGTCGAGGACCTGATGGTGGTCGCGGCGATGGCCGCCGGCCGCCCGCTGGAGACGAGCTACCAGGGCGAGGCTGTGAACCTGACGCCTCCTTTTAGGCGCGAGCGGATGGCAGACCTCGTGCTCGAGCATACCGGCAGGCACGCGGTCGGGCACGAGCTCAACGACCTGTTTGAGGAACATGTCGAGCCGCGGCTTCGCCAGCCGACATTCGTCATCGACTACCCGGTCGAGATCTCGCCGCTGGCAAGGCCGCGCGAAGACGATCCACGATTTGTGGAGCGGTTCGAGCTGATCATCCTGGGTCGCGAGTACGCCAATGCCTTCACCGAGCTCACGGACCCTATCGACCAGCGTGCGCGGTTCGAGGCGCAGGCCGCGCGACGCGCGGCGGGCGATGTCGAAGCGCATCCTATGGACGAGGACTTCCTGCGGGCCGTCGAATACGGATTGCCTCCTTGTGGAGGCCTGGGCGTGGGCATCGATCGCCTGGTGATGCTGCTCACCGACCAACCGTCGGTGAGGGACGTGATCCTCTTCCCGGTGATGAAGGCGGAGTCGTAATGCTGCCGCTCGAGCTGATCCGCAAAGACCCCGATCGCGTGCGTCGAGCCGCTGAGCTGAAAGGCGAACCGGCGCCGATCGACGAGATTCTGAAGCTCGACAAGGAGTGGCGAGAGCACCTGCACAAGGCGGAGACGATCAAGGAGGAGCAGAACAAGCTCTCCAGGGAGTTCGCGAAGACCAGGGACGAAGCTTTGAAGGACCGGCTCCGCCAGATGGCAGACGTTGCCAAGCAGGAGATGGCGCAAGCCGAGGCGGTGAAGCGCGAGCTCGACGACCTGCTGCTTCGAGTGCCGAACCTCTTCCACGAATCGGTGCCGATCGGCATGACCGAGGCCGACAACGTGGTCGTGCGGGAGTGGGGGGGCAAACCGGAGTTGGGCTTCACAGCAAGAACGCATTACGACCTGGGCGAAGCCCTTGGCATCATGGACTTCGAACGTGCGGCGCGTGTTTCAGGATCGCGCTTCGCATTCCTGGTGGGTGACGGCGCACGACTTGAGCGGGCTCTTGCTCAGTTCATGCTTGACGTACACACGCGCGAGCACGGTTACAAAGAGGTGATGCCACCAGCTCTCGTCAACAGCGCCTCGCTGGTAGGAACCGCCAATCTGCCCAAGTTTGGCGCGGACCTGTACAAAGTGGAGGGGCAAGATCTGTGGCTGATCCCGACCGCCGAGGTGCCACTCACGAATTTCCACCGGGAAGAGATCCTTGACGGCCATGTACTCCCGCTGAAGTACGTCGCCTATTCACATTGTTTCCGCTCCGAAGCTGGCGCCGCGGGCAAAGACACCCGTGGGTTCATCCGCCTACATCACTTCTCCAAGGTCGAGTTGGTGAAGGTCACGACTCCGGAGCAGTCGATGGAGGAGTTCGAGCAGCTGCTGGCCGATGCCGAGACGATCCTCCAGCGGCTTGGTCTTCATTACCAGGTCATGTTGATGTGCACGGGTGACATGGGATTTGCCCAGTACAAGAAGTACGACCTGAACGTATGGTGTCCCGGGTTGGATCGCTATCTCGAGATCTCGTCGTGCTCGGTGTTCAACGACTTTCAAGCTATGCGCGCGAACATCCGTTACCGCCCGGCTCCAGGCGCGCCACCGAAGTTCACGCACACGATCAATGGCAGCGGGGTTGCAATGCGCGTTATCGACCCGCTCCTGGAGACCTACCAGCGCTCGGATGGAATGGTCACGGTGCCCGACGTGCTGAAGCCCTACATGGGCGGGATCGAGCTGATCGGCGCGCGCTAGTTCCTAGAATCGCATTTGCCTCGCGGAGGGGTGGCCGAGTCCGGTTGATGGCGACAGTCTTGAAAACTGTTATGGGTGCAAGCCCATCCAGGGTTCAAATCCCTGCCCCTCCGC
>CATPBO010000032.1 GCA_955652835.1 Candidatus Dormiibacterota bacterium
GAGTTCTCGTCGTTGGCACTTGCATGTGAGTCGGTGCCACCTCCACCGGCGTTGCCAGGAGCTCCCCGGGCAGCATCGCCGTTGGGGTAGCCGTCCGCCGCACCTGTGACCGAGGCGTTGCCGATCGGGTCGTACAGGAAGTGCGGCGTGCCGGCAATGCCTTCGGCTTTGTAGCCGTGGTCACCGCGCTGGCTCGCCACAACCCAGTCGGTGCCCGTGTCGGCACCGCCGATCTGCTGGACGCCGAGGGCGCCCTTGAACCCGAGCTGGTCGACGCTGGCGGTCTGGGCGTTGAGGTTGAGCGCCCCGGCGACGTCAACCGCGAGCACACCGCCCGCTCGGAGCGCGCCGTTCCATGGAGCCGCGGTGAGGCCAGCGCCCAGGGTTGCGCTCGAGTACTGCGGCACGCGGATGACCTGGAACGTCCGGAATCCATGCGTCGTGGTGACTGTCGTGGAGAAGTCGTAGCTGTTGAGCAGGCCGCCACCACCACCGGACCCCACGATCGTGACGGCGCCCGCGACGACCGCGCTCGCGGCCTTTACATATTCGTACAGTCCGGTCGATTTGAGGGCGGTGGAGCCGTGACCGGTGGCGCCGTCGCCGTAGGTGACAGCGTTGGTCTCATTGATATCGGCGTCCTGTATCTGGATGACGAGCAGCAGGTCCCCCGCGGCGATGTCAGGCGCGGCGCCTGCGATCCTTGTGCCGACGGAGATGGAGGTGTTACCGGCGGCAGCGCTGGCGGTCGCCGGGTAGTAGGTGTTGACGACGCCTGTCAGCGTCGCATTGGGTCCGTCGATGCCCGGCGTGACGCAGCCCTGGGCAATGGCAGTCGCCAGCTGAGGCGCCTGAAAGACCAGGGCGGCGCCAGCGACGAGCAGGGCGAAGCCCGGCACGACAAACGAACGGAGTAATCCCCCCTCCCGACGTTTCACGGCCCGGCCCGCGCGAGTATTCCTCCCCCGGAGCACAGCGAAAGGCCGGGATGAGATCGCCGTTGAGCGGGTCGTTTTCTGGAGCGCATTTCTTGGATTGGTGGCTGAGTCACCACCGCCAGCGAGGGCGGGTGTGATTTCTGTCACGCCGAGCGGGGCTCACATTAGCTCGAATGTCCGCGTTTTGTGTTAATTCGCAGCTCGATTTCAAGATCAAAAAAGGCTCGTATAGGTCCATTTGTTGCTGGGTAAACGCAATCCAGCGGGATGCTGCTCGCATAAACAGCTCATAAACGGGTCTTGACAGGCGCGTACTGCGTGGCGTACATTACCGATTAGTTACATAACCGAGGAGTTAATCGCCACATGACACCCGATCGCCTCAGCAGCACATTCGCAGCGCTCGCCGACCCCACCCGGCGCGCGATCCTCGCGCGTCTGGCGTCGGGCCAGGCCTCGGTTACGGAGCTCGCCGCGCCGTTCCAGATGACCATGCCGGCGGTCTCCAAGCACCTCAAGGTGCTGGAGCGGGCTGGTCTGATCGCCCGCGGCCGCGAGGCGCAGTGGCGCCCTCGCCGGCTGGCGGGGGAGCCGCTCCGCGACGTTGCGGAGTGGATGGAGCAGTACCGCCGCTTCTGGGACGAAAGCTTCGATCGGTTGGACGACTACCTGCAGGAAATGAAGAAGGAGAAGAAAAATGGTCGAGAGAGATAGTGCGATGAAGGTGACGCTCCCGTCGGATCGGGAGATCGTGTTGACCCGAGCCTTCGATGCCCCGCGTGAGCTGGTCTTCGAGGTCTGGACCAGACCCGAGCACGTGCGGAATTGGTGGGGGCCGCGCAACTCGACGAAGGTCCTTTTTGAGGCCGAGGTGCGCCCCGGTGGCTCCTGGCGCTACGTCATCCTGAATGGGGAAGGAGTCGAGGTTCCCTTTACTGGCGTCTACCAGGAAGTCGAACCTCCGGATCGACTCGTGTACACCGAGATGTATGACGTCGAGCCCTTCAACAGTGGCGACCCGGCGTTGAACACGGTCATATTTACCAACGAGGCGGGTAGGACGCTGGTGACCGTCACCACCGCTTATCCGAGCAAGGAAGTCCGCGACATGGTCCTCAGCACGGGCATGGAAAGCGGGGCCGCCGAATCGTACGACCGGCTGGCCGAAGTCCTGATCGAAGTCTCGAAGGGCAAGCGCTAAGCACAAAACGGATAAACGCCGCCGCTCTCGCGACCTCGCGGAGCGGCGGCACAACTTCGGATGCAGGAAATAAATCGTCTCTAAAAGACCTGCGACCCGGATCGGCGAAACTGGTGAGCATGGCTCGACCTTCTATCTATGCCTTCGCCGGCGGCGACCCAGCCTTCCTCGCACTGGCGGCGGCGCACCACGAGCGCTGCCTCCAGGAACCGGAGATCAGCCATGCCTTCTCCCATGGATTCAATCCAGCGCATGTAGAGAATCTAGCCTTCTACTGGGCCGAGGTATTTGGCGGTCCACCGCGCTACTCGGAGCTGCACGGCGGTCACTCGGGGATGCTCGAAATTCACGCTCGCACAGGGGCGGCGGAAGACTGGGGACAGCGGTTCGTCGCATGCTTCGTGCAGGCGGCCGATGACGCCCACCTGCCCGATGATCTGGAGTTCAGGGCCGCCCTTCGCGCCTACATGGAATGGGCGACTGAAGACGTCATGTCGTATGCGCCCGCCGAGTCACAGGTTCCAAAAGAGCTACCAGTGCCTCGCTGGGGCTGGAACGGACCTGAGTAGCTTTTCCGGGCGCCGGCCCGTTATCGGTTTCGTGGCCCGAATCAAGATGATTGCGGAGTCCGAGGCGCAGGGTCGCCTGGCCGAGCTATACGCGACGGCCAAGGAGCAGAGCCCGATCGGCATCGTGGCGCCCATCCTCCAGACCATGAGCCTGCGGCCCGACTTCCTCGCGGCCATCCAGGACGCCTCGCGCATGCATTTCACGGACGGCGCGCTCACCCGTGCACAGCACGAGATGATCGCGTCGTACGTCTCAGCACTCAACCGCTGCAGGTATTGACTGAGCGCCCATACGTGGTTCCTGCAGTTGCAGGGCAAAGAGTTCGTGGGCGTGGCCGACGCACTTCGCGATGGTGACCTCGACGCAGCCGGCCTGGATCCACCCGAGCGGCTTCTGCTGGAATTCGCCGGCACGATCGCGCGAGCTGCCTACCGCGTCACCGACGAGCAGGTGCAGGGCCTGCGCGAGCTGGGCTGGACCGACGAGCAGGTCGCAGAGGCCGCGTATGTGGCGGCGTTGTTCAGCCTATTCGTTCGTCTGGCCGACACATTCGGCATCGAGCCGCCTTCCGTCTACGAACCGAACGGCATACCTGGAGCGGTCACGCGCGACATACAAGACACCGGCCGCTAGGGGGCGGGGGCCAGGTCGGTGTAGTCGTTGATGATGGTGTTGCTGCCGTCCTTGGAGTTCGCGAGTCCCCAGCTCTTGGCATACGGAGAGCTGGCCTCCGATAGCACGTTGCCGGATGCGTCCCTGGTGGTGAGGGTGGCCGTTCCGTGCAGGCTGACACCGACCAACCGCGCCGCCTGGCTGCTGAACTTCGGCAGATAGAGTCTCAGGCTCACCTGGTCGAAGCTGTAGGTCTTCTGGATGATCTTGCCTGCTGCGATGTCCTGGTTGATGACGTCCACGAATTCCGTGAGGCCGTCCCCGCTTGCACCGAGCTCTGCCAGCTTCAAGTCGTGAGAGCGACGCGCCTCGGACTCGATGATGAGGTCGAGCACCATGTCATGCGCCATCTTGGCGGCGACCTGAGGTGAGATGGACGGGTTGAAGGCCGTCACATTCGAGGCGATGGACACTGTCGGTATCGGAGGGAGAACCCACACTCGCGCCGATGCGGAACCCGGCCCTAAATCGCCTGTGGGTGGCAGGGCGGCGCCTGCGCTGCTCGAGATCCAACCGGCAATGGCCGGCCCCGTGCCGACCGTGAGCGTGATCGCCGGCGTCGAGCCGTCCGCGAGGCCGGATGCAGGCTGCGCACCATGGGTCGACAGGTCGGCAGCCACGGGTATGCATCCCACGAACAACATGGCAACGGCGAAGCCGACGGGCAATCGCCAGCCGAAGTGGAAGAAATCGCGTGCCTGCCTTGCGCCTTCGGCTTGAAATGGCGCCAGGAAGCTGACGAGCGCAAATCGCATCGCGCAAGCGATAACCAGGCTTCCGAGGATCGCTGTCTTGGTCCAGAACTCAAGCGATGTCGGGCCTAGCAAAAGCACCGCCAGAAGCGCTACCAGGACTCCAAAGACGACCCTTGCCACCTGACCTTCCGGCACGGTCTTGGGGTCCGGCATCATGAACAGCGCGAAGATCAAGATCTCTGGCGACGTGACCAGGATCTGCCAGAGGTCTCGCCCGCACATCGGAGTCACGTGCCAGCTGGCGACCATGCAGTGATCCGGCACGGGAGCCAGCGCGAGGGCGACGAACAATGCGAACGCCCCCATGAAGCCCAGCACTAAACCCAGCAGCCGCAGCTCCCACCCGATCAAGAGCCCGCCAATGATCAGGATCGCGTAGGTCGCGATCATCCAGGGGCCCATGGGTATCCACCACAGGTCCAGCGGCTCAGTACGCGTGGGTCCGAGAGCAACGAACGCCAGGACCAGCGCGACGTTTGAGGGGTTGAAGATGTGCCGTCCGTGCCACCGGATCAGGTACTTCGAGGCCATCCCAAGCGCCACCACGCCCACGAAGATCCAGATCCCGCGGGTACTCCACCACTGGCCGTGGAGTGTGCCAGGGACTCGCAGGATGAAGGCCGTGCTGTTGCCGGTCAGCAAACCGCTGGCCGGCCACATGATGGCTTTGTCCTTGAAGAAGGCGACGACGAATTCGATCACGGCCCCGGCGGCGAGACAGGCCAGAATCTGAGCCACCGAGAGCCGGAAGCCGAGCACCGTCTGGCCCAGCACCTGGAGTGTCAGAAGCCCCGCGGCCACGTGCAGCCGCGGGTCGCGGATGCTGGGCAGGATGACCCGATAGTCGCGACCGCGAATCCGGACCGTCCCGCGTCTCGCGCGAACGGCGGCCGGCGGAGGCTCGGAATCGCTGGGAAGGCCTATCCCTTGGGGAGGCGCTGCGTCGGTGGTCGCCACGGTCGGGTAACGGTCATAGTATGCAACCCGTTACAGACCCGAGCGCCATGGCAACTCCTTGTTCAATTTCGCGGGCGAGGCCCAGCGTGTGGGTCCTGGGGGCCGCAGCCGCAGCCCTCGTCGCGCTGTCCGCGTGCGACTTGCCCTTCGCCCTCGGGCAGCCAACCACGCTGGCGCTCGAGAACGGTGCCGCCGCGAGCCTGGACGGGGCCAGGAGCTTCAGGATCACCGGCTCTTACACCGACCAGGCGATGAGCCTGGGCGAGCCTGCCAGCTCGGCCCGGATCCAACCTGCCGCCGCGCGCGTGACGATCGAGCTGGAGTTCGTCAAGCCCAGCACTGAGCATGTCGTCGTCAGCGCGACCGACACGAAGGTGGAGGCGATCATCGTCGGTGGCGACGCCTTCTTTCGCGGCAACCAGTTCCTCTCCCAGCACATGGGCAGCGACCCGCTTTCCCGGAACCTGGTCAAGGTGGCCGGGAACGCCTGGTGGAAGGGCTCGGCCGGTCAGGCGCCTCGCCTGCCCGACTTCACCGACGGTGGCAGCTTCAGGTCGACATTTCTCGGGACCTCGGCGACGCAGCGCACCGACCACATCTCGCTGGACGGGCATGCCGCGGTCGAGCTGTCCGGGCCCAGGGCTGACGTCTTCATCGCCGCCGACGCCCCTTACCGCGTGCTGCGCGTACATCTCAAGAAAGGGGTGGTCGTCGACGGCATCGGCGACGGCGACCTCAAATTCGACAGCTTCGATCGAGACTTCCGAGTCGCAGCGCCGAGCGACGTGATCGATTTCTCCAACCTGTCAACGCTTCCCCCCATTTACTCCGTGGTTTCTGTTGACACCTCGGGGTGCGGCTCTCCATGCGCCGTCTCGGCCCTGCTCAAGAACCTGGGAGGGATGACCAGCGCGCAAGGGCCATCCACGATCACGTTCACCATGACCGACTCGGCTTCGAGACTGGTGCTCGGCAGCTGCCAGGCGCCCGTGCAGCCCGATGTCGGGTACAACTCCACCACCAAGGTCGGGTGCACGATGGGCGGGCTGAACGGCCAGCAAGTAAACGCGGCGACCGTCACCGCCACGGCCGACAACCCCGGTCGCGCCTGAAGCTGATTGGCGGTCGCCGCTTACTGGGTGAGCGGGGCGAACAGGTCGACCACGTTGCCGTCGGGGTCGTGGACCTGTGCATACCGCTGGCCCCAGAACGCGTCCCATGGCTCCTTGTATGGGCGCGCACCTGCTTTGACCAACGATGCGAAGGTTTCGTCCACGGAGCGGGGGGAGTCGCAGAGGAACGCCAGAGCCATCCGGTGACCGCCTGTCTGCGCGGTCCAGCCCGGGTCAAACGAGCGAATGCTGTCCTCGGTGTCCAGGGCAAATCGAATTCGGCTATCGGGGACCGCCTCGACATGACCGTGGCCTTCCGGGTCGGAAGGCTCTGGAAACGTCAAGCCGAGGCGTCGATAAAAGGCGATCGAGACCTCCATGTCGGAGACGATCACCCCAATGACATCGAGGTGGGGAGCCGCCATGCCGTCTATTGTCTTGTACTCGCGCGTCGGGCGCTATAGGGTTAGGTACGGCCGCCTTGGTGGCCATATTGGGGGGTGGTGCGGGCCCGTCCCCGCACGTCGAAAAGGAGGACAAGGCCATGGAAGTTGGCAAGTCACCACCTAGGCAAGGGGCGCCGCCCCCGGAGGTGGCGGCCGGGGCGTCGCCCCCGGACGTGGCGACCGGCGAGGAGGTCCACTGGGAGGGCCTCGAGGAGACCGATGAGTTCCGCCAGCTCGTCCGAGCGCGCTGGCGCTTTGTCGCCCCGGCCACTGTCTTCTTTCTGGTCTATTACTTCGCGCTCCCACTCAGCAACGGCCTCTTTCCGAGCGTGATGCGAACTGAGATCATCGGCCATATCAACCTGGCCTACGTCTTCGCCGTGTCGGAGTTCGTGATGGCCTGGGTGCTGGCTTACTTCTACATCCGGCTAGCGACCCGGGTTTTCGACCCCCTGGCGGAAAAGGTCCGCCAGCGGGCGAGCCGGGGGCGATAAACGATGAGCATCACCCTCACCCTTTTTCTGATCGTCGTAGGGATCACGCTCGTCATCACCGCGTGGGCAGCTCGCCGGACCAAGACGACCGTCCAGTTCTGGGCGGCCGGCCGCACGATCAAGGGCTGGCAGAACGGGCTTGCGATCGCCGGCGACTACATGAGCGCCGCCTCCTTCCTGGGCATCGCCGGCCTGATCGCTTTCAACGGCTACGACGGCTTCATGTACTCCGTTGGCTGGCTGGTCGCTTACCTGACCGTGCTCTTCCTGATCGCCGAGCCGATGCGGAACACCGGCAAGTACACGATGGCAGACGTTCTCTCGTACCGGATGTCGCCGGTACCGGTGCGGTCCGCCGCGGCCTTCTCCACGGTGGCCGTCAGCGCCGCATACATGATGGCCCAGATGATCGGTGCGGGAAGCTTGATCAAAATCCTGCTCCCCGACCTGGACAAGAACCTGAGGCCTTATTTCGACTGGGCGATTTTCGGGACCAAGCTGGACCCTTCAATCGCGCTGGTTGGCCTGATGATGATGATCTACGTCATCGCCGGCGGCATGGTGGCGACCACATGGGTGCAGATCGTCAAGGCTGTCCTCCTGATGGGAGGCGCAATCCTCCTCAGCTTGTTGGTTCTCTTCTATTTCAGCTTCAACTTCCTGGCCTTCTTCGACAAGATCTACTCGGTCAAGGACTCGATCACCAAGCTGCCGTTCACGAGCCCCGGCATCCTCTACCCGTACGGCAAGGCGACGATATGGGGGATTGACAAGGCCCTGGTCGAGAACGTGTCGCTGGGCTTGGCCCTGATCCTCGGCACCGCCGGCCTGCCCCACATTCTGATGCGGTTCTTCACTGTGCCCAACGCCAAAGCGGCGCGCAGCTCGGTCGCCTGGGCGATGGGGCTGATCGGCGGGTTCTACTTGATGACGACCTTCCTCGGCTTCGGTGCGGCGGCCCTGGTCGGTAAGGCCAACATCTGCGCACAGGTCGTAGCGGGCAAGTGCGCGCCCGGGCTGAAGCCGAACAACAACATGTCGATGCCCCGGCTGGCGGACTTCCTGGGCACCCACTTCTTCGGCACAACAGGAGGCGAGTTCCTGCTCGCCTTCATCGCGGCGGTCGCCTTCGCGACCATCCTGGCCGTCGTCGCCGGACTGACGCTGGCCGCGTCAAGCGCGTTCTCGCACGACTTCTACGTCGGCGTCGTCCGGACCCACATGTTCCACGGGACTGTCGGTGAAGGCGAGCAGGTGCTCGTGGCGCGCATCACGGCCGGCATCGTCGGCCTCCTGTCGATCTGGCTCGCCGCCAGAGTCGGAGCCACCGCCAATGTGGCGGCGCTGGTCGCCGGCGTCGCCTTCGTGATCGCCGCGTCGGCAAACCTGCCGGCCATCCTCTTCACTCTGTTCTGGAAACGGTTCAAC
>CATPBO010000033.1 GCA_955652835.1 Candidatus Dormiibacterota bacterium
GATCTCGACGTTGTTGAGGCCTGCCATCACCTCATCGAGCAGCAGAAGCTGCGGCCTCGTCGCCACCGCGCGCGCCACCTCGAGTCGCTTGCGGTCCGGGATGGTGAGCGCCGACACGGGGAGGGTGGCCTTTGCCTTCAGGCCCACCAGCTCCAGCACTTCGTCTGCCAGGACGAAGGCCTCCTTGACTCCGCGTCGCGCCTGGGCGCTTCCGAACATGGCGCCGGCGGCGGCGTTCTCCCGCACGGTCATCGAGCCGAACGGCCGCACGATCTGGAACGTGCGTCCGATCCCCACCTTCGCGATCCGATGCGGCGCCAGGCCGGCGATCGAGGCGCCCTGCCACCGGATGTCGCCGCCGTCCAGGCGGTACAGGCCGCTGATGCAGTTGAGGAGCGTCGTCTTGCCGGCGCCGTTGGGGCCGATGATGCCGACGATCTCGCCCTTCGCCACCTCGAAGTTCACGCCGTCGACCGCGGCGACACCCCCGAAGCGCTTGGTGACGCCTTGCAGCTCGAGCTGCGGTCCGGTAGCCGCGCTCACAGGGAGGTTTCCCGGAGCGACCTGCGCAGATAAGACAAGCTCAGTCGCGTGCGGCCGCCGAAGAAATCGATCACGCCGCGCGGCACGAAGATGACAACCAGGATCAGGAGCAGCCCGAGGATGACCTGCGCGAGGATCGGGCGCGCCGTGTCCGAGACGAACGGGAGGTTGAGCGTGATCGGCAGCGACCCGCCGAGAAACTGGATGAGCAGCTGAAGCAAAACCGCTCCCGCCGCCGGCCCGAACACGGTGCCCGTGCCTCCCAGCAGCGCCATGAGGATCATCTGGACGTTGTATTCGATGGGGAACGCATTGTCCTGGTTGATGAAGACATTCCACTGCGAGAAGATCCCGCCCGCGAGGCCGGTCAGCGCCGCGGCGAGAGCGTAGGCCGCGACTTTGTACGCGGTGGTGTTGACGCCGATGACCGCTGCCGCCTCCTCGTTCTCGCGGATCGCGATCAGGCCGTAGCCGAACCTGCTCCGCAGGACCCACCAGGTCACTGCGATCGCGATGGCCGCCGCCGCCACCATCAGATAGAAGAAGAAGAGTCCTCGATTGTTGATCGAGAGGATAGGTAGGAACAGGCCGCTAGCGCCGCCGAACACCGGCTGGCCGCCGTAGTCGATGTTCTGCACGAGCTCCCCGACGGCCACCCCCACTCCCAGGCTGGCGACAGCGAAGTAATGGCCGCGCAGCCTGAGCAGCGGAAGGCCAACCAGAGCGGCGAACGCTGCCGAGACGACCGGCGCCAGCGGCAGGGCGACGAGAAATGGCCACTTCGCCTTGGCGATGAGCATGCCAGTCGTGTACGCGCCGATGCCGAAGAAAGCCACGTTGCCGAATGCGGCGTAGCCGGTGATCCCGCCGATGATGTTCCAGGCCGTCGCCATGACGATGAACATGGCGATGTAGGTGGCGAGCCGGAACCAGAGCCGGTCCGCCAATAGGGGCACATTGGCTGACTGGGCGAAATCGAGAGAGGTCAGCGGGGCAAGCACCGCATACGCGGCGACAACAGCGCCAAGAACCAGGAAGATGCGCCGCCAGCGGCGATTGGAGCTGATGGTGGAGGAGATCACCGCAGCCGGCCCATCAAACCCTGCGGGCGGGTGACCAGCACGACCACCATCAGCCCGAACGCGATGGCGTTGGCGAAGACAGAACCCGAGCCGGGGATGGACTGCCCGAACACCTCGACGAGGCCGAACGCCAAACCTCCGACGACCGTAGCGCTCACCCGACCCAGCCCGCCCAGGATCACGACCACGAACGCCTGAAGCGTATATGGCTCCCCGGCGGTGGGGGTGATCGCCTGGATGAGCGCGATCAGCCCGCCGGCGACGCCCGCGCACGCGGCGCCAAGCCCATAGGTGACGGCGTAAGCGTGGCGCAGGTCGATGCCGACGAGCTGGGCAGCGTCACGGTCGGAAGAGATGGCGTGGATCGCGAGGCCGATCCGCGTTCGGTTCAAGACGAAGGCAAGCCCGGCTGCCAGCAGGATGGCCGCCGCAAGAGAGGCAAGCCGGACGTAAGGGACGACCACGCTGCCGAGCTCGAGACCTTGCCCCGAGTAATGGGGCGTGACCGAGCGGAAGTCTGAGCCGAAGATCAGCAGCAGGATGTTGATGATCACGAGGTTCACCCCGAACGTGAGCAGGAAGGTGAATAGCAGCGGGGCTCGAATGATCCGGTTGATCACCCCGCGCTGAAGCGCGTAGCCGATCACAAACAGCGCCACCGCGTCCACCGGCAGGGTCAGGAACGGATCGAGGTGGAAGGCGCTGAAGAGCTGCCAGGTGATGTAGCCGCCGACAATCACCAGCGCCCCGTGTGCGAGATTGACGATGTTGAGGACGCCCCACACCAGACCGAAGCCCACGCCTACTGCGACGTAGACGCCTCCGGCCAGCAGGCCGAGAATGACCAGCTGGACGAAGTCGGCCAAGTCCTACTGGCTCTGTCGGATCAGCGTTGGTCCCATGAGGGGGTCGGGTACTTGGGCTTCGCGTCCGCGACTGTGTCGGGAAAGACGGTGTGATGGACGCCGTTCTGGATCTGCTCGACGACCATCGGCTTGTAGATGTTGATGCCGCGGCTGTCGAACTTGATCTGCCCGAAAAACGTCACCACGTCCAGCGCCGCCAGCGCATCGCGAACCTTCTTCGGATCCAGTGACCCGGCGTTCTCGATCGCGCGCTGCAGAGCCAGGCAGGCGGCCGTCGACTCGGCGACGTGGTAGTCGGGATCGCCCTCCGTCGGGTACTTCGCCTTGTACGCGGCGACGTACTGGGCCACCGTCAGGTAGAAGGCCGGCGTGTACTTGACCTGCGGAGTCCACTGCGAGCCGTCATAGACGTAGTCGGCGTCTTTGGACAGGGCGGTGATGAAGTCAGGCGTGGACGGACCCACCGAGTAGGCGAAGATCTTCGCGTTCAGCTTCTGCTCTTTCGCCGCCTTATTGATCGCGATCGCCTCGGTCAGGTGGCCGGAGTTGAGCACGATGTCCGGGTTCGCGGCCTTCGCTGCCTGCACCTCGGCCGAGAGGTTGGTCGCCCCGTTCTTGTACTTCTTGAGCGGGAACACGGTCATGCCCTTGGTCGGGGCGTAGGTGACGATGGCGTTGGCCACCTCGAGGCTGAAGTTGTCATCGGCGCTGAGCATGAAGATGGTCTTCGGCGCCGGGTTGAGGGTGGCCGCCATGTCGATCACGCCCTGCAGGTACTTGTTCGCGGGGCTGAGCACGCCGAATGTGTACTTGTAGCCCTGGTTGAAGATCGACTGCGCCGCGCCGTTGGCCTCGACCATGGGGATCTGGTTCTGCTCGGCGATGGCGGCGTCGGTAGCGGTGGCGGCGCTGCCGTAGGGGCCCAGGAGGAAGTTGGCCTTCTCCTCCGTGATGAGCTTCTGCATCAACACCGCCGACTGGTTCGCGTTACTGGTGTCGTCGTGGTAGAGGATCGTGACCGGGTGCTTGACCCCGTTCACGAGGATGCCGCCCCGGGCGTTGATCCAGTCCAGCCACAGGTTGTAGCCCTGCTGGGTGAGGGTTGACTCCTTGGTCAGGGAACCGGTGAGCCCGAGCGGGGCTCCAAGGATGATGGTCGAGCCGGTCGTGGGAGCGCTTGGCGAGCTGCCTCCACAGGCAACCGCGGCCATCGCCACCACAGCAAGCAAACCCAATTTGCGCACCGTCGCTACCCCCGATCAAGGCTGGTCAGACGCGAGCCAAACCATCTTAATCGGTCGGTTAAGGGTTTCCGGACTCGCCTTCGGGGAGAGGGCTAGTGGGAGGAGGGGGGCTAGCAGCCCACCCAGCCGAACATCTGCTGCACCTTGATCCGGTCGAAGCCGCGCACGATCGAGTTTTTGCCCATACGCAGCAGGGGAACGCTCTCGCCGTCGAGCTGCTCCCACTCGCGCATGGCGGCCGGATCGCGGTTGAGCGAGCGGTAAACGAACTCCACACCCAATTCGTTCAGCAGGTCGACCATCGCGGTCGAATCCCGCGACTCGTCCGAGCCGTACAAAACTGCGTCGTTTGCGCCGTCCATCGTAGAGATAACGTCAGACTAGGCGCGTTCCATCGATAGAGCCAATCAATTGTTCCGATGCCACGCATAGAATCTGTTGATGGACCCGGCGATCCCCGCCACGCGTTGGGCCGAGTGCGTCACCGAAAGCGCTCAGTCTGTTGACCTGGGTTGCGGCACCACCGTGTTCACGAAGTGCGATACGGCGGACGTCGGGTGTTCGACCAGGTTGTAGACGACGAACATCGCAGCCGCCTCGACCAGCACTGCCGCGATCACCGCTAGGAGCCCCCCAACCTCAATCGGCTTTCTCGAGAGGAGCGCAACGAGAGGGATGAGCGCCGCGATGGCGACGAAGAGGCCATAGAAGACCAGGACGAGGTCTGTCGCATGCGAGTTCTTCGCCTGCTCACTGAGCTTCCAGGTGATGCGTTCGTGCTTTACCTCGAGATCCTTGGCCCTGTTGACCGCAGCTCGGAGCATGACCCAGTAGTAGTTGTCGATCATGAAGAGCGCAAGCAGAAGGACCATCACCACGATCGAGACCGCCGGACGGTCCACCGCTGCATTGGACGGTGTCACGAGCGCGTTGGCGGTCAGAAGCACTGTGACCAGGGTGAACCCGTACTTCCGGGTGTCTGCCAGGTACCCATCGAACCGGCCGATGGTCAAGCGGCACTCCTGCCACTCATGTAAGGGGTTGGGCTCGTCCGCCATGACGGCGACAGCATGAACCCAACGCCAATTGGTGTCCACCTGGCCGGTTGACACAGAGATTACGTTTCGGTGATGCCACCGGCCGTCAAAACGGCTTGAATCGCGTCATGAAACCGATGACTCGGGCGCTGGCGCTGTCGCTGGCGGCCGTCCTGGCCGGCGCCTGTTCGAAGGTCGCTGCCCCGCCTCCGGGTCCACTAGCGCAAGGCATCCACAAGATCCAGCACGTGGTCGTGATCATGCAGGAGAACCGCAGCTTCGATCAGTACTTCGGCACCTACCCTGGCGCCGATGGCCTGCCGGTCCAGAACGGGCAGTTCACGGTGTGCGTCCCGGACCCCGCCACGAAAACCTGCGTCAAGCCTTACCACGACAGCTCGGACCTCAATTACGGCGGCCCGCACGGGCAGACCAACGCCACCGCCGACATCAACGGCGGCAAGATGGACGGTTTCGTCGCGGAGGCGTTGAAGGGCCAGAAGGCCGTGTGCTCATCGCCCGACGACCCGAACTGCGGCGGCAACGGCAAGTCAGGCGGGTCAGATGTGATGGGCTACCACGACGCTCGCGAGATCCCCAACTACTGGACGTACGCGCAGGACTTCGTGCTCCAGGACCACATGTTCGAACCCAACGCCAGCTGGTCGCTGCCGGAGCACTTGTTCATGGTCTCCGAGTGGTCGGCGAAATGCAGCAATGCCGCGGACCCGCAGAGCTGCGTCAACGCCCTGCAGAATCCGGGACAGGCCGCGGCGAAAACAAATGGCAGCACGCCAAATCCCCTCTACGCGTGGACGGACCTCACATACCTGCTGCACAAGAACAGCGTGAGCTGGAAGTACTACGTCGCCCAGGGGACGCAGCCCGACTGCGAGGACAACCAGGCCACGTGTGCAGCGCTGCCGCAGACCGTGGGAACGCCCAACATCTGGAACCCGCTGCCCTGGTTCACTACCGTGCAGCAGGATGGACAGCTCGGCAACATCCAGACGATTGGCAACTTCTACGCCGACGCCAAGAGCGGGAAGCTGCCCGCCGTGTCATGGGTCGTGCCGAACGGCAAGGTGAGCGAGCACCCGACCGCTCTCGTCAGCGATGGCCGGACCTACGTCACGACGCTGATCAACGCGATCATGAGCGGCCCCAACTGGGATTCGACTGCGATCTTTCTGTCCTGGGACGACTGGGGCGGCTTCTACGATCACGTCGCGCCGCCCACCGTGGACGTGAACGGCTACGGGCTGAGAGTCCCCGGGATTGTGATCAGCCCTTACGCCAAGCACGGCTACATCGACCACCAGACGCTGAGCTTCGACGCCTACGTGAAGTTCATCGAGGACGACTTCCTGGGGGGTCAGCGCCTCGACCCGAAGACGGATGGCCGGCCGGATCCGCGACCCACCGTTCGCGAGACCGCGCCCGCGCTCGGGGACATCACGCAGGCCTTCGACTTCAGCCAGCCGCCACGCCCGCCCCTTGTGCTGGATCCCCATCCGATACCGGGGCCGCCCTCATCGCCCTAGCACGACTCCCAATAC
>CATPBO010000034.1 GCA_955652835.1 Candidatus Dormiibacterota bacterium
ACATACATCCGCGGCGCACCTAGTGGGTCTCCAATAGTGTCTTCTCGATGTGCTTGGCGCCCTCGATGGTGGGACAGATCGTGTGGAGGCCTAGCTTTTCGTAAGCTTCGGCACGCTCCGGGTCGTAGATGCGCGCAACGACGCGCGGAACCTTGAAGACATGCTTGGCGACCTGCGCGGCCATGATGTTGCGGTTGTCGCCCTCCGTCACGGCGACGAAGCCATCAGCGTCTTCGATCCCGGCCCGTCGGAGGACGTCTGAGTCAGTCCCGTTGCCGACGACCTGGTCACCCTTGAAGTCGGTGGTCAGCACGCCACGCGACGCAGCTCTGGAAAACTGGTTTGGATCCCGGTCGATGATGACCACCTGGTGGCCGGACTTGTCCATGTCGGCGGCGATCTGCGACCCGACCCGCCCGCACCCCACGATCAGCAGCTTCAAAGCTGGTTGATTATAGGGAGGCCCAGATGGCGCCTCCGGCTGGGCTTGTTAGGATTTGAACCCTTGCGCTTCCCCTTCACGTTCATGGGTTTCATGGCGCTCGGACTCGGCCTGTGGGTGCTGGTCTACCTGGCAGGCCACGAACTCGAGCCCGGTTCGCGCGGGATCGCCATACTGGCGGTCGTGCTCTTGTGGGGCTTCGCGGCCTACGTCCTCATCCGGCGGGTACGAAGAGGCCCCCAACACTGATGGCCGACCATTCACACCCGCCGACTTCGAAGAAGGTGCTGGTCGCCGTTGGCGGGCAGGGAATCGACACTGAGACAGTACGCTTGGCCTGCCGGATGACCGACCCCCAGGGCGGGAGACTGTATGGAGTCCACATCATCGAGGTGAACCGGTCGCTGCCGCTGGGGGCGGTGCTAGACGAGGTCGTCGAGCGGGGGGAGAAGATCCTGGACGAGGTCGAGCAGCTGGCTGCGCAATCTCAGCTTCCCGTCGAGACCGAGCTCGTCCAGGCGCGGGATACCGGCCCGGCGTTGGTCGACGAGGCGGTCGAATGGGGCGCGGACCTTGTCGTGATGGGCCTGCCGTACAAGAGGCGATTCGGCGAATTCAACATGGGCAAAACCGTCCCCTACGTGCTGAAGAACGCCACCTGCCGAGTGATGCTGTTTCGAGAGCACCGCGAACACGCCGACTGAGCAACCCTCGATGACACCGGCGACCTCGCGCCGGCCGCACTACCTGCGCCGGCTGTGGGCCGAGCTTGGGAAGATGGGCGGTGAGCACGACGCCTTCATCAAGGTCATCATCGTCGAGCGAATCGTCAAGGCGATCGTGCTGATTGGGCTGGCGGTCGGTCTGCTGGTTGCCGGGCGGAAGGGATGGCTGTCCGAATGGTCCGAATACGCACAGGACCAACTGAACCTCGCCGCCGGGCACGGGCTTATCGTCCAGCTTCTCCTGCAGCTGCTTTTGAAGATAGGGACCTTCAGCCACGTCAGCGTGCTCGCGATCGGTGCGATTGTTTACGCGCTGCTCGAAGGCACCGAGGGCGTTGGGCTTGCGATGCGGCGGCGCTGGGCCGAGTACCTCACCGTGATCGCAACAGGAATCCTCATCCCTTACGAGGCGTACGAGGTCATCCACCACGTGACGCTTTTCAAGATGGGTGCTTTGCTGCTGAACCTAGCCGTCGTGGGCTACCTGGCCTACCGCAAGCGCCTGTTTGTCGGCATCTGAGGCCGGGGTCAGCCACGAGCACTTGAAACCTGCGCGATGGCTCACGTACCGAGCCAGTGCAGCCAGTGTCTTGAGCCCGTACACGGTCGAGGTCCCGAAGCTCACCGAGCTTGCGTCCTCGTGGTACTTGCCGATCGCTGGTACCTCACCGATCTTGAAGCCAAAGGCCGCGGCCTGGATCAGAACTTGTGTGTCGAAGACGAAGTCGTTGCTGTTCTCGAGAAAAGGAATCGCCTCGAGAAAGCGCCGCGAATACGCGCGATAACCCGTGTGGTACTCGGAGATGTGCAGTCCGAGGACACGATTCTCGGCGGCGGTCAGAAAGCGATTGCCGATGCGCTTCCACCACGGCATGCCGGCCTTCGCAGGATCGATGCCAAGCCACCTCGAGCCGAGCACTATGTCAGCCTCGCCGTCCTCGATGACCCGACAGAGATTGGGGATGATCGCCGGGTCGTACTGACCGTCAGGGTGCAGCATCACGACTACATCGGCCCCCATCTTCAGTGCCTGGCCGTAGCAGGTCTTCTGATTCCCGCCGTAGCCGAGGTTGCGCTTGTGGCGAATCACATCGAGCCTGAGCGCGGTGGCAACGCTGACGGTCGAGTCGGCGCTCGCATCATCGACGAGCAGGATCCGATCAGCGTGACCCGGCGGGATGGCGCCCACCACCTCCTGCAGGGTCTTGGCAGCCCGATAGGCGGGTAAGACGATGACGCGGCGAGGGCGCGGCCCGCTCCACGTCAACTCGCCAAGCGGAAGCGGATCCGGCCGCACTGACATCCGCTCGAACGTCAGATAAGCGGCCACCAGCAGGGCTCCCAGGGCCGCCGACCAGAGGTTGATGGCAAGCGTCATGTTGATCGCGGCATACGCCACCGCAAGCACGACCGCGGCAGCCCGTGGCCAGCGCACCTGGCCGGCCAGGGCAAGGTCGGCTACCGCAAAGCCGGGGATGACCAGCAGCGCGAGGTCGTGCACGTTTTGATGCGGGCTCAACACAAGTGAAGCGGCGACAGCCAGCGCGAAATCCAGCCGTGGCTTGTCGGGGCGCCAGCTGAGCGACAGCGCCACAAGCGCCAGCAGGAGGACCAGGACCGCGAGCGTCACCGCCTGACCGACTCCTGGCAGAGCGTCGATGATGTTTCGCAGCGAGTAGACGGCGGTGTCGGTGTAGACGAGCTCGCCGCCCGACGGCAGCCTGCCGCCGATCGCCCACGTGCCCAGAGCACCCAGGTAGGCCCGCACCGCGCTGAATCCAAAAGCGGCCACCGAAACCACGCCGAGCCCTGCCACGACGACCACAAAGCCGGCCAGGGCACGCCACGCCCGACGGGCGAGGAATAGCACAGGGATGAGCAAGAGCAGCTGCGGCTTGGCGAGGGCAAGGGCGCTGAAGACGCCGGCCCAGCCGTGCCGGCCGCGGGCCCATGCCGCATAGGCAGCCGCAAGGGGCACCAGGACGACGAGGTCGGACTGGCCCTGAAGCACCGTCACGAACAGGGGAAAGAAGCCGGCGATCATGGCTACGGCTACGATCGCGGCCCGGCCGTGGATGCTCAGGCTGCTCCGCACCAACAGAATCACCAACGCAGCGGTCAGCAACAGGTTGAAGGCGGCCATGGTGTAGTAGGCCTGCCGATAGCTCAACGCTGCCAGCGGGGCTATGAGGAGCGTGTAGTAGGGCGGGTGGAAATACGGCAGCACGATGAACCGGTCGGGAGGTTGCGACGTTACCTGCAGCTCGAACTGCTTCTGCAGCGCGAGGTCGTAAACCGCGGAACCGCCCTTGAGGACGTACAGCTTGGCCGCTGCGTAAAACGAGAAGAAGTCCGGCCCCCGGAGATTACCCCGGATGAAGCTGACCCAGTAGGCCGCCCAGAACACGAAAGAGCCCACACCTGCTCCGGCCGCTGCGGCGAATCCGAGGCGCCGCCACCGCTGGGCGAGGCCCCGGGTCATCGCCCGGTTTCGAGTCGGAGAGCGAAGCGTTCCGGGAGCTTGGACTTCCTGATCGCGCGCTGCGCACCCTTGATGTCGTAGCGGACGCGCCGGAACTCGAACGTCTCTTTTTCTGTGTCCCAGACCCCGTAGCTCGCGGTTGGGCTGCCGTCCCTTGGTTGCCCCACGCTGCCAGGGTTGATCAGCGCAGGCCCTTTGAGCCGAAAGGTGTCGACGCGGTACTCGTGCGTGACGGCGCCTTCTGACAACCCGAAGATTCCAGGCACGTGCGTGTGCCCGTGAAAACAAACGCCACCGTCGATCAGCTCCAGGTTCGCATGCGCCACTGCTGTGTCGAGCACGTATTCGTAGATGTGATCGCGCGGACTTGCGTGTACGAGGAGCACATCGTGCTCGACGTGGCTGTCTGGCAAACCGCGCAGCCACTCGAGTCGCTCCTCGCCCAAGACGTCGATCGTCCAGCGGACCACAGACGCCGCGTCGTCATTGAACCATTCGAGTATCTCGGGGTCGGTGCATGCGCGGTCATGGTTGCCGACGAGGGTCAGCCATCCTCTGCGCATGACCTCGTCCACGCAGCGCTTCGGATCACCGCCGTAGCCAACCACGTCGCCCAGGCAGAGCGTTTCGTCGACGGGCGGACAGTCGCGCAGCACAGCCTCCAGCGCCTGCCAATTGGCGTGGATGTCCGAGAAGATCGCGATCCTCAAGCCGGCTTCTCATAGAGGCGCGGATAGATGTGATCGAACAGAATGCGAAGCGTCGCCGCGATCGGGACCGCGACGAACATGCCCAGAATTCCGGCCCAGCTGAAGCCTGCGATGAAGGCGACGATGACGAGTATCGGGGGCAAGCGCACCGCATCACCCATGACTTTCGGATAGACGAAGTTGAGGATGACGTTCGAGATGAGAAAGTAGATGATTGCGATCAAGAGCGCCTTCACGGGACCGGCAGCCAGGCCCACCAGGATTGCGGGAACCGCCCCGATGAATGGCCCGAGGTAAGGGATCAATGCGGTGATCGCGGCGATCAAGCCCAGGGCGACAGGGTCGGCAAGGCCAAGCACCGCGCACGCGATTCCGGACAGGATGCCGATCAGTCCGGCAATGATCAGCTGGCCGCGCACGTACGCGTAGAGCATCTTGCGCACCCGGCGCCAGATCTGGTCGAAGTCGGTCCTATAGTCATTCGGCACCAGCCGGCGCAGCACTTTTCTGACGGCTGCCGCGTCAAGGGCCAGCAGGAACGCGACGATGAACATGAGCACGAGCTGGAGCAGCGTCGTGAGCGCGGTCAGGCCAATGGTGACGGCGTTCCCGAACTGGCCCAGGAGGAAGTCCTTGAGGTGCGAGTTGATGGCCTCCGTCGTGCCTTTCACGTCGATGGTGATCCCGAGGAACTGGATCGGCGATCCCTGCAGGCTGTTGAGCGTGTTCTGGGCAGCAGTGGCGAGGCTTGGCGCCTGACGCTGCAGCTGGCTGACCTCACGGGCTCCCATCGGCACGATCAAGAGCACAAGGCCGGCCATTACGATGATGATCACGACAAAGATGAACGCGATGGCGAGCACTCGCGGGATGCCGATGGCGACCAGGCGCGTGACGGCCGGCTGGATCAAGAACGCAATCGCGGCGCCCAGCACGAATGCGCCAAGGAAGTCCCGCATCAGGTACAGCACGACGATCGCGACGACGAGCGCACCGAAGCCGAAGACGATCTGGAGATACCGGCGGCGCCGCTTCGGATCGAGGGCCAAAGCCGAAACCACCGCCGCGGCTATGGGGG
The DNA here is from genome assembly GCA_955652835.1 of Candidatus Dormiibacterota bacterium. Taxonomy (GTDB): domain Bacteria; phylum Chloroflexota; class Dormibacteria; order Dormibacterales; family Dormibacteraceae; genus Palsa-870. Next base: position 5,438 of record CATPBO010000034.1, read on the forward strand.
CAGCCTCCTCAGGTTCGCTCTGGTGGGGGGGCCCCTGCGGGCTCGAACGCACGTTACGCAATCACCGCAGTATGACGAGGTAGGCCCCGCCGGGAGCCCGGTTAGGTCTTTGGCTGGGGTTGAGCTCCAGCCGTGCGGAGCGTGGCCTCCTCGTAGGCCTCTTCGTAGGCCGCCCCGTGGAGGGGATTCGTGGTGCTCCGGCCGGCCGCGATCGCGTACA